>CAYGWQ010000012.1:0-39308 GCA_964353465.1 uncultured Acidobacteriota bacterium | reverse complement strand
CTATCCGGGGGCTTGCGCCCCCGGCTATTATCTTTCGGCCCCTCCGGGGCTTTGCGCGAGTGAAAAGGGGGTCACATCTGTAGAATCCACTTTTCAGATTAGAATCCGGAGCCCAGGTAAGATTTCGACGCGATCTCTAATGTAAAAAGTGGATTCTACAGATACGGCACCTGCTTTCTTCAGGTGCCGATCTTCAGGACCAGCATGGTAGCATCGTCGGCAGCCTCCTTCTCTCCGCGGTGTTGCCGGGTTTCCTGCTCTACAAGGGTCAGGATCTCATTGATGCTCTTTTGTTGCGCATCGATCAGCAGGTTCTCGAGTCTTTGTTGTCCGAACTCGCGGCCGTCAGCGTCCTCCGCTTCGACCAGGCCATCGGTGTACAGGAAAAGGGCATCCCCCTCCGAGAGCTTGATGCGGCGTTCGACATAATCTCCGCCCGGAAGCAGGCCAAGAGGCCGTCCTGTGGATTCCAGACGCTCGATTCCGCCTGTGCTGTGAAGGGCAAACTGAGGATTGTGACCGGCATTGACATAGCGCAACTGGTTTTCTCCTGGACTCAGGACCGCCATGAACAGAGCCAGGAAGACCTCCTGCGGCGTGCTGGCGCTGATCTCGTAATCGAGCTGCCTGGCGAGCTGGTCCAGATCGCGGACCAGCGGCAAGCGGGCCTGCAGCGTTGCCTGCAGATTCGCCATCAGAATCGCAGCTGCGACTCCCTTGCCGGACACATCGCCCACCAGAATAGCCAATTCCCCTCCCGTGAGGGGAAAATAGTTGAAGAAGTCGCCCCCAACCTCACGTGCCGGGATGGATACGCCCTTAGCCTCGACGAGGCCGATGTGCAGCGGCCGCTTGGGCAGCAGCTCCTCCTGGATCTTGCGGCTCATCTCCAGTTCCTTGCGCATCCGTTCCTGCTCGACCAGATGTTTCTGGTTTTCATTGAGATCGTGAGCCATCCGATTGAAGCTTTCTGCCAGCTGGCCGATTTCGTCCCGCGATCGAATATGCACGCGCGCATCCAGATTGCCGCGCGCCAATTCATTGGCGCCCCTGGTCAACGCTTCCAGGTTGCGCCGCATATGGTTGGAGAAAGGAATGATCCCAACCAGTGCCAGCGCCACCATGCCCAGGCCGAGACCCAGATTCCTGGCGGCCGTGTTGCGGATGTCCCGCAACGGCTCGCTGATGGGCCGGGCGATGCCGAAGGTCATTTTGGATGATTCGTCCTTCCGTGTTACCACGACCCAATCCGCCAGTTGCGGGGAGCCGGCCCCTGTGTCGGCACCCTGGATGGTCCCGGGAAGCTTGAGAGCCTCCAGTTTTTTTTGATCTGTTGCGAGAACTGTGTGCAGCTTGTTGTCGGCGTCGATGATAAAGGGTATTTCCCCCTGCCGGCGTCTGCTTCGCGATAGGACGCTCTGGAATACCTGGGGCGAACTCACTCGGGCTCTCATGGTGCCGACAGGCGCTCCGTCGGTCCGCACCTCAGAACCGAAATTGCTGGCCAGCGGATTGTCTCGCTGCATCGCGGCAGCCTGGCCTGCCGCCCTCTTTGCAGCTTCCGCTGCCGCCATCGTTGCATCGCCGGGCCTTTTGCGGTTGGGGCCGGACTTCATCTGCTCCAAGAACACCCGGAATTCCTGGACCTGCTTGAGCCGCTCTGCGGCCTTCTGCAATTCTGCTTCGGTAGGCTGTTTTCGTGGGTCCGAAAGGACCGGAGGCACGGGATTGGGCCGGATATGCATGACGAATCCCTCCGGGGACGGCTCGCCTGCCATGTCACGGCTTTCCGGAGGAGGCTGCGCTTCCGGGGATAGATGAATGACGATGTTGCTGGGTCCTCTTGCAGGCGCACCCGTGGATTTGGCGGAGGCTGCCGCAGCCGGTTTCGAGAAGCGGCCGCGGCGCGGCGGCCCCGGCGGTGGTGGGGCGGAAGGGCTGAACTCGATGGTATCGACGAGCCGAGCGGCATCTCCAATCTCGGCCATAAGATCGCTCATCAGGGGCTTGGTCTGAGCGCCGGCCTTTTCCCCTTCCAGCGTCATAAACTTTGCGAACGGAAATCTGGCCAGGCGCTCCACCCTGTTCGTCAAATCCCTTCTCACCTCTTCCATCCGTCCGCCCATTTCATCCGCCAGAGCGCCGGATTCGGCTTCCACAGCCTTGCGGAAGGCGCTGATCGAGGAATTATAGGAATAGAGCGCGATCCAGGTCAGCGGCAGTATTGCCAGCAGCAGGAACGCAAGGATTAGTTTTGTGCCCAGCTTCATACCCCACCTCCATCAGGTATTGCTTAGATACGGGGCGATGGGGCCGAAGGTTTCGGTTTATTCCAACCCAAAACCACGGCCTTTGGCCGTGCGACCCAGAAAGGCTATGCCGTTCCGGCGAGCCGTGGGCGCCGTCAAAATCCAGAAGCAAGAGCGAGGAATCATCGGGATCGGGGTCGGAATCGGGGTCGCAATCGGTATCGTCATTCGAGATCATGTGCAGCCAATGAATCCTAGAATTGAGATCAATCCCAAGCCGATAGCGATACCGACCCCGATTCCGACGCCGATCCCGATGATCTATTCGATTCGCTGTGCGGGGCAGGCCAAAGCCACACCTTCTAGGCGTGGTCGATTACTCCATGGTCTTTTCCGCGAGTCACGAGCGGAGGGCTTGTATCGGATCGATGGTTGCGGCGCGGCGTGCCGGGAGATAGCAGGCGGTCAGCGCCACGACGATGAGCAGTATCGATATGCCTGCGAGGATCCCAGGTTCGACCCGACTGACTCCGAAGATGGAACTCGACATTACCCTGCCGAGAACCAGAGAGGCGGCCAAACCGGGTATCACTCCGCACATCGTTACTGTCATCCCCTGCCTGAGCACCAGCTTCAACACGTCCACCGGCCGAGCGCCGAGCGCGATTCGAATCCCGATCTCGTTCGTGCGCTGGGATATGGAGAATGACAAGACACCATAGAGCCCTACCGACGCCAGGATCAGGGCTCCCAACGCCACCAGGCTGAGCACGGAGGTCCCGAACTGTATCACTCCCATGTTCGAGGCGCAGACTTTCTCCAGGGTCATGATTCTAGATACCGGCTGGTCAGGATCCACAGCCCGCAGTTCCTCTTTGACGGCCGGGATGAGCGCGAGCGGATCTGCCGTGCTGGTTTTCAGGACCAGCGCCATATCACGACTCGCGGCCTGGGCAAAGGGGACATAGATTTCAGGAACTGGCTTGAGGTTGAGCGGGACACTTCTGACATCAGACGAAACGCCTATAATGGTGCGCATGGCGCCGGCCACATAGATCCGGCTTCCCGTGGGGTCCTGATTGCGCCAGTACTTGCGCGCCATGGCCTCGTTGACAATGGCCACCGGCAGGGAGTCGGCCGCGTCCTGCTTGGCGAACTGCCTCCCCGATTTCAAAGGCAGGATTATGGTTGTGAAATAGCCGGGGCTCACAGCGGTGAAACGTGCCTGCGGTGCCTCACCGGATGCCGAAGAGGGATGCCCTTCGATTGTAAAAGTGCGCTCGGCTGCGGTAGTCGGCAGGCTGCTCGTGGCTCCGGCCGATTGAATCCCCGGCCTCATCTGAAGCCGGCTCAGGAGAGCCTGAAAAAAGGCAACTTGCCGCGCGTCATCCGGGTACTGCCGGCTGGTCAGCGAAATCCTCATCGTGAGAACCTGTGCCGGCTGAAACCCAAGGTCGACGTCCCAAAGACGAAACCAGCTTTTCAGGGTAAGGCTCGCCCCCATCAACAACAACAGGGAGCAAGCTACCTCGGAAGCGACCAGCAGGTTTTTCAGGCTGCGTTTCGACATGCTTCCCGCCGGGCTTCTGCCCCCACCTTTCAACTGTTGGCTCAGGCCGGCTCGCGTGATCTGCATCGCAGGGACCAAACCAACCAAAGCTCCGGCAAGAAAAATGAGCCCCAGTGTCGCCGCCATCACACGGGCGTCAATCCGTATGTCGAGCATGCCGAGGTTGGTGTCGACAAATCGGGAGTTGATCAGATGGCATCCCCAGGTCGCAGCGAGCACTCCGAGGCCGCCTCCCACGACCAATAAAATCAGATTTTCCGTCAGTACCTGGCGCACCAGGCGAATACGACTTGCTCCCAATGCCGCGCGAATGGCGATCTCTCGCTCCCGGCCCGATGCCCGCGCCAGCAGCAGGTTGATCACATTGGCACAGACGAGCCCAAGGATTGAACTGACCATGAGGCTCAGCAAAACATAAACAAGGGTATCGACCTCGCCGCGCAGCGGGCCGACCACCGCGGTCCAGCCGAGGTTCGTATCCGGATGCGACTCTCCGATACGCTGGGAGATAACCTTCATGTCGGCTTGTGCCCGCTCACGCGTGATCCCCGGCCGTAGCCGCGCAAGTGCAAGAACCGCTCGGGAAGCTCGATCCTCGGAAGCGCCGGGTGCGAGCGGCATCCAGAGAGCCGGTTCGAAGCCCAGAATCATAGCCATTTTAAAATGAGGCGGCAGGATTCCCACGACCGTGGAGGGCTGGCCGTTGATGGTGAGAGTTTGTCCCAGGATTTGACGGCTGCCCGCGAAGCGTCGTTGCCAGAGGTTATGACTCAACAGGATTGCTCGTTCGCCATCCGGCAAAAATTCCTCGGCAAGAAAAGCCCGGCCTGCAACCGGGTGCACGCCAAGAAGGGAGAGCGCATCCTCGGAAATGCGGACTCCACCCACTCGCTCCGGCTCGCCGCCCCCTGTCAAGTTCACATTTTCGGGGGCAAACGCCGCCAGGTCATCCAATACCTGGTTTTGCTGTTTCCAATCCAGAAAGGTGCGGAAGGACGTCGGGCCGCCATAGCGCAGGCGCTCGCTGGCTTCCATGACAGTCACGATGCGGCCGGCATCTTTATACGGCAAGGGGGCAAAAAGCAGGGAATTGACCACACCGAAAATCGTGGTGTTCACCCCGACGCCCAAGGCCAGAACAATCACGACCACTGCGGCAAAACCCGGATTTTTCCGAATCATCCTCAGACCGGACAACACATCCTGCAATGTCCCCCTCATAGAGGCACCCTCGTGCAAAGAATTCGCGAGCAATGAGCGTCAGCCAGTCACATTCTCTAGTACGCAAATGAGCTCCGAAAAGATCGCGCAAACAGTGCGCACCTGCAGTTCGTTGACAGATGCCGCCCGGCATGGTACGAAATGCGGGCAGGGCTGGGCACAGTTCTTTAATGGCAGCCGGCCATCCGACACTTGGACTACAGGAGATAGGGCATGCGACCGAAGCTGGCGGTTCTTGATGAAACCATGGTCAATCGAATCATCGGCGAGGCCATGGAACTGCTCCTCGATCCCGGGGTGCGCGTGCACAACGAAGAGGCACTCTCGCTCCTGGCAGAAGCGGGGGCCGCGGTCGATCGCGGGAATCAGATCGCCCGGGTCCCGGAGGGCATCGTGCGCAAGGCGCTTGCGACGGCACCCGCCGAATTCCATCTCTACAGTCTCGACGGCCGTCCCGTTGTGCACTACGGCGGCGACAGCGTGCAATTCGATCCCGGGAGTGCCGCGCTGACCATCCTCGACAGCCGCACGCAGGAACAGCGCACGCCGGCCACGGCCGATTTTGTCAAGTTTGTGAAGCTGGTGGAAATGCTTCCGCAAATCGATGCGCAGAGCACGGCGCTTGTCTGTGGGGATGTGCCTGCCGAGATCGGCGACCTGTATCGGCTCTATCTCGCGCTGAACTATATGCGCAAACCCATCATCACAGGTGCGTTTCGCAAAGATACGTGGTGGACTATGCGGGAGCTTTTGCTGGCCGTGGCGGGAGGATCCGCTGCTCTGGCCGAAAAGCCGATCGCCGTCTTCGACGTGTGCCCGTCGCCCCCGCTGCTGTGGAGCGATCTTACCTGTCAGAACCTGATCGACTGCGCGCGCCACGGTATTCCAGCCGAGCTGGTGTCCATGCCGCTGGCTGGAGCGACCGCGCCGGTGACCCTGGCTGCCGCGGTCGTTCAGCATGGCGCCGAGAGCCTCAGTGGGATTGCCATCCATCAGCTCGCCGGGCCCGGCTCGCCCGTTGTATGGGGCGGCTCGCCCGCCGCATTCGACATGCGTGAGGGGACCACGCCGATGGGAGACGTCGGCACCTGGCTCATCGACTGCGCGTACGCTCAGGTCGGAAAAGCGCTTGGCCTCCCGACTCATGCCTACTTGGGAATGAGCGATGCCAAGATCATCGACGCGCAGTGCGGCCTCGAGTCGGCCGGGGGCACAATGCTGGCCGCCCTCGCCGGTATCAATATGGTATCGGGGGCGGGGATGATGGATTTCGAAAGCTGCCAGAGCTTCGAGAAGCTGGTCCTCGATGCAGAAATCATCGGCATGGCGAAACGCCTGATCCTCGGCATTGAGGCGCGCGAAGAACCGATTGCGCTCACCCTCATGCGCAAACTCGGACACCGGGCAGACTATCTTGCGGAACCCCACACGCGGAATTGGTTTCGCCGGGAACTCCACATCCCGTCCGAGGTCATCGACCGCGGATCGCTCGATGGGTGGAGGCGCCGGGGATCGAAATCCGCACTCCAGCGGGCATCGGAGCGTGTCGATCTGCTGATCGCGAAATATGAGGCGCTGCCGGTCTCTGCCGAGCTTTGCACCGAGCTGCGCACGATCGCCGCAACTGCCGCGCGCAAGTTCGGTATGGAGCACCTGCCCCCGCTTACGGGATGAATGCGTAACGCGATGTTCTGTTTTCTTCCTTCCGGGGGAGGGGGAAAATCCCGTTTTTCTTCCGCGGGCGGATGAATGATATCTTGTATTAAACAGCATAACGCCGGACGCGCCGCCGGGTGCGGCGTCGCAGCAGGCTCCGGCCATGGATAGCAGCGGCACGGTGCCGCGGACCAGGGAGCACAATGGAAATGTCACACGATTTGCTGGCACAAATCAGCAACAGTCTCATCGAGGGCGATGCCGATCGTACCGTTTCGGCGACGCAAGAAGCCTTGGCAGCCGGCGTTGAACCGCTCGCCATCATTGACCGCAGCCTGGTCCCCGCGATGCGCGTTGTGGGCGAGAGATTTTCTTGCGGCGAGTATTTTCTTCCCGACCTGATCCTGTCGGCCCATGGCATGAAACAGGCAATGCAGCTCCTGGAGCCGGAGCTGCGGGCGCGCCGGCAGGCAGTCCAATCTCAGGGTACGGTCGTGATCGGCACCGTTCAGGGCGATATCCATGAGATCGGCAAATCGCTGGTGGCCACGATGCTGTCTGCCAACGGATTCGTGGTGCACGACCTCGGCGTCGATGTGCCGGTTGAGAAATTCATCGGCACCGTGCGTGCGACCGGCGCGCATATCCTCGGACTCTCGGCACTGCTGACGACCACCATGAGCGTGCAGAAAAAAGTCATTGAGGCGCTGGCCGACGCCGGACTGCGCGCTCGAGTCAAGGTGATGGTGGGTGGCGCCCCGGTGTCGCGCCGGTGGGCCCAGGAAATCGGGGCCGATGGATATGCGGAAGATGCTGTGGATGCCGTCGAGCTGGCTAGGCGGCTTGTGACGTCCTCACGCTGAGCACGAAAAGGGGACATTCCGCTTTTCCCGGCTTGGCCCTCAAATGGCTGCAGCAAACTGGAAAAGCGGAATGTCCCCTTTTTGCTGCTTGTCGCCGCACTCCAAGGCTGCCGGCTAGATTCTGAACGGGGAGCCGTGGCCGGGCACGATCACATCCGCCACTTCCCGGGCGTATTGCATGTGTTCGTAAACGCGCGGCTGGTCCCAGGAGGAGCCGGGCGGTTGCCATTGCTCGAAATAGGTCTTGTTCAGGAAGGTATCCCCCACCCAGGCATAGATGAGCTGATGGATGCGGGCAAAAATCATTGTGGATCCCGGCGTGTGGCCCGGTGCGTGCCGGACGTACATCCTGTCGCCGAGATTTCGGAGGTCCGGATTGGCATCGATATACTCAGGCCGGTCCAACGCGTCAGGATGAAGCCCCAGCAGTGCGCTCCCATGGAGCACAATCTTCTTGTTGCTCTTAAAATAGAAACCCATCCGCTCATCCTTGTGAAACACAAACGTCGCAGCTGGAAACAAGTTCTTATGGCCGAAGTGGTCCGGGTGAAGATGGGTGAAGATCACGCACTGGACATCGGCAGGAGATAATCCCAGCCGGGCAAATGCAGCGCCGTATTTCGTCCCGTCTTCTTTGGGATGTTCGGTGTCGATCACAACCCGGAAGCCTTCGTGCTCCAGTAAAAAAGATGTCGGCTGGCTGTCCTTTACCCCTTCCTCCCGGGTGATCTCGATACTTCCCGCCTGTATCAACTCGAATTTCACGGGACTGCTACTTTTCCAAATGATCGGTCAAGGTCTGGACCGGGCGTACCGGCGTCCCCTCATCCGAAACCGTTAGTGCCAGGATTCGCTAGTAAGCAGTACGATATACCGCACCGCTTTGGCGAGGTTCAATATATTTCTGAGTGTGATTCAGACAGTAGGAGTAGCAAGGCGGGAAGGGGCAGAAGAGAAAAAGCAAAACACGAAGACCTCGAAGACCTCAAAGAGGCAAAAGCGCTTGCTCTCAATTCATCCGCGAAAGCTCTTCTTTGAGATCTTTGAGGTCTTCGTGGTTCGTTTCTATTGCCAGTGTCTGAATCGCAGAGATTTCTGGAGGCGTGTTTCCCTGCAGGAGCTCCGCACGGGCTGGGGGTGCGAGAGAAAGTTATCTTTTGATGCAGCAAATTGAAGATTCCTGATGGCAAAAAGGTTACAATAAGGCCCCTCCGGTTTACAGGGATCCGGATTGCTCTGCCGGAGGAACTACCCGAGGGCGAAAATGCAACCCTTATGCCGGCGGCCTTCCAAGGCTGCACCGGGTAGATTGAAACATGGTGATTTCAAGCGAGCGCCGGCTCCGTGGCGCCTATATTTTATAGGTTATATTCGGATTAAGGAGACCTGCAATGAAAGTTAGCATCAGAATAGACCCGTCGACTGGGCAGAAATATATGGCGGCTTCCCGGAAGGGCAAAGCCCTTTTGGAGAACCCGCTGACGAACAAGGGCAGTGCCTTCACTCTCCGGGAGCGGGATGAATTGGACCTTCACGGCCTTATCCCGCCGGCTGTCTCCTCGATCAAGCGACAGCTGGACCGGGCGTACGAGAACTTCAATGCCAAGGTCAGCAACCTCGAGAAGTTCATTTACCTGACCGCGCTGCAGGACCGGAATGAAACTCTGTTTTTCCGGCTTGTGCTTGAGCACATCGATGAGATGATGCCGATCGTCTATACCCCGGTGGTCGGTGAGGCTTGCCAGAAATATTCTCATATCTACCGGAAGGCCAGGGGGCTCTACGTCAACTATGACCAGAGACATCAGATCGAGAAGATTCTCACCAATTACGGCATTCCCAACCCCTCTGTAGTCGTCGTGACCGATGGAGAACGGATCCTCGGACTTGGCGACCAGGGCGCAGGCGGCATGGGGATTCCCATTGGCAAGCTCTGCCTCTACACCTTGTGCGCGGGCGTCTCTCCCTACAACACCATACCCATTACCCTGGATGTGGGCACCGACAATGAAGAGCGGCTGAATGATCCCCTCTACATGGGATTGAGACATAAGAGGATCCGCGGGGATCAGTACCAGGAGTTCATCGATTCGTTTGTGGCTGCATTCCAGAAGGTTTTCCCCAACGCGATTTTCCAATGGGAAGATTTCCTTAAGGGGAACGCCATCAAGCAGCTGCATCGCTTCCGGGATAAGCTCTGCACCTTCAATGATGACATCCAGGGGACCGCTGGTGTCGTCCTCTCCGGATTGTATTGCGCGCTGCGTATCACAAAAAAACCAATGCGCGATCAGCGGGTGGTGTTTGCCGGCGCCGGAGCTTCAGCCCAAGGCATCTCGGATCTGCTCGTCTCGGCGATGATCGAGGATGGACTGAGCCGGGCGGAGGCTATCAAGCGGATCTGGACGACCGACAGCCAGGGCCTCGTTACCAAAGCCCGCGCCAACCTCGAGGATTTCAAAGCTACTTACGCCAGGGACACGGCTGAGGTTGCCGCCTACAAGGTCAAGGATCGGGCGAAAATCGCGCTGGCGGAAGCGGTGGAGAATGTTAAACCGACGATCCTGATCGGCACTTCGGGTACGCCGGGGACCTTCACCCAGGAAGTCGTCTCGCTCATGGCAAAAATCAATGAGCGACCGGTTGTCTTCCCGTTGTCGAACCCGACCTCCAAGGCGGAGTGCACGGCAGCCGACGCAATGCTCTGGTCGGATGGGCGGGCCATCGTGGCCACGGGGAGCCCGTTTGATCCGGTGGTTCATAAGGGCAAGCGCCTGCGCATCGGGCAGTGCAACAATGCCTTCGTCTTCCCGGGTGTGGGTCTTGGGCTCACGGTCTCTCGCGCACGGCGGACGACAGACGGGATGTTCCTGGAAGCGGCTCGGGCCCTTGCTAACAAGGTAACCACGAAGGACCTCGATGAATCCGCCGTCTATCCGGAACTCCCCAGGATTCGCGAGTGCTCCCATGCCGTGGCCTGTGCAACTGTAAAGCGTGCGGTGGAAGAAGGCCATGCGGAGGCGGAAATCCTGGAAAACCTGGAAGACAATGTCACTCGTGCCATGTGGTATCCCGACTACCTGCCCGTCCGCTACGAGGAATAAGCGAACCGGGCAATACAGTATGAACGGGAGAGGAGCGCTCCTGCAAGGCGGCCTCCTCTCCCGGGCAGGTCATGCTCATTCTGAGGCATTAAGTTTTTCCGTCATTTGGTGCATTTCGTGTTTTTCGTGGTTTAGAAGGGGCGCTCACGAGGCTAAGGAGCGACGCCATGAAAAGTCCACAGCTCGAAAAAATCGATTTCGCCAAGTCCCATAAGGATCTCTACACCGCAACGTCGAAAATCAAGGAAGTGAAGGCAGACAAAGCGACCTTCCTGTCATTCACAGGCAAGGGAGAACCCGGTGGCCCCGCCTTCCAGGAGGCGATTCAACAACTCTATAGCCTTGCCTATACCGCCAAGTTCATGCTGAAATTCGCCGGCAAACTGGACTTTGGCGTCAGCAAGCTGGAGTGCCTCTGGCACATGCAGAATCCCGAGACCCTGCCCAGATCGGAATGGCCCTGGCAGCTGTTGATCCGGATCCCGGATGCAGTGAGCGCAACCGATCTCAAAAAAGCCGGAAAGGAGCTGCTTAAAAAGAAGCAGATCGACACCTCCAAAGTGACGAGATGGACCGGGAAGGAAGGACGATGCGTGCAACTCATGCACATTGGTCCTTATGATGAGGTGGGCAAAAGCTACCAACAGCTGGATGACTACGCCGGGGGAATAGGCCTCGTAACCGCATGCCCGGGGCACGAGATCTATATCAGCGATCCTCGGCGAGTGGCGCCCGCGAAACTAAAGACCATCGTTCGGCTGCCGGTGAGCGCGCCACCCGTTGGAAAATGATTGTCCGGGCTGCGACAACATTCTCCTCTAATACCGCACGTCGTTGCGTGGATAAAGCAAGGCCATCCAACGTGCCTCTGCGCATGGCCTGATTCTTTGCGATACCAAGCCCGCACACTCCGAATTCCTTGAGCTGCTTTCCCCGTGGATTTCGCATTGCGAATTGTGGGCCGAATTGTTCTTGGCTCATACCCAGCTCAACCTTAATTGCCTAAAAGGATATCTTGATCCTTCGGCGGAAGAGGAGTGTTCCCATGAGACAGGGCATGGTGGTGATGCTGTCCTTCATGCTCGCCATGTTCACTCCATCCATGGTTCCGGCGCAAGATGCACCCTTCATGGGCGGCCTGCAGGTCAGTTCCGATGCTCTGGGTGCGGTCGTTCTTGGACAAAAGATCCAGCTCATGATGCGCGACGGGACCTATGTGGAAGGAAAGGTCCTGCGAGCCAATCAGGATGAGATTCACGTGCGTGTCAAGAAATCCGTGCCCAAAGAATGGCTGTCACAGGGACAGCTGCCGGGCAACGAGAGATCCTTGCGCACCGCCGACGTGGCCATCGTGCACATGCAGAAGAATGGATTGTTTGTGATACCCGCTGCGCTGGGCGTCATCGGCGGATATCTGGCCGGTGCCGGTGCCGGTTTGGCAGCGGATCGAGTCCACAGTCAATCGGGTTTTTTCGGTATTGTGTTTGTATCGGCTGCCGCCGGTGCCACTGCCGGTGTGCTTCTCGGTCGCAAGGCCACCAGGCAAACCAACACCATCCTTGTGGTTCCGCTGAACCGCTAGCGCAAAGATAAAAATGAAACTTCTTTTCATCATTATTATCTAATTACATGGATCCCCGAAAAGGGGTGATGGGGATTATGAGCGATGGAAAGGGGTATTGGGATGTTATTGAAAAAGCGAGGTTTGCCATTTCTGATGGCCATAGCGGTCATCATGCTGCCGACGGCTGTCGGCATAGCTCTTCCTGTGCCTGCGCACGGAGCGGGAGCACTCAATGCTGCCAGGCCGGTTGGAGGAATAGCGGATGAAATCCGGCATCAACTTTTGATGCTTCCCTATTACGGTGTCTTCGACAACCTTGAATTTGAAGTGCAAGACGACGGCACGGTTGTGCTTTCGGGCCAGGCGATGCGGCCGACGCTAAAGAGTGATGCGGAAAATGTGGTGCGTCGGCTCCCGGGCGTTGGTGAGATAATCAACCGTATCGAAGTCTTGCCGCTTTCCAGATTCGATGACCGGATACGCATTGCCGTGTATCGGGCTCTGTTTTCCAGCACGCAATTGGACCGGTATGCCATGGGGGCAATCCCTTCAATCCACATCATTGTGAAAAACGGGAATGTCACGCTGGTAGGTTTTGTGGCTACCCGAACGGACAAAAATGTGGCGGGGATTATTGCGAGCGGGGTGCCCGGAACCTTCAGCATAACGAACAACCTGACCGCAGAAAAGAAAGGCTGACGGCGGGAGTAATTCCTAAAGGCCCGGCAGGATGCATGAACCCTGGCAGCGGGGCTCACAGTGGGCGACGGCTGCCAGACGGCGCACAGCAGACGACGATACCAAAAGCTCCGTCCGGCGGACGGAGCCTACATGCAAAGCCAAACGGGCCGGCGTTCTAAGGAGCGGCCGGCCCGTTCAGGATTCTGCGGGTGCCTTGTGATCGGTGAGGCTATTTGAGGATTCCCATTTCCTTGAGAAGATTTCCGGCGCCGTCCACTTCGGCCATATTCCACAGCATGTAGCGGCTGTCGACATGGATGGACCGGGTCTTCACCTTGTCGAAGAGAAAGTTGGATGCTACCGACTCATAGGTCCCGTCGAAGAGGAGTCCGATCAGCTGGCCTTTCGCGTTGAGAGTCGGTGAACCGGAGTTGCCGCCCGTTGTGTCCACTGTTGATAAAAAGTTCACAGCCACATCCTTGAGGGCGGGATCCATGTAAGGGCTCTTCTTTTTTCCTGCCAGTAGTTCTTTGATCGCGTCGAGTTGCTTCTGGGGTGCGTTGAAATCTCCTTCCCCGGTTTGCTTTTCGAGAATTCCCTTCAATCCGGTGAGAGGTCGATAGGTAAGGCCGTCCCTGGCATCCACGCCTTTCACCTGGCCGTAGGTCACACGCAGTGTGCTGTTCGCATCGGGGGCCACCAGTCCACCGGCTTTCGTCAGCACTGCATCCATGTAGCGCGGGCGCAGCCGGGCGTAAGCTCCGGTACGGTTTTTTCCTGCCTCGCGGATGGACTCTGCCAGCGGTTCCAGCGCCTCCGCGAGCCCGATGAAGGAGTCTTTTGTCGCCAGGATGTCTGTCGTGCTCTTGTCCATCAAGCCAAGACGGAAATCCCGATCGCCCAATTTTGTACCGGCATAGAGCTTGTCGAGGAACGCATCTATGGCGCTGTCAGAATTGGTTTTTACCATCCCTGGGCTCAGACCCACGGCTTTGTCCAGCGGTTCGTTTCTCTGGTCTGCCGGGAGCGCCGCTGCCAATCCCAGTGCCCACTTGAGGAAAGCGCGATCGACGGTGGCGTCGATCGTGCGCTGCAGGCGATCCTGGCCTTCGCGGATGCGGGCCCAGTCGCGCTCCTGATATCCGGATTCGCGATCGAGATCGTTCTTGGGACGCTGGATCGAAAGGCGGTATAGGGTTTGTGCAGCGCCCAGGTAGGAGGATGCCGATGCCAGGTTCCCCAGGACCGCGTTTCGTTCGCGGGTTTTTTCGCCTTCCGCGTGCAGCGCACGGAGGGCAGGCAGAACGTCGCCGTATTTTTTCTGACGTGCAGGGTCGGCGGCAATCCAGGCTTCCAGAGCTTTTTCCATTGCCTGTTTCTGGGCCAGAGCCCCGCCCTTCACGAGACCTTCCAGCATGCCTTTCTGATTGGTCGTGTTGTTGTTGAGGCTCTGAATGCGATTGGCGACTTTAATGGCCAGATCCTTGTTGCCTGCGATGAGCTTGTCGATGACCGCCAGCTGTTCTCCGGCGAGCCGGATCGAGCGCGGGAAGGCCCATTCGGTAGTCTCTCTGACTTCAGCATACGTCTGATGTCGCTGGGTGCGGCCCGGATAGCCGACGACGAAGACGAGTTCACCCGGCTTGGCGCCTTCCGTGGAGACCTGGAGCCAGTGTTTGGGTTTGTAGGGGACGTTGTCTTTGGCGTAGGGGACCGCCTTGCCGTCTTTGCTCACGTAGGCGCGCAGGTAACTCCAGTCGCCCGTGTGGCGCGGCCACCGCCAGTTGTCGGTCTCACCGCCGAAGACGCCGATCCCCTCGGCCGGTGCGTAAACCAGACGCACGTCCTTGATATCGAGCTGGGCAATCTCGTAATACTTCAGGCCCTCGAAGAAAGAGGCCACATTGCAGCGCATCCCTTCCTTCTCACAGGCGGCGATACGCTCCTTGATGCGGCGATCGATGATGTCGCTGCGCTGGCGGTCCGTGGCCTTCGGGTCGATCTTGCCCACTATGGCTTCCGTCACCTCGGTGACGGAGGTCGTTACGTAGACGTGGGACCCGGGCCCGTTCGACAGTTCTTCATCGCGGGTTTTGGCAAGGTATCCATCCCTGAGCAGATTGCGCTGCGGCGTTGAATTGAACTGCAAGCCGCCGGTCACGCAATGGTGATTGGTGACGATCAGGCCGTCGGGCGAGACGAAGGATGCAGTACATCCCCCCAACGAAACGATAGCACCCATGGGCTGGCCGGTCAGATCGGCGAAAGCCTTGGGATCCCCAGCGAATCCCAGGGCCTGGAGCCTGGCGGCGAGCTGGGGAATCTGTTGCGGCATCCACATGCCTTCTTCAGCACGCAAGCCAAAAGCCGGCAGTAAAGCGACAGCTATAAGAATTATCTTGCGAAAACGGGCCATGACAGGATCTCCTTCAAATATTAAAAACCGGGGACGTCTCCCACGTTCACCTGTTTTATACGCCATCCTTTCGCAATGGGACAACGAAAAACAGGTGAACGTGGGAGACGTCCCCGGTTTTCGAAAAGCGCGGGTTATCGGCGTACACGCTGAATCGTCACGCTTCCCAGCGGGCCGAAGGCGAAGCTCTTCGATAGAGCTTGCACCGCCGACTTTGCGGCCGGAATGCCCTGCCCCTGCGCCTGCCGGGCATACGAGAGTGCCAGAACGTGCTGCCCCAGGTTCCAGTAGGTCATGGCCAGATAGTACTGGGCCGTGCCCCAGTCCGGCCTGAGCCGCAGCGCGGCCAGCAAAGGAGCCAGCGCGCCCTTGAAATCCCTTGACAGGTAAAGCGTGAACCCAAGATTCAGGCTTCTCTCCGGATCCGTTGCCGCCAGATCTCGAGCAAGCCGGTAGTTCACGATCGCCGCTTTCAGATCCCCGCGGCAGCGATACAAATATCCGAGGCCGGTGTACACCCTGGGATCCGGGCCAAACTTTTGGAGCGAGCTTGCGGACATGGCAATGGCGCCGCCGTAATCGCCGATTTGCATGAGAGCAAAGGCGAGACCATCCAGGACGCTCTTGGAAACTGCTCCTTTATCCAGAATGAACCGGAAATGGACTGCCGATTCTTGGTAGTCTTGAGCCGCCATGCGCAACGCAGCCAGTTGTTCGCGGCATTCGAGATCTTCGGGATGGATCTTGAGACACTCGCGGCAGCCGGATTCCGCCGACTTTGCGTCTCCGGCTTTTTCGAAAGCCTGGATCATTTCCTTTAGGATCCCGGTGTTTGTCGGTTCCAGCGATCTGGCGAGATCGAGCGCCGCCAGGGCCCCTCGAGTGTCTCCCTGCTGCAGGAGAGATCGCGCCTGCCCGGTCAAGGCCTCGACTTTTTGCGGATGGAGGCGCAGCGCCGCGGAGTAGGATTCCAGGGCTTCATGGGTTTTGCCGGTCGACTGCTGCAAATGGCCGAGGTAGGACATGAGATCCGGGTTATCCGGCAGTTGCTGAATTGCCTGCAACACCGCAAGCTCTGCCGCTTCAGATTTTCCCTGGTCCCGATAAATGGCGGCCATGGCGGTCAGCATGTCGGGAGAAGCCGACCCGCGCAGCACTGCTTCCTGGTAGTATCGCAGTGCCTCCCCTGCCTTTCCCTGAGACTGCAGCGTGGCTGCCAATCCCGCCACCGCTCGGGAATCACCGGGAGCAGCTTCCAGGGCATGGAGAAAGACTTCGCGTGCTTCTTCCCATCGCTGTTCCGCGCGCAGCAACTCGCCGAGATCGCTCCATGCCTTGGACAGGTTCCGGTTCCTGCCGGCGCTCTCGCGCAGCAGCTTTTCCGCTTCGCGATTGCGGCCCGCGCTCTTGGCCCGCATGGCCCGGGCATAGAGGACCTCGGCATCGAACGTTTCTTCCGCCCGCGTCCGGGCGGCGGCGGCTTCCTGGCTACGACCGAGTTTGTCCAGGACGACGGCCAGTTCCTGGTGGAGAAGCGGATGATTGGGATCCAGCGCCAGCGCGGTTTGAGCGCAGCGGAGGGCGCCTTCCCAATCCCCCTCGCTGCGGTATAGCGAAATCATACTCAGGTGGGTCGACAAATCGCCGGGATCCAGCTGGACGGACAGCCGGTATTCCCGCAAGGCTTCCCCGGTTTCGGAACGGACGTGGTAGAGAAATCCGAGCAGGCTATGCAATTCCGCCACTGCGTCGTGCTCCGTTGTCATCTGCCGGGCTTCCCTGATGGCGTCGTCGATCCTGCCGGCGAGGAAGAGGCTGTGGATCCACTGGATCTGTGCCTTCAAGCCGACGGCAGGATCCGCCAGTATTTTCTCCAGCTCGCCGGCAGCCCGGTCTCCCGATCCCCTCCGGATGAGGGCCATGCCCAATCCCAGCCTGGCAGGGGCATTGCCTGATTCGGCACATAACACCGAGCGGAATGCACTCTCGGCCCCGGGAAGGGCGGAGCGCTGCAGGAAAAGATACCCGAGCAGAGTCTGGGCGGAGAGGTAATCCGCGTGCGACGGTGGGATGGCGCTGAGAACCTGCTCGGCTTCGGCAGGCCGGGAAGCTCTTATCGAGGAGATGCCCCGCTTCAGCGAATCACCTTGTGCCTGCAAAGCCGCACACATCGCCAATGCCAGGGTAACTGCCAGGATTCCCGGATGTTTTGATCGCATAGGGCCGTCTGCAAAAGAACGAAAAGGGAACATCCCGCTTTTCCTGTTTTCCAAAGCCATCTGAGTATCAAACCGGGAAACAGGGAATGTCCCGAATGGCGCTTAATCAGGAGTAACCGCAATCACCCTGTTGTATCGCCAAATCAAGTGCTACAGCCCCAAAGGGGCGGGACAGCCGAGCCCAGGGCATGAGCCCTGGGGTCATGAATATCCGGGAAACAAGCCCTGAAGGGCGACACTGCCTGCGCCGCCCTACAGGGCTGTCTTCCTGCCCTGCGGTCTTTCCCAGGGCTCGCGCCCTGGGCTTTGCTGCTGGACCCTTTCAGGGTCCCAATAGAAATCCTTATCCAGGTACCATTCGAAGTGTCCCCGTTTCGTCGCCGGCAATCGGATCGCGAATCACTTTCCGGGGGCGGCATACCCCTGGACGGCGACTACCACCATCGGCGGCAGGTGTTTCGGTGCATTGAGCTTGACCTCAATCTTGCGCCACTTGCCGTCGCGATTCTTGTTTGTGGGAACGTAGCCCAGCACGTATTGATTTTTCAACTCATCCTGGATAAGACGGATGTAATAATCCATCTCGCTGGGACTGCTCGGAAGAAAGGTCCTCACGCCGCTCGTACCCGCGCTAGCTGGGGATTTCGTGCCCCAATAATTCCAGCTGGCAAACCCGCTGATCGCATATACCTGCATGGCCGGCAGGCTGCTCCTGATTTCACGGTCGCTGATGATGATGAGTGCCTTCTTCTCGTTCGCCCCTCTCTTGAGCCGGTCCAGCCCCATCGCAATGGCCTCGAACAATGGGGGCCGGCGGGGCGAAGGGAGCTCGCTGAAGACAATGTCCTTTTGCGCGGGCGGGTTTCCGCTTGCGTCTTGAACATGCGCCGTTTTCTCGTCAAAGGAAATCAGGAAATACTCGTCTCCGGCCTGTCCGGCCTGCACGAGTTGTGACATGGCCAGGCCTGCTGCATCCGCCTGGCGCCTCATGCTGGAGGCCAGGTCGAAGACGATCCCGATACCGACGGGTGCGGACTGCTGCGTAAAGTAATGGATAGTCTGCTGAACCCCATTTTCGTAGATTCGGAAATGCTCCTTGCCGAGCCCCGCGATGTAACGGTTCAGCATGTCGGTAACCAGGACTCTGACGAACACGCCGTCCTCCCCCACGCGGATTACCGGCGGCTGCATCTGCGGAGGTTTCTGTGCGTGAAGCGGCGCGACAAAGCAAAGCAAAAGCGATGCCGCCATGGATGCCCGAATCCGGAATATCATCGCTCGATCACCTCGCCTGAAAATAGTGCCGGGAATCGCAGAAACGCGGCCCCGCGCATTGGATTCAAGGAGACGCATGAGTTGGCCGGCTGCGACACGCACTTGATCTTGACAGGGTTTGCTGAGTGACTCATAGAGATATGCTACAGCCCCTTGGACGCCAACCCAATCTGAATTGTAATACGTTGGATGCCTTTTTCCGAGCAAGGGTTCAAAAATCGCCGGGATGGGAGCCTGTGTGCTGTTATTGCATCGTAGGTGCACCGCACCGGATGATGAATGGAGGAGATGCAATCAATGGCTTCGGAGCGCCACCTGCCGGCACAACCGGGGGCTGCCGCCAAGACGCTCCAACTCGAGGAAAACGGCAAGAGATTGTATATCTTCGAATCTCGGCGTCTCAGCGGTTTTTCCGGTTCGCCTGCAGGATAGCCGTTGTTACGATTACATGATCCGGATTGTACAGGAAAGCAGGATTAAAAAGGCGTCTTCTTCGATTTGGACTCAGCAGCCTTCTTGCCGGCAGCGGCGTTTTTCCGTCCCGGCTGGGCATTGGCCGATTTCGGCTTTTTCGCAGTCTGAACTTTTGCTGCTTCCGCCTTCCTCTTAGCCCAATAGGCCTTCATTCTCTCGCTCTGTGCCTTCCGGGCTGCCGCGCTTTGGGGGCCCATCTTCGGTTTCGCCGGAGCGGTCTTCCGGGCCGTTCGGGTTTTTGTCGCCCGGGCTTTTCTGGCCGCCCAATACGCTCTCATGCGCTTTGCCTGAGCTTTCCTCTGAGCGGTGGTCTTTGGTCTGCGTTTTCCGGCGACCGAAGCGGCAGTCTTGGCGGTCCGCCCTCGTAGCTCTCCCTCTATCATTTCGATTTCGGCTTCCACGCCGCTCCTTCGTTTCCGGAGAGCCTCGATTGCAAGTTCGATGATCCTAGCGTCCATTTTGATTCCTTTCTGCAGTGGTTCGTAAATACCAACGCTGATACGTGGCAAAAGCCGAGCTAACAGAGTAATCAGCGCCCCGGCGTTTTGCAAGGTGTAATTGGGTGGAGGACGTGCTTTTTAAGATCACGCTGTTGAACACGGTCGCAGAGCTGTCCCTACTAACAACTCCGTACAGATTGAAATCGTTGCCCTTCCAGCTTCCTGCTGTTACCGTCGTCAGCCATGTGTGACGTGCTGATATTGCTGCTTGCCGGGCTTACATCCACACTGCGAACGCGGGCCTCGCTACAAGTGGAGATTCTGGCTCTCCGCCACCAGCTTGGCATTCTGCAACGAGGCAATCGAAGGCGACTCCGGCTTCGGGCATCGGATCGAGTCTTGTGGGTAGTTCTTTCCCGGCTCTGGGCCGAATGGCGCAAGTCCCTCGTGCTCGTCCAACCCGATACGGTCATTGGCTGGCATCGAAAGGGATTAGGACTCTACTGGAATTGGAAGAGCCGCCGGGGACGCATCGGGCGTCCGGGGATCGCAAGGGAGATCCGAGAGCTGATCCGCAACATGAGCACCTCAAATGTACTATGGGGAGCGCCGAGGCTGCACGGGGAACTGCTCAAGCTTGGAATCGAGGTGTCCCAGGCGACTGTCGCGAAGTACATGGTGAGGCACCGCAAGCCGCCTTCGCAGACGTGGCGGACGTTTCTGGAGAATCATGTCAAGCAGTTGGTGTCAGTGGACTTCTTCGTGGTGCCGACCGTGAGTTTCCGAATCCTGTACGTGTTCCTCGTCATGGCTCATGATCGCAGGCGCGTGATACATTTCAACGTAACGGAGCATCCGACTGCCGAGTGGACGGCAGAGCAACTCGTGCAGGCATTTCCCTGGGAGACGGCGCCACGGTACCTGCTCCGGGACCGTGACGGCATTTATGGCAACGCCTTCCGGATGCAGGCGGAGAGCATGGACATCATCGAAGTGCTCACGGCTCCTCGGTCTCCTTGGCAGAGCCCATACGTGGAACGGATGATCGGCTCCATTCGTCGAGAATGCCTGGACCACCTGGTCGTCATGAATGAAACCTCGCTCAGGCGGCATGTCGCATGCTACCTCGAGTATTATCACGGATCGCGGAGTCATCTCTCGCTCGGGAAGGATTCTCCGGACGGAAGAGCTGTCGAACCGCCGGAGCTGGGTCGGATCGTCGCGGTGCCCAGGGTCGGCGGACTTCATCATCGATACGAGCGCAGAGCCGCCTGAACTACCGAGCGCGGCGGATCGCATTATTTCGAACACGCCTGCTGGCACGAGACCGTCTCAAGGAGGAAAGGGTTCCTCGCCGACGACCTGCCACTGCTTTTGCCAGTCCTGGGAAACCAAGGAATGGTTGATTTCCCACTGCCTCAGAATTGTGCGAGAGCGGCCTGTCTGGCCGCAATTGAGTTTCTGGTAGGCACAGCTGAGCCTGATGCGGCAAATCATGTGGGTTCACGATAGAAGTTGGCGTTTTGGATCTGAGCATGGTATTTTGGGCAAATGCCCTGTCAGGGTATTAACTCGTAAATAGAGTGCACTTATGAAAAAGAACCTGGGAGACCTGGAAACACAGTTTTTTGCGTATGTGCAGATGCGCAGGCTGCGGACAGTGCGGACTGGAGACCTTGCGGCTTCATTGCTGCGCATGACCCCGGACCAGGAGCGCAAACTGCTTAGCCGCCTCTCGCGCGGCGGGCTGATTGCCCGGGTGCGTCAGGGATTGTATCTCGTGCCGTCCCAATTGCCGCTGGGTGGCGCCTGGACGCCCGACGAGGCGCTGGCGTTGAACACGCTGATGGAGGATCGAGGAGGCCGCTACCAGATCTGCGGGCCAAATGCCTTCAACCGTTATGGATTCGACGAGCAGATCCCGACCCGCGTGTATGCCTACAACAACCGGATTTCCGGCGAGCGCACGATTGGGGCAGTGGTGCTGATGTTGATCAGAGTGGCGGATGAGCGGCTGGGTGAAACAGATGAGGTAAAGTTCGAGGGCGGCCAGACGGCTCTGTATTCGTCGCGCGTGAGAACATTGGTGGACGCCGTGTATGACTGGTCGCGGTTCAACAGTCTGCCCCGCGGTTATGAATGGATCCGGCGTGAACTTGCGGCAAAGCGTGTGAGCGCGGCAGAACTCATCAAGATCACATTGCGCTTCGGCGACACAGGCACAATCCGCCGGATGGGTGCACTGCTGGAGCGCGAAGGAGTCGATCCGGCATTGCTCAACAAATTGGGACGGGTCCTTAAACCAACGTCCAGCCTGATCCCATGGATCCCGACCCGGCCGAAGCGAGGAACCTTAAACCGTCGTTGGGGTGTGGTTTTCAATGAACAAGCCTAAGTCAGAACTTATCCGTTTGCAGGAGGACCCGGATTTCTTTCGGGCCGCGGTCAACTTTACTGCAAAGAGAACGGCATTTGCGGCCCGGCTCATCGAGAAGGATTACTTCTGCAGTGTGCTTTTGGAGATTCTGGCATCGGCGAGCGAGGCATTGGTATTCAAGGGCGGGACGTGCCTGGCCAAGGTGTATGCCGAGTTTTACCGTCTGAGCGAAGATCTGGATTTTGTCATCCCCACGCCAATCCAAGCGAAGCGCCCGGAACGTAGCAAGCAGGCGGTGGGACTAAAGCAAGTCATGGCCGAGCTCCCACGTTTGCTTCCGGCTTTCCACATGATTCAGCCATTGACGGGAGCGAATAATTCGACTCAATACATCGCAGTTGTTGGCTACAAATCGCTGATCATCGACCAGCAGGATACAATCAAGATTGAGATTGGATTGCGCGAACCTCTGTTAACGACGGTGCACCATGGTTCAGCCAAGACAATCCTGCTTGACCCTGTATCGGACCGGCCGCTGGTGACGCCGGCATCCCTGCGCTGCATTTCTAAAATTGAGGCGTTTGCGGAGAAGTTCAGAGCTGCAATGACACGCCGCGAAGTGGCAATTCGCGATTTTTACGATATTGACTACGCTCTGCGCAAGCTGGATATCCACGCGGGCGATATGGAATTTGTCAGGCTGATCCAGCAAAAGTTGGACGTGCCCGGCAATGATCCTGTGGATGTTTCCGAGGGTCGTCTCGCAGCTCTTCGGCAACAACTCGAGACTCGGTTGAAGCCCGTGTTGCGTGAGAAGGACTATTCCGAGTTCGATCTGGAGCGCGCGATGCGAGCGGTAATCAAGATGGCTGGGAAGGTTTAGGCCAGCCTCGCGCTTCTCGATCTGATCAATTCCATCGGGGCCCGGAATAGAAACGGCCGTGTTTACCGCTTGCGCTTGGGGATTCTGCGCACGATTTCGACCAGGACTCCTTGGATCGCAATCCGGCTCGCATGAAACATGCGTGGGGAATGGCGCTTTGTCTCGATCGGGGTGAGAGTGATCTCGTCGCCCTTGCGGGAATAGGTTTTCAGGGTGCTTTCGAAGCCATCGACCAGCGCCGCCACGATGTCTCCGTCCCGCGGCTGCAGAGCGTAGTCCATCAGAACGATATCCCCGTCAAGATATTCGGGCGACATGCTGTCGCCCATCACGCGCAGTGTGTACCAGGTCTTCTTGGCTTTGGAGTGGACAATGGCGATCCACATCTGCCCTTCGGGATTCATTTCCTGCGGATCGCCGGCAGGGACTGCGTCGTAATGCCGGATGCGAACGACATCGACCGGCCGCGGGGCGTCCGAATCCAGGTAGGCGATCTCTCGCTCGGAAACATGCTCCGGTTCTGTGAATTCCTCTTCATTCTCCTCGGCCGGGCGCGACTCGATGGATCCTGCCGGCGCCACGGCATCAAGCCAATCGTCAATGTTGCGGCTGGCTGCCCGGAAAGCTGGTACCGGAGAGATCTCATAGAGGCGCTTCAACTTATCTGAGTATTCGCGGAGCGCCTTGGGTTCGTGAAGCCGTGGGGTGGGCTCTTCCAGGTCGCCGAGTGTGATGTTTAGGGCAGCGCAGAATTTCTCGATCCAGTCCTCGTTCAGGCGACGATCACCTTTTAGAAGTGCAGAAATCATCGCCGGCTTGGCGCCCATGATGTCAGCCAGGTCTTTTTGTGTCAGGCCGCGGAACGCCTTGCGGTCGTTGATGATCGACTTCAGAGCTTCGTGTATTTTGCCCATACGTATTCACAGATTGTAAATAACTACTGCGTATTGTCAAGAATTATTTTCTAATTAGAGGCTTGATTCTTGACTAATCTGCTATTGGTAGATATTATCTGCAACATGATTCACAACTCGATAAGCGGTTACCTAAAACACACCAAAACGACCGGAAAACAGCTCGCAGACAGCCTCAGAATCTCCGAAGCCTACATGAGCATGCTGCGCTCCGGGCAGCGCCGTCCCAGTCCCGAACTCGCGCAGAGGATCGAGGCCGCGACCGGCATTCCATTCAAAAAGCTCCTCCTCAAGGACGGCAAGACTGCATGAGAGGAGAAGCCCATATCACACATCTCTGGGAAGCCGCGCGCGCCGCTTACAACGGCAAGATGCTGCCGAATGGCGGCATCCCGATCCAGGCATGGCAGCAGATCAAGAAGCCCTACAAGCGGCTGATGTCCATTTTCCTGGACGGCTCCTTCCATGCAATCCTCTGCGGCCGCGAAGGCGTCGTCATGGAGCAGGACGAGGACGGCGAGATGCGCGTCACCGGGACGAAGCTGAAAGCGGAAGGCGAGACACCTCACGAGCCGCACATCCTCGGGCGCATGTGCCCGGAGCGCGACGAAAAGGGCGGCTACGTCATCAAGGTTTTCTTTGAGAAGGACCGCTCCGGGATCCTGACCGGCAAGGAATTCCTCTGGCCGACTTACGAGACCATCGCACCGGTAGTTGGCTACCTTTGCAGCGGCGAGCAGGGACGGCTCGGTACTCCGGAGGAAGCGGCCGAGCGGGATATCTCGGCGCAGGAAGCAGCGCAGGTAAGAGCCGACCGCGAGCGCAGGGAGATCTTCGAGCAGATCCGGACGGCGCTTCTGGCGGCAAAAACTCTCGCACAGCTCCAGGCTGCCTGGAGCCGCACGAGCGGAAGGAAACCCCGCCTGGGCGATGAACTCTTTACTCAACTGCAAACGATCAAGGACAGCCGCAAGGCCGGCCTGCTGGAGGTCGCATGAACATCAAGGCGGATGCCCGCTATAACGGGATCGTAGCGCCGGGTTCGCAGCTCTACGAGACCCAGACCGGGACGCTAGGCTACCAGGTGATGCTGGAGTGCGCGGATGGCTCCACGTCGTTCGTGATCTGGCTGACCCAGAAGAACCGCGAGCGTGCGAAGAAGTACTTCGAGGTGCTCGGCGTGGATCCCGAGAGGCTCAAGGATCCGGGCTACATCGAGTACCAGCTCGGCCTCGACATCGAGGGGCGCGAGCTTTCCTTCGGGACCAAGGACGAGGAGTTTAACGGCAGGCAGAGCGTGAAAGTCGTCTGGATCGGGAGAAAGTCGGACCCAAACTTATCGCGGAGCGCCGCCCGTTTTTTCGGCGGTACCACTGGCGATGGCGAAATAGCTGGTGAAGAGACTCCGTTCTGATTCTCGTTGAGGTCTGGATGAGCGCCCTTGAAGACCTGCTCGAGCGGCATATCAGGCTGACAGGCTTGCCGGCGCCTGCGCGGGAGTACCGCTTCCACCCGCGCCGCCGGTGGAGATTCGACTTTGCGTGGCCGCGCTACAAGGTCGCCGTGGAAGTCGATGGGGGGATCTACTGCCGCGGCCGCCACGTTCGGGGCAGCGGCTTCGAGCGCGACGCCGAGAAGCGAAATGAGGCGGTCATGGCAGGGTGGCGCGTGCTTCACTTCACGCCGCGCCACATCAAATCGGGCTTGGCAGTCCAGGCGATCGAGAACTTGATGAGGATGATGAGTGGTTAGATGGCAGGCAAGAATTGGCTTTTCCCGGGGCCGTGGGTGGGGCGGAAATATCCTGATAAACGCTTGATAATGCAGCTGTTAACACGACATCATCGCAGATCGCAAGGAATCGCCGAATCCGATGGCGCTACTTCAGCTCCTCGGATTGCGGCGATCGGAAACAGGGAGGCAAAATGAGTAATTTGATGTTGGTATCCATGGTGAATGAAATCGGAGAAGTACAGCCAGCCGCCATGTACGAACGTGAGGCAGCGCGCTACCTAAAACCCTCCGTAAACGATCTGCGGATTTTTGCCAAGACAGGATTGATTGTTGTGCGACGCCACCCCAACCGGAGCAGGCGCATTTACATCAAAGCCGATTTGGACAGATACCTCCAGTCCTTAAAACAGGAGGTGGTCGCATGACGGTTCACAAACGCGACGGACGGATCATCGTCGATACGATCTGGCCGGATGGCAAATGCACGCGCCGGCAGGCTCTGACGGACAAGCAGGCCAACGATCTGAATTTGCGCATCAGGGCCAGCCGCATCGACGGAACCTGGCGCGACTTGCGCGCCAAACTGAACATGGAGGACTCGGAGGGCATGACCCTGGAGGAAGCGGGAACAATATACCTCGAGCAATATGTAAAGCAGAAGAATCGGGAAACGAGGTCGAAGAAGTCGCGCCTCGCAATCCTCAATCGGGAGATCGGCAAGATTCTCCTGACCGAAATAGATCAGCTTGCAGCATCGAAATTTGCGGCGAAGCGACAGAACTCCGGGGTTTCGGCCCGAACTATCAATCGAGACATTGCGGTCCTGCGCCATCTGCTCACATGGGCGGTGAAGAATCACCTGATCGAGGCCAACGCACTTTCCGAATGGGATCGCCTTGCGGAGAAGCCGTTCGAAGGCATGCGCCCGACCGAGGAAATCATCGATGCGGTTTTTGAGCACCTTAATGAAACTGTAAAGCCGCTGTTTACGTTTTTGCGCTACACCGGTTGCCGCAGGGAGGAGGCGCTGGCACTCAAATGGTCCCAGGTCGATTTGAAAAACCAGGCGGTGCATCTCTATCGCACTAAGAGTGGTAAACCCCGCAGTGTACCGCTCACAGGCGAAGCGGTGGACGCAATCCAGGCAATGCCCCGGATCGCACAAACGGAGTATGTGTTTTATCACCCCGTCAGTCTTACTCGCTGGAGCGAGGCCAAGGATCCATGGAATGCCGCACGTCAAGCAGCTGGCCATGCGTGGCTGCGAATTCATGACCTTCGTTATGTTTCGAGTTTGATTATGTTCGCAGTTTTTTGATGAAGGTATAGAGAGCTTTTTCCTTTTTCTTCGCCGTTCATTTTCTTCCCGGCTGCTTCTTCGCTCTTCCTTTTCCTTCCTGTTTTGATTCCATATGCTTCAGTCCTCTCATCGATGGTCGGTCCGAGGTGTGCATTCCAGGGGAAAAGTCTTTATGCCGAAGCGGAGAAAGTGCCCTTTTTGCCGCCGGCTGTTTATCCCGGACCCGCGGGTTAAAGAGCGACAAAAAACTTGTGGCCGGCCGGAGTGTCGCAGCGAGCAAAAACGCCGGTTGGATGAGCGCCGGCGGTCGCAAAATCGAGATTACTTTCGGAGCTTGTACCCGCAACAAAAACAGGCTTATGGCACACGTGCCGAGTATAGGAGGCGCTACCGCAAAGAACATCCCGATTACGTTCGGCGCAACACTGCCTTTGTCAAAAAAAGGCGGAGGCACCATCGAGAGAAGGCCGCAAAAGATGTAAGTTCCACAAGTTGTGATCTGAGTCTATCTGTTTGGCCCCAAACGAGTAACGTCAAAATTACCCATGTAAGTCACACAAGCCGTGATATTTTGGTAACTGTTTGCCAGAACGAGTCTTAACAGAAAATCACGTTGTAAGTTCCACAAGTTCCGATAGCCTGCCAGGCCGCCAGCACATACTCTGGCGGCATGATGAGCAAACGACCGCAACCGCCGCGGCCGGATCGCATTCGATCCATTTGCGGTTCCTTCAGTTGGATCGACCATCGATTCTTCCGCCAGGGATTCGACCAGGGATTAACCCGCCTGGAGAAGCTTCTCTACCTTGTCCTGATCGCGGTTTCCAATCGGGACGGGGTGAGCTTTTATTCCGACGAACGGTTGGGGGAATTGCTCGATATCCGCTTTCCCCACGAACTCACCGGCGCCCGCAGTGAACTCGTCGCGCGCGACCTGATCGCATTCGAGCAGGGGATCTATCAAGTTCTGGATCTGCCATCCGGCGCGGCTCCCCCCGGCCGCTGGGGAAGTAAATGAAGGAGGAGCTTTGGACTTTGCCTCATGGATTTCCGATTACGGGACGTATCTCGAGTCTTCCGGTTATGCCAGCCGTACGATCAGATCGCGACTGAAACACTTGAACTGCTTGCGCGGCTTTATCGAAGCGCGAGGTATGAAGTCGCCGGAGGCATTTTGTCCGGAACTGGCGAGTGACTTTATCGATTACTGGGTGCGCCATCAACCTTGGTCCAAAACCAGCAGAGGTTTCAGACGACAATCGAGATTTGGACCGCAGCATCACATCGCCATCCAATATACCCTGCATTGTTTCTTCCGCTGGGCACACGCCACCGGGCGTCTCCGAAGCGATATCTTTCCTTGGAGGCCTGCCGTGCGGGGGAACTATTTCTTTCCGGAGTCGGGTGACTATCTGCGTTTTTGCGAACAGCACAAGGGCCTGGCCCAAAACTCCTTGCTGCGGATTGAGCTCTTCGTGCGCCGCTTTGACGGGTTTCTCCATTCCGGGCAGGTGAAAAAGTGGAATGAGATGCAAAGCCATCACATCGATATTTTCCTCCGGCAGCAGGCTGACAAAAACATCAAACGCATTCAACGCATCCAGAAAGTGCTGCGCGGTCTATTCCGATATCTCTTCAGCCTCGGTCTGCTGGACCGCGACTGGGGATCGGCACTGCATGCGCCCCGCCAGTACCGCCTGGCTCATGTTCCCCAGATCATCTCGCCTGACCAGGTGCTCCGATTACTGCATAGCATTGACCGCGAGCGGCGAGGAGGAAAACGGGATTTTGCCATGATCTTGATGGCAGCCAGCCTGGGGGTGCGGGCAAGCGAGATCGCCAGCCTTTGCCTGGAAGATCTCGATTGGAGAAAAGCCGTAGTACGGTTTAAACAATCCAAAAACCGAAAGCTGCTCTGGATGCCGCTCTCACATCCTCTGGTGGAAGCCCTGGCGTCTTACCTGAAAAACGAACGCCCCCAAAGCTGCGCTCAGCGATGCGTCTTCTTGCGGCTCAACACTCCGTGGGAGCCATTGACCCCGAGTGGACTTTCCGGCGCGATCAGCAAAAGACTGCATGCCGCCGGAATCAAGGGGAGCGGCCACCAACTGCGCCATTCCTTCGCGAGTGAGCTGCTGCGCGTTGGCGTCAACTTTTCAACCCTGCAGGAACTGCTGGGTCACAGCCACATCTCCTCCACTCAGATCTACACCAAAATCGATCTGGCTCAGCTCCGGGAAGTGGCAGAAAGCGATGCCGATGGTTACTGAGATGAACAAGCTGCCCGAACTCAACTACGAGAGCTTTCTGGCCGACGCCATGCGTGATTATCTGGACTATCTCGACCATCTCGGATTCAGCACCGTGATGCAGGCCTACAATTTAAAGTGTATTGACCGCTTTCTGGTGGGACATCAGGTCCGGCACTGTGAACAACTCAATACCCGGTTGATGATGCGGTTCGTGGATCAACACAAAGGGCGGGTCAAAGCTCACACCATCCGCTTATTGAGGCACACTTTCCATGGACTGTGCCGCTACTTGATCCGCCGGGGTTGCATGACGGAAAACCCCGTGGCTGGTTTCCCTATCCCCAAGGGCCAGCCTTATCGCCCGCACGTGTTTTCGGCGCAGGAGCTGGATCTCTTTTTTGGCTTCTTCAAAATGCAGATGGAGCAAACGGCAGATCCGGCAGTTCGTTTCCGCGCCCTGTCCTGGCACACCTTCTACCACCTTTTGTACGCTTGCGGGCTGCGCGTTTCCGAGGCTGTTGCCCTCACGACCTCCGTGTATTCTGCCGAACAGGCTACTCTCTATATCGAGCGCTCGAAGTTTCTCAAAGATCGCCTGATTCCAATAAGTCGAAAGGTATGTTCAAACCTGGATCGTCTTTTGAGTGAGCGGCAACAGATGTTTGGGGTGGCTCGTGAAGGGTTGCTGTTCTTATTCATGCCTGAATCGCGACCGTACCATCGCGGGGGGGCCAGCCAATATTTTCGCAGGGTGCTTCAGAGCCTCGGGGTTTACCACAAAGAGGAATGTCATCGCGGCGTTTACACCGGCACACCCCATCTGCATGAGTTGCGCAGAGCGTTCGCCGTGCATCGTCTCCTGAAATGGTACCGGGATAAAGCGGACGTCAACGCCAAGCTTCCGCTGCTGGCCACCTACATGGGACACAGCTACTTCGGCCATACAAAAACCTATTTGACGTTGACGCAGCAACTGCTGTCAGAAGCTGGTCACCGTTTTGCGCATAGCTTTGACCACCTGGACTGGGTGATCGATGATTCCAAACTCGGATAAGCTTTCGGCTCATCTTCATTACTTCTTTACCTGCTACTTGCCGCAGCACCGGGAGGTTTCTCCTCACACGCTGTCCAGTTATAAACAGACGTTTATCCATTTGCTGCGTTACTGGAACCGTGTCGTCCCGGATTGCCCCGATCCAACGCTCGATCGCTTTCAAGTTGGATTTCTGCTCGAGTTTCTTTCCCATCTGGAGAAGGAACTCGGCAACACGGCATCCACACGAAACTCCCGGCTGGCTGCCTTGAAGTCCTTCTTCAAAATGGTGGGTTTGGTGGAACCCCGCTATCAGAACCACGCCCGTCAAATCCTGATGATTCCAGCGAAAAGGATCCGGCGTTGGCCCTTTGAATACCTGGACAAAAACGAGGTTGATGCCGTCTTCTCCTGCGTCAGTACGCAAACTCACGATGGTTACCGCGATCTCTGCATTCTCCGCACCTTGTATAACACCGGAGCGCGTGCCTCGGAACTGTGTGGTATCAGGCTGTGCGACCTCGACCTTCCCAATAAACAAGTGCTTCTTCACGGCAAAGGGAAAAAGGCCCGCACTGTGCCGCTGTGGGATTCGACGGCGGCCTTCCTTGGCACTTATATAAAATCTGAACGCCGAGTTCCTCGCGATCCCTACCGCAACTTCCTATTCATCAACCAGCGCCGCGGCTCCCTGACACGGTCCGGTCTTTACTCGCTCTGCAAACAGTACCTGGCTGAAGCGCGTGTCAAGGCGCCAACCCTGGCACACAAGAGGATCCACCCGGTGCATGTCTGGCGCTACTATTCCGCCCTCCGGACTATGCCGAGCGAAGTGGGATGCCATTCCCGCCTAATCGGAAAATACAGGTCACAGCGGAGATGAAGCCGCCAATTGGCTCGGCATAGTTTTGCTGGCACTAAAGACTGTTGAGGAAGCCAAGGAGCTGATCCCCAGGTTGATAGCGGCCGTGCTTGCCATTCAGGGGTGCGGTCTTTGCAAGTGCCTGTTCTTTCATGGCAAGTGTCGCCTCGAGATAAATTTGTGTCGTTTCCACGGATTCGTGCCCGAGCCACAGAGCGATGACCGAGCGGTCCACCCCCGCTTGGAGCAGATCCAGGGCCATTGTGTGGCGCAGTACATGGACGGTGACGCGCTTGTGTTTCAGCGAAGGGCAGACCTTGGATGCGGCCGCGCGATGCCTGACCAAAAGGTAATGAACGCCATCGGCACTGAGACGGTCGCCTCGGGCATTCGGGAATAGCATCCGCCCATCGCCTCTTTGCGGTTCGCGCATCCAGGTTTTCAACACGGCGACCGTGGATTTCGCGAGCGGAGTGCACCGTTCCTTGCGGCCCTTGCCGATCACACGGACGTGAGCACCCGTACCGACTGTGATATCCTCGCGTTTGAGCCCGGTCATTTCGGACAGACGCAGACCCGTCTGTACCGCTACCAGGAGAAACGCGTGATCGCGCCGGCCGAACCATGTGCGCTGATCGGGAGCAGCGAGCAACGCATCGACCTCCGGGCGCGAGAGAAAGTGAACCAAGGTCCGCGTGAACCGCTTGCTGGGGATGGCAAGCACACGCTGGATCTGCGCGGAATGGGCGGGTGCCTCGAAGGCCGCGTAACGAAAGAACGAGTGAATGGCGGTCAAGCGCAGATTACGGCTTCGAACGCTCAGCCCTCGCTGCTGTTCCAGATGATTGAGAAACGCCACAACTAATGGGGCGTCGATTTCTTCGAACCTCAGGCGCGAGGGCGGCTTAAGCAGCCGCTGTTGCGTATACTTCAGGAACAGACGGAAGGTGTCGCGATAGGAACTGATCGTATGGGGACTCACCTGCCGCTGCTGCATCAGGCGCTGCGTGAAAAATCGCTCTGGAAGCGGAGGAAGACTGGTGTCGGAGGTCATGGCCGATCCTCCCAGCTTCGTTCGAGCCTAAGCATCGCCTCTCGCATCAACTCGGGCCACGCACTGAGGTACCAAAACGTATCGCTGACGTGGACATGACCGAGATAGGCAGACAAGATGGGTAAGCGGCGCTCGGCATCCTCGCCTGCGCGGTACCAGCGCAACAGCGTCCTCATAGCGAATCGATGTCTCATATCGTGCCAGACGCGGGCCATGACTGTCGGATAGGCCGCGCAGCCCGATCTGACGGGATAGCCAATAGAAGGTTCGGTGGATTTCTCCGGTGTCCAGCCGATTCCCTCGGTTGGACACAAACAAGTAGGACGAGACCGGCCGTGCCGTCCAAAAACGCTCGCGTCGCGCAATGTAGTCGGCGAGTACGTCGCGGGTCGAAGCATGCAACGGCACTAGGCGGGACTTGCCGAACTTGGCGCCTCGGATCGTCAGCACAGCCGCCTTGAGATCAATGTCCTGAAGTTCGAGGTTGCGTGCTTCGCCGAGGCGCAGACCCGAGACGCTTAGTAATCCGAATAGACAGTGATAGGTCCAAGGCCGCAGTCCGCCGCTGCAGGGCAGCTTGAGAGCCACACGCAGCAGTCCGCTGATCTCATCGTTCGTGTACAGGTAGGGTCGTGCCCGCCTCGGGTGATACGGCAACAAGCCCTCCGGCGGAATCTGTGTGCGCGGATCCGTGGCGCTGCGATGGCGCGCAAAGCCGCGTACAAAACTCAGTCGTTGTGCCCACTGCGCGGGTTGAACGGTTGTTGGTTGTTGAGCCCAGGTGAGAGCTAACTGGTGGGTGATGTATGAGGCGCGGTGCTGCTCCATGAACGTGACGAAATCCATCAATCTCTTGCCTGTCTCGCGCAGCTTGAATCCCAATGAACGCCGCATGGTCAGGTATTCCTGCACGGCCTCTCGAAGCGTGTTCATCGCACACCTCCTGGCCATGGCAAAGCGAGCGGCCGCAATGCATCCAGGTCCACTTTGGTGTAGATCTTCGTGGTCTCGGGACTGCGATGCCCCAACACTTCACCGATCTCGGTCAGCGATGCGCCCTGGCGTAGCATCTGGGTGGCCAGTCCGTGGCGAAACTGGTGTGTACCCTTGGTGGGTGCAACGATGCCGGCGCGTTCGAGCGTATGCCGAACGAGCGATCCAATGGCACACTGGCCCAGAAAGCCGCGGATGGGGGCTTTGCCTCGCAAAAATACGCGACGGCTGGTGCTATGCGGCCGTCCATGCTGCAAATACGCAACGATCGCTTGGCCGACATCGGTAGGTAATGGCAGCTCGAACTGCCGACCGCTTTTACCGCGCACGCTCATGCGACCCGCTTTCCAGTCAATGTCGTCCAGATCGAGAAATGCCACTTCGCTTGAACGCAAACCCAGCCGTGCGAGCAGAAGCAAGATCGCGTAGTCGCGACGCCCGATAGCGGTGCCTCGATTGATGGAGGCCAATAGCTGGCGCACCTGATCCGCAGGAATCGCTCGGGGTATCGATGTCATCGACCAGTTGGCTACGGGTGGAACGGCAGCGGCCAAATCAAGCGTGACGTCTCCGCGATAGCGCGCGTATTGCAGGAACGAACGCAGCGCGGTGGTCAGCAGCTTGGCTCGCTTTAGATGGAGGCGCGGCGCCTGGCGCTGGACAAATTTCACGACATCGTTGGCACACAGGCGCGATAGTGTGACTCGCCCAATGCCGAAACGGTCGTTCAGGAAACTGCGGATGAACGGTACGTAGTTGATAAGAGTGGCACCGGCCAGCGCGCGCTCTTCTCGCAAGTATCGCTCGAACGCCTGCGCACATTCCTCAACTGGGGTCAGCCGTGGTAACGATGTCTTCTCAGCGGGGATCACTCCCCGCTGGCACAGAAAGTCCATGAGCTGTTTCAGCGCGGCCGCATCACCCCCGCTGAGCCGCACCCCTCGAGCGCGATCTAGCAGGTATCGTGCCGGATGCTCGGATGAGACGCTCCGTAATCGGACTGCCTTCTGTCCGAGCCATCGGCTAAAACAGGCAGCGAGCAGGACTCGCCGGTAAACTGAATACAACCGGTATCCTTGCTCACTCGCCCACTGTGCAAACGAGGCAATATGGGCCGCCAGAGGCCCCTCCAGCGGCTGCGACAAAACTACTTGGTCATTGATGATGTACTTCATGGTCGGCTCCTTTCCCCTGTAACAGGGATTGATAGAAGGAGCCAGACTATGCCGACTCAATGTGAACCATATATCCAAAATACATCGGGCCGCGAAATTACCCGGTAATAGTCCGGAGGGCGGAATAGTAGCGCCTATTCCGATCTCGGAATAGGCGCTACACCACTGCCAGCTACCTGCTCCTGGCCGGCGTCGATCTCACCGTGATTCAAGAATGGCTGGGACATGTATCCATCAACACTACCTGCCGGTACAAAGGAATCTCCGTAGAGACCAAGCGCGAGGCGTTGCGGAAGTTTTATCTCTTCGAGAAAACCTGGCAGGATACAAAGCCGGACGGAATCGACTGGAGTTTGCATACGGATCTTCTGACGTTTCTGCAATCCCTCTAGTCGCCTGAGCAATGCGCGGCTTACTGGATTTGCGGCATCGCCCCCAAAATAATGTGCTGAGTTTTTCTGCCGAAATCGCTTAATCCATGATTCCACAGCAGTTGCAAGAAAACCGCTTCAATGCCATTAAGCTCTGCGTTTGTAGCGCTTTACGGCAACTCAGAACATAATCTCAGTCACGCCTACGCCATAAGGCTGGTGGAGGCCGGCGTGCCTCTCGAAATTGTCTCGGAAATGCTCGAACACCATTCGGTCGATTTTACGAAGAAGAACTATGCCAAGTACGCGCCGACCTGGGCAGGGAAGGTTGTCCTGGCAGCTCTCGACGGCGGCAAGAGTGAAAGTGGCAAAAAAGTGGCAACGGGTCAGAACAAGAGAAACAAATGAAATTCCGTAAGTCTTTCAAAATGAGTGGTACGCCTGGCAGGGTTCGAACCTGCGACCTTCGGTTCCGGAGACCGACGCTCTAGTCCATCTGAGCTACAGGCGCACACTGTGTTTTCAACACCTTAGCGGGAGCATAGCTTATCACCTTGCCCCCGGTGGTGTCCATATGGTGTCCATCACTTAGCAGAGCAACCGCTCTCCGGCGCTCTGAAGCACCGGGATGGGAGTAACGCATGGTCATTTCCACAGAGGAATGACCCATGAGTTCTTTAATCGTCGCGATGCCGACTCCTTGGGCATCCAACCGCGTTCCGAAGGTATGGCGCAGGTCATGATAACGGCAGTGTGGGATCCCCGAGCGCCGAATAGCGGCACGGAATGCCGTCCTGACTTCGAAGAGCGGCTTCCCGGTCCTCGGGTTGAAAAACAGTTGGCCGTTGCCATGATTCCGCAAATGAGCCTGCAGAGCGGCTTTCAGACGGGCGTTGATTTCCACCTGATGCCACTTGCCCCCCTTGCGCTCGACCGTCAGCACGTCATTGATAAGATCGACGTGCTTCGATTGCAGGGTTAAAGCCTCACGGAGACGAAGGCCCGCATTGGTCGCAAGCAGGATAGCCAACCGAAGATGAGGAGCCGAAGCTTCCAGGAGCCTCTCTTCCTCCTCCTCGCTCAGCACACGATCCGGCGGGAGCGGCTCCTTGAGATACTTGACGCCCCGCACCGGGTTCGCTTCCGCCTTTCTCCAATCGATAGCCTTGTTGAACATATGCTTGAGCACCGCCAGCTCGCGGTTGATTGTGGCATTTGCGACCGGCCTGTGCCGATAAGTGACCGACTGCCGCCTTTCGTGGATGTATTTGTCCACGTGGAAGGGCTGGATCTGGTCCAACCGGTAGCGCCCGAAGAACGGCACGAGATGCAGCAGTCTGGTCGCATCAGCGGCCGAAGACCGCGACGATTTGTGGGCCTGCGAATACCTAAGGAACTCATCTGCGAACGCCTGAAACGAAATGTTCGCAGCCGGACGCTTCAGCTGGTAGCGCCCCCGGACGATATCGCCATGCCGGGCCTTCAGCGCACTATCGGCTTCGCGCCTTGGGACGCGGCCCACACACTCCCGAACCCGTTTCCCGTCCACGAGAAATCAATGAAATACTTTCCACGCTTCAGGAAGATGCCCATCGCCAGTCTCACCCCCTCTCCGGGCAAGTCTGGGTTCGGCCAGCCGCGATGCTACTAAAGTCACCCCGCCTGCGCAATCGCAAAAACTCGGCCAGGTCATCAGGATCGATTCGAACAAATCGACCCACTTTGAGGTTAGGCAGGATTCCACGGAAGATCCATCCTCGGACTGTGGATTCCTTCACCTGGATAAAACTCGCCACGTCGGGAACTGTCAGTAGGGGTTTGCCGGATACCGGCTCTTCAGTGCTCCTATCCCCCCCGATGCGAGAGACGCTTGAATCGCCGATACATCTCTATAGGGGTGCACGGAGATCTCGCGTCCTGGGCCCTTATAGACGAGTTTTTCCCGACTGCCTGGGAGCGTTTCTCCATCCGAAGGCGGTTTGCCTCCCGTCCTCGAATTTGATGGTCTATCCTGTGCGCGAAATCCGACTCAGCCGAGCGGCTCGTCAAGGAAGTCATGCACATGCGCTGTCCTCCTTTCACTCTTGCCCTTCAGATAATCCAGCCGGTCCAGCCCTCGGGCCGTCAACATCCACTGATCACCGAGACGTTTTACTAGGGCCTGCCTCAGAAGTCGGTGGAGTGCCGAGCGGGCGCCCGAATCCGTAAGATCAAAGTTGAGGGCAACATCTTCTGCAGAGACGGGGCCAACTCCATTAAGAAATTCAAGCAACCTTTGTTTTGTCATCTCTAAGTCACCGATAGTAAGAACCTAAGGAATAAAACCGCTTTGTTCTGCTAGTAGAATCAACTCGAAAGATTGTCTCCGGTTCTGTGATTTGTTGGGCCTTTCTTGTTTGCCGCAAAGAATCTAAAAAAGAGCCAGATGATGATTGTTGTCACCAAAAGCACCAGGACAACTTTCACCGCGCTCTTTTCACCAATCGCTCCCTTCAGCCGGCCGAGCGTTCTTTTTGAGGGCTGTCTCTGGCCCCGTAATATCCTCGACAGCGTGCTATGAGAAATGCCGGCACGCTCTGCAATCCCACGGAGGCTGGTGCCTGTGCTCAAGGCCTGTCGAACATTGCCAAGGATTGGTTCTCCGTTCATTTATCATCGCTCACTTTCTTCGCACTGTTTCGAGGCATCTTTCGCACAATCCGGACGGACATCCTCGGCCCTGTTCAGGTTAAGCACCACTTCCAATAACCGGAGGGATTCAGGCGAGGCCTGTTTTTGGCCCCTGAGTATCGCAATCAAGGTATGGATCGAGAGCCCAGATTCTTTCGCAAGCACGGACAGTGCGATGCCTGAGTCTCTGCCTTGCCGAATAATGCCGAGGATGCGTTCGTTATACTTTTTGGTTTGTCATGCTTTTCTTCTGTGTTGCATCTGCTTGTTCCCCCTTCCGATCCGGTGGGATCGGTAGAATTCTTTATTTGCTATTGGTTGCGACAGTTTTTTCATTCGGTATGAAGTGATTTTCTACCGGATCGAAACGGAGGTCTAATTCCTTGATTTCATTGGTTTCTACCGGCTCTACCGGATGAAAACCTGGTAAGTAGCGCTCCCACGGCTCTAGAAAGTCTTTGCGCGTGTACCCTCTCGTCTTTCTCTTATCCGTCCAGAGCTGCTTTGGGCGAATCCCATAAGGTCGGAGGAGACGAGCGAGCAGCCTTTGATTGTTTGGCTTGCCGTGATTGCACTCCGGCCACGGGCGCTCCGGCATTTCATTTAAGGCCAAAACAATCTCTTCGCTTGTAAGCGTGTCCTTGTCAAAAAACAACACCTGCATATCCTTCAAGATTTCGATTCCGCGAGAATCCTCATCATTGGTAGTTTGACCGGATAAGAGGAGAGCCGTGCGGCGCGCCTGTCCCGGCCAGTGGTGTCTATCAAGGTCGGCGATTGCCACCAGTGGCCGCCAATTATCTTGGGCACGGTCATCCAATTCCTCGGGTAAATTGGGATCGGCTGCCTCCAGCGCACTCCGGTTATCGGCGGCCCAGCGCACAAGCTTGCGCCGCAATATCTTGGTCTCCTCAGCCACATATTTCGCGCGAAAGCGCTCGCGCTTCTCTTCAGGCTTTTTGCGATTCATTAGAATCATGATGGATCGGTCTTCTAGAGTGGAATGAAGCTTGCCAATTTTGGCGAGTGCTTTCGGCCCCCAGACATAGAAACGGCGTGGCTCGTAATCCTCGCCGACCGTACGAGTGACATAGGGATTTGCCTTGCGGTAGCCGGCATTCAGCACCCCGCGCAACTCGTCGTTGTTTTCGATAAATGTGTCCACCTCATCGAGAAGCAAAGTGGGACTGTATTCCTCGATGGTCCGAAAGAGTGCGGCTGCCGTGATGTTGGCACTGTGCAATGGTCGCCGCACCAGGTAGCCCAGAATCTCCAGCAGAAGTGTTTTCCCGCATCGCTTTTCGGGCGAGCTGATCACCAGGATAGGAGATACATCGGCAGTGTCGCAGCAATAGGTGGCAACCACCCACAGGGCAAGAGCTTTGTGAGACAAATCCGGAAGTATCACGTAACGACGAAAGACATCTGCGATTTGTTCAAGCAACGCCGCAAGGTCCACTTTTTCTGGCCAGGGCTCAGGATCGTCGAAAAGAAACTTCTGCCCCTGGAGGTCGTTTTTTTTGCCATCCGATAATGCCGCATCCACTAGACCCGCCGCACCTTCGATTTTCCGACCCCTTAGGCATCTTATTAGCTCTTCACGTAAAAACCGGGTTCTCAGGCGATCTCCGCCTATGTTCCGTCGCACAACCTCGCGCAAGAAGGTTTCCACTTGGTCGGGCGGGACACCTTCTTTCAGGTCTTCAATCCCGCATTGGCGCAAGATTTCTGAGATAGGCACTCCATCATTGCCTGCAACCACAGGAGCGGCCGGCTCGTAACGGGAAACACTTTCCGCAATGCACTTGACTTCATCTTCGGGCAGTGGAGGGTCACACCGAGCCCGGTTCTCTTCGTTTAGTGCGGCACCGATTGCCTCTTGGCTCATCCCTTTCCGGCGCATCTTCAGTGACGGTGGTCCCTCTTTGGCGGCAATGACGGTGATGGTCCGTTGACTT
>CAYGWQ010000011.1:0-39452 GCA_964353465.1 uncultured Acidobacteriota bacterium | reverse complement strand
CCCTGCTGCCCTTGCTGGCCCCCTTGGCCCTGCTGCCCTTGCTGGCCCCGTTGCCCCTGCTGGCCCTGGCGTGGACCAAGCAATCGTTGCTGCATTGACTCCAGGCCTTCTGCCAACTGGCGGGTTCTGTTCAGAGCATCCTCGAGCTTGCCTGCCTGAGACTGGCCCAGCCCGTTTTTCGCGGCTTCAAGCTGCTTGTTGACTTCCTCCAGGCCGGCCCGGATGAAATCTTCGCGCGGCAGGATGTAGTCGTAATATCCACCTTCCATGAGCCGATTGCCGCCGCGGATACGCTCAGGCAATTGCCGGTCACGGATTGTGCCGGCGGCCTGGTTGAGTTTGTTGTTGGTCTCCGGCTGCGTCTTGCGCGCCTGCCGCGCCAGGTCTTCAATCTTGCCCTGCAAGTTCTGCACCCTGTCCGCGAGGGTTGTCTTGCGCCCGGACAGGTCAGCGCGCTGCCGCTGCGCCTCAGGCGTGTCAATGTTCTCCTGGTCTTGCATCAGCTTCTCGATTCCGGAGCGGATGCGATTCTGCTCGTTCAGAGCCGCGCGCGATTCCTGAGCTGCCTGCTCCAATCCCTGAGCCAGGCTGTTTTCCTGCCCGCGGGACATCGATCGCAATGCATCCTGCAGCTGCTGCAGCGCCCGGGTTCCCTGCGCTCCCGCAGGCTGCGAATTGCGCTGCTGATTCTGCAAGGCCTGCTTCATATCCTGGATCGCCTGCTGCAGCCGGTCTGTGGCTGCGCTCAGCTCGGGCGCGCTCCGCTCCCGCGAGAGACGTTGCAGCTGCCGCTGCAGTTGTTCTGCCTCCTCCAGGAGCTGCTGCTGGCTTTGCGCCGAGCCGCCTCCCGAGGAAGCCGAACTCCCACCCTGTCCTTGTTGACCCTGCTGACCTTGTTGACCCTGTTGGCCCCGCTGCCCTTGTTGGCCCTGCGCCAGGTTGCCTGAGGCTACGGAGCTCCCCGGGGGACGGCCCGTCATGCGATTCCGTTCGTTGAGCTGCTGCTGGCGTTGCGCCAGCTCCTTCAAGCGCTGCATCAGCTCGTCGACTTTCTGGTCGCGCGCCTGCTGTTCGCCCCGCTGGACGGTTTCATACTGGTTCTTGAGCTTGTTCATCTCCAGCTCAAACAGATCCGCCAGGTCCCGGGCGCTGGCTCCTGACTGTGCGCCGCCGGCGCCGCCGGCCTGGTTTTCAAAAGAAATCTGTATCTCGCGGATCAGGCTTTCGGCACGCATCAACTGCTGCAAGGCCCTCTGCTCGTCGGGAAGCGCCTCGGCCGGCTTCTCCGCTCCCAGATTGACGGCCGCTTTGCCCATTTCTTCGGCAGCCTTTTTCATATATTGGCCCACCTGGGCGAATTCCTTGCTCACATCGAGAGCTCCACGGCGAACGAGGCGATCGACCAGGCCTTGCGTTTGGGTCTGAAGCTTGCTCTGGATCAACGCAAGTGCGTTAAGGCTGTCCCGGTACTCCTTGGGATCCAGGATCGCCTTATCCCGGACGAGCTTGAAGGTGGCGCTGATGATGTCTTTCTGCTGCTGGACGAGATCTTGCGGCCCGCTTTGTCCCTCGCCGCCGCCACCTCCTCCTCCACCCCCTGACTGCTGGCTCTGGGTGACTTTCAGGTCGAATGGGCGTATCTGAATGAAATAGATATCCGAAGCAGATGTGCCCGGCCCGGTGGCATTATTGTTGTCGGTGGCTCTGCCGTAATAAGCGATCACATCTCCCGGCTGCAACCCGAACTCTTCCAGGAAGAATGTGTGGGTGGCAATGACCGACTTGTCGCGCGGATTGCCGCTGAAAAGATCAATGACCTTCTCCGGGCCGCCGTTGACGGAAAAACGAAGATCGAGCTTGCTCACTCCGATGTCGTCTTCGGCTTTGATCTCCGCGAAGACCTCTTCGACGTTGGTTGCGCGCACGTCGCGCATGGGCTTGATAACCGTCACCTTCGGCAGCGCATCGGAAAGAGCTTCCATCGTATACTCGGGAGATCCGGCATAGGGCTTGCCGCGCGCATCGGTGAGTTGGATGACGTACGAGCCTGAGCGCTGGAGGGTAAGAGCACCGCGGAAGTTCAAATCCCCTGATTGCTGCAGCGCCAGCGTGCTCTGATCGTCAAAAAGCAGGCGGGCCGATCGCGCCGGCTGACTTGTATGGATGTTCAGCTCGACTCGAGTGCCCTTGAGAGCGGAGATGTCTCCTTCGCCTTCCACTGTCTGCGCGGCCATTCCGGAATAGGCTGGAAACGTATAGGTCAGGTTGATGTTGTCGACTCTTGGAGCATCGATCACGGTAACGGTGAAAGTCTTGGATCGGACTTCCCGGGCCTCGACGTAATAGCGCAGGGAGGACTGCAGGTCTACGAACAGGTAGAGAAAGCTGCTACCGAAAGGTTCGGGCTCCATGACCACCGGAGTCCAGGTGGTTGCCGTCTCCGGCTGCGTATAGATTTTTACATCCGGCGCGTCGAAGCCGAGCAATTGTGCTTTGACCTGCTGATCGCTTCCTTTGACAATCTCTACATCTCCAGGGTGGACCTCAATTACCAGCGCCGAGCGGGGAGAAGCCTCGGTCCACTGGACAACCAGGCGATCGAAGCCGTAGTAGAAGAACGGCGGCCCCCAGTTCAGCAAGGCAAGCAGGACCAGGAAGGTGCCGACCCCGATAATTCCGTATGTGGCCAGGCGCTTGCGATCCAGGAAAACGGTAAAATCGACCCGGCTGGTCTTGGCGATCGCGTCCTTGATCAGGAGGTCCAGCATACCCCGGGAGATTTTCCTGTCCTCGCCGAACTCAACCGCGGTAACCAGGCGGTCCTCAAGCTGAGGGTAGCGTTCCTCGATATACTGTGCGATCTGTACGTCCGAGATGCGGCGCCGCAGGGGCACGACGAAGAAGCGGAAGGCTATGTAAACCGCGGCGATGCCGATGGCCAGGCGCATGGCCCAGACAGCGGTGTTCGTGAAGCCGAACAGGTCGGCCCCCCAGATGCCCAGGATGAGGAGGGCAATGGTTGAAGCCAGGAAAAAGGCCAGGCCTTTTGCCACTCTTTGCATACGCCACCGGCGGCGCACCAGTCGGATCCGTGACAGCAAGCTCTGATATGCACTCATGGTCGCCTCCCGCCGCCTCGCGGCACTTTCCCTTTAGATATTCTATTCCTATTCCGGCTTCAAAATGAAACGATTCGCCAACAATCCCTCCAGGATCAGCGCAGCAAGAACTCCCAGAAGCAGATACCGCCAGAGGCGTTCTCTTTTGTCCTGCTCTTCCGCGGTCGGGCGTTCGTCGTTGGACAGCACAGCAGGAGCGCTCGCTTCCGTGGAGGCCCAGCCGGCCGCCATCTCTTCCGAGTTGCCGTGAGTGAGATCGGACTCGCGCAGGAGCGGATTGACGGCGACACTGGCATTCAATTTAGCGGTCCGGACATCGTAAAACCCCGCCACATCGACGGCCACTGCATCCGATCCGGGCGTCAGTGAGACCCTACGCTTGGATGGGTCCATCACCACAATCGCCTGATTCAGATCCACGTTGCCCATCCCCTGGCGCACGGCTGCTTCCACCAGCAGCTTGCGGGGCGCAATTGTGTCGCCCACGTCCATCCATTGCCGCTCCTGCCGGAAGCTCTCCAGATAGCGCAGGATCTGATGCCAGAGCGGAGCGAAGACGGCCTTGACCGGCAGGTCGTTTGAGGCATCATCCGCGGACGAGGCCAGCACCAGGACTCGCCCTTTCTCAATGTCCGCTGCCACCAGGGCCGGATCGCCGTTGTCAAAACGCGCGAGGGTGCCGGCTCCATTTGAGACCTGGAGGCGCGCGTGTTTGAAGAACCTGGCATTGGAAAAGGTCCCGGAATGGGGGGCGTTGAACGGCCGGAAGATCGGATGATCCAGGTCCAGATCCGTCAGCAGAGCATAATTCTCCGAGTAGCCGGAACCGGGGCGGCGGGCGCCCGTATCGGCATTGTCAACCTTCAGCGGCAGCCAGGTGCCGAAGGATCGGTTGAAGTCCCCGGCCAGTGCGCCGTCCGACATCACAACAATCAGCCCGCCGCCCCCTTTCACGAACTCCTGAAGTTTCTTTTGCACGGCTGCGCTGCCGCCGGAGGAATTGTTCCAGATCAATAATCCTCCGGTAATGGCCCCCAGCGATTCGAATTGCGCCGGCGTGACGGCAGACAGGCGGTAGCGGGACAGGGTGGAGAGGTTAAGGGCATTGGCGAGAAAGAAACTCGGCGGCCGCCCGCCTCTTCCCGCGCCCGGATTTTCTACGGAGAGGACAGGTATCCTGCCGCGCGCCTCCAGGGTCAGCACAAACTTGTTGTCTCTCGTCAGCCGGGAATCCTCTGCCTCGAGGGCGACATTGTGCGTACCGGCCATCAGCACAGGCAGCTGAAATTCGACGCCCGAGACGGTTCCTTTGGCGGCATCGACGCGTTTTTCGCCGACGACGTGCTCATCCACCGCCAGGGTCAGACGCAATCCGTTGCGGTCCTCGTCACCGAAATTGATCACCGAGAGCCGGATCTTGAGGCCGCCGCCTTTCTCCTCTTCACTTTCGAGCACCTGGACCTCGCCGAGCGCCAGGTTGCTGAACGAGTCTGAACCCACATCCGTGCACCGGAGCTCGATCCCGGAGCCGAGGCGGAAATCATGATCGTCCGTAGCCCATCCGCTGTTCTGGAAATCGGAGATCAGGTGGATGATGCGTCGTCCGGCGCCGGCATCGAGGGCTGATTTTTCAGCGATCTTGAGCGCCTGCCCGTAACGTGTCGTGCGATCCGTCAACGCGGTAGCGCTGGGAAGCAGGTCCAGAACGGCGGCGAAATCGGTGGCCGGCAACGCCAGCACGCTGGTGCGATCGGAAAATTCGAGAAGCGCAACTTTGTCGCCCGGCTGGGCTGCGCGGATGATATCCGCGGCTGCGTTGCGGGCGCGAGCCCAGCGGTCGCCGTAGGCCATACTCATGGAGTTGTCGAGCAGAATGACATGAGCGCTGGTCACCCGGCCCGTGGCGGCCGCAGCCTGGGGCCGATCCCAGAAGGGGCGCATGAACGCAAACGCCAGCAACAGGAGTGCCAATATGCGCAGGAGCAACAGCAGCAGATGCCGGAGTTTCTGGTAGCGTATCGTCCGCTTGCTCACCTTACGCAGGAACATCAGGGTGGGAAACTCGATTTTTTGCGCGCTCTCCCGCTTGATCAGATGAAGCAGGATGGGCACCGCCGTTGCCAACGCCCCCAGCAAAAACCACGGATTTACGAAACTCATCGCTGTTTCCGACCTCCGAATCCCCACCTCAGAATCCCGACCTCCGTCATCCGACCTCCGACATCCGACAACTTCCAGTTGCGCCGCCCACATGAAAAGTCGGAGGGCGGAGGTCTGAGGCCGGAAGTCGGTTAATATAACTGCGCCCGCCGCGCCAAATATGCGAATAGCGCTTGATCCAGCGGCTGCGATGTGTCGATCAACGCATAGTCCATCCGGTCCTTCTGGCATGCCGTCTCAAACGCAGTAATCTGGCTGCGGATGAGCTTTAGATATTCCTGGCGCAGGAAATCCGGTATCACGTGCATTTCCTCGCGGGTCTCCAGATCGACGAACTGGGCACTCTTATCGAAATCGAAGTGCAGTTCCGCGGGATCGAGGAGGTGGAACACAATGACGTCATTGCCGCGGAAGGCGAGGTTCCGCAGCCCGATCATCACCTGCTCGAAATCATCGTAGAGATCCGAGACCACGACAATGATCCCGCGGCGGCGCACTCGTTCCGCGACTTCCACGAGCGGCCGCCGGAAGCTGCTGCGTTCTTGCGCCCGCAGGCGCTCGATCGCATGCAGCACCGTGTTCAGGTGGCCGATGCTGCTCCGGGCGGGCACTTGATCCCGGACGCGATCGTCATAGGCGGCAAATCCGACGCTGTCCCTCTGGTTGAACGCGAAATAGGCGAGGCAGGCCGTCAGGAATTGGCCGTACTCCAATTTGGTGATGCCCCGGCTGCCGTAGGCCATGGAGCGGCTGCAGTCCAGCACCAGGTTCAGGGCGGTGTTGGTCTCGCCCTCGTATTCCTTGACATAAAAGCGGTCCGTGCGGCCGAAGACTTTCCAGTCGATCTTGCGGATATCGTCGCCGGGCCGGTAGTGCCGGTATTCGGCAAAGTTCACGCTGAAGCCGAGGTGTGGAGATCGATGCAGACCTGAAATGAATCCCTCGACCACCGTGCGCGCCACCAATTCGAGGCTCGAGATGCGCGTCAGTGTAGTCGGATCGATAAAACGCGTCGGCTGCGGAGCCGGTGAATGAATGTGGGTCATCTTTACTCTTTCGGCGGGCTGCTCTGCGGCAGCCCGCGAGCCTCTACAATCCCGATTTCGGCGTCGGCACGACGCTGAGGAGCCTGCGGATGATTTCGTCGGTCGAAATCTTCTGCGACTCGGCGTGGAAATTGGCAAGGATCCGGTGGCGCATCACCGGGTATGCCAGCGCCTGGATGTCCTCGATGGACACGTTGAACCTGCCATTCAACAGGGCCCGTGCTTTGCCGCCAAGGACCAAGTATTGCGAGGCGCGCAGGCTGGCGCCCCAGTTCACCCACTCCTTCACGAAATCAAGCCCGCCGTTGTTCGGGCGGCTGGCCCGCACGATCGCAACCGCATAGCGGGCAACCGACTCGGGAACCGGCACGCGGCGCACCAGCCTCTGGAACTCGAGGACGTCCGCCCCCGTCAGCGTGCGGTGGATGTCCGTCTCACGGATGGTGGTGGTTTCATTGACCACCTGCAGTTCATCGTCTTCGTTGAGATACTCAATGATGATGTTGAACATGAACCGGTCGAGTTGCGCCTCGGGCAACGGGTAGGTCCCTTCCAGTTCGATCGGATTCTGGGTGGCGAGCACGAAAAAGGGCCGATCCATCGGATAGGTGGTTCCCTGCACGGTAACCTGCAATTCCTCCATCGCCTCCAGTAAGGCAGCCTGAGTCTTGGGAGGAGTGCGGTTGATTTCATCGGCAAGCAGAATGTTGGTAAAAACCGGGCCCTTGACGAATACCAGCTGGCGCCTGCCTGTGCCCATATCCTCCTGAATGATGTCCGTCCCGGTAATGTCGGCCGGCATCAAATCGGGGGTAAACTGTATGCGTTTGAAGCTCAGGTCCAGGATGCTGGCCATCGTTTTAATCAGTAAGGTCTTGGCCAGCCCGGGCACACCCGTGATCATGGAATGCGCTCCCACGAGCAGCGATATCATGACCCGCTCGACGACGGCGTCCTGGGCCACAATCACCTTCCGCAATTCGGTCAGGATCTGGCGATACCCGCGATTCAATTTCTCCACTGATGCCGCATCTTCATTGACAACCTGCTGGACTGTTTCCATCGGTTACTTCCCTTCCTAGTGCGTTAAGGCATACATGACGTAATTGACGCCGTACTTGAATGCTTCATTATAGTTCTCAATGGATCTTAGAGGATTTGCCGACCACTCCCAGTAGTCGCTGATGTCGTTGTTGTAGTCCACAACCATCATCAGGCGCCCGTCGTCGTCCTTCATGCCCAAATAAACCGGCGTGAGCCATTCCTGGTAAGGGGGTGGCAGATCCAGCTTGGATATGTCGTAAAAGCAGGTGAAGATCGGATGGGTGCGCGGCAGTTCTTCCAGGGAGCGGTCCGGAAAGACCATCTGCATCTGATAGATGAAATTGTTCAGCTCCCGATCGCCGCGGAAGTCATCGACGATCAGAAAGCCCCCCCTGAGGAGGTATTCCCTCATGTTCTGTACTTCCTTGGCGGACAGCTGCATGAATCCCACTTCACAGAGATAGGCGATCGGATACTTGAAGACTTCCTCGCTCTCGAAGCTGATGATGTGCCCCCCCGGATTCGCGTCGATTTTGGTCACCTCGGCGAGGATCTTCATGAAATTTTCCTCCGAGGCCGGGAAGTCGTGGGCCCAGGGCTGATAACCGCCGCCGCCCCGCCCACGGCGGCCGAAACCGAAGTCCACCGGAGCCGAGAAGCGGATGCGCGCAAAGGTAAACCGGCTTTCGATGCGCGGAAGCTCCCGCTGCGCGAGCGCCCACCAGGCACCGGCCGAAAGCAGCATCGCGGCGAAAAAGGGCCAAAGGGCCTTGCGCCTGAAGATCCGGCCGGCAGCGCCGTCCGTGAACCTGCGCCATGAAGCCCATCGCATGGAAACTCTCACCAGACACCTCCACTAAATGTGCTGTCCGTCCCCAAAAAGGATGGATATTGCTCTGATCCGAAAAAATCGACCTCCGACCTCTGACCATCGACATCCGACAATTGGGAGGATAGCGTGGTGAGGCTATTCTTGGCAGGTAGGCCCCGGCCGCCGGACGGGGCTTGGGAGGCTGCGCTAATGAAAACAGAGCGCCGTGCAGCGCCCGGTGCCCACTTCACACCCTCAGGCGCATGAGAGGCTGTTTCCCTGCCGGCGCTGACGTCCGGGCCGGCAGATGGATCAGGCGGCCATTCCTCTTTCCGTTCATTGAGTTTCAACAGTAGTTGTTGGGCCTTTTCAAATGTGGGCGCTATTTCGAGCGCCAGCAGCGTTTCCCGTTTCGATTCCGCTTTTTTCCCGGCGCCGAACAGGGCGCGAGCCAGGTTGTAGTGGGCGCCTGCGGGATCCGGAGGATTCAATCCCAAGAGTACCTGATAGGCCGCAATGGCTGCCGGCCAGTTTTCCCCCTCCAGTGCAGCGTCCCCGAGCAGAGAATGTACTTTCGCATCATACGGATCGATGTACACCGATAAATCCAGGACCCTGGCTTCATCGGGCCGGTTCTGCCTTTTGCGCAAGATCTCCGCCGCACGCTTGAGGGGCAGGATAGCCGTCTCATCGTAGCGCGCCCAGCTGAGGAACTGCGCGAGCGCCTCTTCCTCCCGCCCTATTTCCAGATACATCTCACCTAGAATCTGATAGGGGTTCCCCGGCTCTACGAAGTCGGGAAAGAGGCTTTCCGCCTTTTTAAGGTAGCCTTCGGCGGCGCCGTTGGCTTTCTCCTGACGACACAGGGCGCCCATCTGCAGATTGGCAAAGAAGTCGTTGGCATCATCTTTGAGGATGGCCGTAAGGGAGGCCTTGTCGGGAGGTTGGCCGGCAGCGGCCTGGCGGGCAAGCTGCTGAAAGTTAAGCCGCGAGGCGAGCGGTTTCAGCCGTGCATCGAGGTAAGCGGCGTACTGCGCATCCAGGGCCGCCATATCCCATCCGAGCGTCCGGCGGAACACCTCCTCCACGGGCAGGTTTTCTGCAAACAGCGCCAGCGACTCTTTGATCTTCTGAAATCCGAATTTCTCTTCGATCATCCTGCAGAAGAGCCCCGCCTGATAGTAAGAGAGCTCGATCTGCTCCGGGGATTTCGGTCTCATCATGCCGGCATTCAGCTCGCTTACCTTCAGGAGCTTCCCTTCTTTGTAGGCCTTCACAAATCCTGCCGTGAGATCGTCGCCCCATCCCGGGCGCGCTTTCTGCTCTTCATAGACGGAGAGCCCTTCCGAAAACCAGCGCGGGATATTGTGTTTCGTCATCTGCAGCGTCATGACATGGGCAAACTCGTGCCAGAGCGTAGATCCCCAATTGAAATCCCCGGCCTTGCGTGCGCGCGGCGAGTCGAGGGCAACAACCTTGCCGAAGCAAACTCCCAGGGCGCCGAGACCCGGCAAGCCCAGGGTGCGGACGGCAAAACCGCCATGATCGGGAAACACCTCGATCTGCAGCGGACCCTCGGGATGGAAGCCATAGCGTGCCGTCAGCTGGGCATACGCTTCCTCGGCAAGCTTCGTCGCATACGGCGGCAGGATCGCAGCGTCCTCAAGCGCCATCCGGAAAACAAAGTGCTCGCTGCGCAGTGCGGTGAACTTGTCCATCTGGTCCAGGAGGTCCAGGGTGTTGAATGCCCATACGTTGAAGGGATCACCTTCAAACGCTCGCTGAACCATGGCGCGGCCTTCCTTGAGGTCGCCGATGCGCATGAGATTCATTCCCAGGCTGGCATAGGCCGCATAGAGCTTGGGGCTGAATTCGATCGCTTTGCGATCGAATTCCACTGCTTCCCGATATTTCCTGCGCATCACGAGGTTTTCCGCCAGGGTGTGGTACAGCCGCCCGTACGACCGATGAATCTCCAGGACCTTCTGCTCCGCCCGGGCGAAGCCGGCTTCGTCGGCGCGGATCTGGCAATAGACCGCCTCCAGGCTCAGAGACTCGAGATCGCGCGGATTGACCGCGAGGGCAAGCCGGATCAGCCGGAGGGCCTCGTCATAGCGCTCCTCCTGCAGCCGCAGCTCCGCAAGCAGATTCAGCGCCGGCACATAGTTTGGATTGATCTCCAGAGCGGCGCGCGCGTAACTCTCGGTCTCGCTGCTGCTCTCGTACTGTTTGCCCAGAGCCAGGCCGATGATCGCGGCGACATAGGACTTGTTGATCTTCAGGCAATCGCGGAAAACACTGATGGCATCGGTCGCATCATACTTGTCAAGAAAGAGGTAACCAAAATTGCAGAGGGCCTCCAGAGAGGTTTCCACGCCCGGCTGATTCCCGGTCGCGTCGATAAAAATGTCCTTGGCATCCTGGATGTAGCCCCTCCGCCAGCCTGCGAATGCGATGATGCCCAAGTCATGGCTGCCGGTCACCCGGCCTTGGCGGTACTCATCAAGAAGCGGATCCCAAAGTGCGTTCGCTTCCGCCTCGCGCCCGACCGATTCCAGCAGATCCGCCAACTCTGCCACAACCGCGCGCCGTGTTCCTCCGGGGCCGAGCCCCCGGCGCAAATGCGTTTCTGCAATGGAATATTCGCCGACTGCGCGGGCTGACCGGGCTCGCTCGAGATGTAATCCGGCAGAACCTTTTCCCGCTTGCAGGAATTCATCGCCGCGCTTGCCCGCCTCCTGATAGGCTCCGGTTTCGCGCAGCGTCTGCAACAGGCCGATCCGGCTCTCTTCCTGGTCGGGGCGGGCCCGCAAGGCAGCTTCGAAACCCTGGCGGGCCCGCGCATAATCGCCGGAACGCAAGGCCGCCTTCGCCTCCGCAACACTCTGCGCCCATGCAGTAGAGTTCATCAGCAAAAACAAAACAAACCCCGAAACACACGAAAAGGAAATTCGTGTATTTCGTGTATTTCGTGGTTTAGATATTTTGTATCTTTCCATATTACTTTTTTCGCAGCTTGGCCTGCACTTCGGCCAGTTTCAGCAGGAGTGCTTCAAGCCTCTTCAGGTACTCCTCCTCGGCCAGCTCATCCTTAGCCGACTTGAGCAGCTCAATCTGCTTCTCCAATGACTGGGCTTCTTTGGCCAACGCCTGCGATTCAGGGCTTGTTCCGCCGGCCAGCAGCGGAGATCCTCGATCCAGATAGGACGTGCGCGCCAGCAGGTTGCTGCGCGCTCCCGCATCCGCAAGAGAGAGCGCCTGCACATCGCCGTTGTCACTCAGGACCGGGTGTTCCGTCTGCAGGCTTCCTTCTCTGGCGTAATGTTCTTCCACCTTCTGCGCGGCGTAGTTGAATGCCTCAAAAATGGACACCCGGCTGTTTTTGTCGATGTCTGCGTTGTTGCCAACAAATGCCTCGATAAAGTACTTGGCCAGATGGGTAACGATCTTCTCATTCCCGCTCTTGGTTGCGGCAACCACGACCCGGCCCTTCCCTGCCAGCGCTTCCACACTCGCCCCGCTGCAGCTGGTGCCGTTGAACACAATGAAACGTTGCGCGGGAATGGAATAAAGCATGGCCGCCAAGTCCTCAGCCGTCGGATCAGGTCCGACCATGTTGAATTTGTATGCTTTGCCGTCCGAACTGCCATGTCCTTCGAGAAAGACTAACACAGTGTCTTCTTTGCCGGACCGGCTCGCGATTTCCCTGCACACTTGCGCGAGGTTATCTCGTGTGGACGCGTACTGGATCCGGGCCGGGTTCAGCTTCGGGTCTTCGAACAAGGCAAAGACTTGGCTGCGCGGTATGCCCAGCGGACCTTCGAGCAGCCCGCGCAGGTCCACCAATTCCTGCAGGTACCGTTGCTGCAGCTCAGGATCGCCACTGCTTCCGAACACGAGAATAGCCCAGCGGGGATCATCCGCCGGGGTTCCCTGCCCACCTCCTTCTGCCCATGCGAGGAGGCCTATCGGGACCAATAGCATGGCTGCCAGGTAACTTGCAGAGCAGCAGAGCCGCAACCAAAATTTGAGTTTACCGCAGAGCCGCGGAGAAAGGGAGCCTCGAAGAGGCGGCAGACAATAGCCCCGGCCGCGAGGCCGGGGATTTAGGGCAATGGAAATGAGCGCCGAAGGTGCGGCACATGAAATGAGTGCCGGTCCTGCGGACCTCACTTCTCTGTCTCGATTCACCCCGCCCTCACGGGCGGGGCGATTCCCTGCCGGCGCTTCGCGCCTCCCTGCCCTGCGTATCGGTGGTGAAAACCCTCTCCTTTGTGCAAAGGATACGCGAGCAATTTGTCCGGAAGGTTCGCGGCCCCCAGGACGAACTTCACGGATTCGAAAGACTTCTGTACAGCTTCTCATGCCAGCCCCTTGCGCTTTCGGAGAATCCACTCGGCCGAAACCGCTGCGGCCAGCAGCAGGAAGAAGACCGGCATATCCCAGAGTTCCTTTTCCTCGAGCCGCGAGGCTCCTGTGTCTGCGTAGGAGATGTCTTCAGGCAGGGTGCGGGCACTGCCGGCCGTGTAATAGCGCCCGCCGGTATCGGCAGCAAGCTTCTTGAGCAGGTCTGCGTTCAGGCCGGCGTTGTGATATTCCTCGGGAGATTCGGCAATGCGAAAGTTGGCTCGTGCCGTCCCCAGGCTGCGGGTGCCCTGAAAGGCCTCCGCCGTTGCCTCGTAGATTCCCTCTTCGACCGGCTTGAAAGCGCCGGAGTACTGCCCTTCCTTGCTGAGATCCCAAACCAGCGGCACCGAGGCCGTCGCGCCGGAGGGTGATTTTATCCTGGCTGTGACTTGGGCATTGTTAAGGCGCAGGAACGCCTCGTCGTTGACCTCTGCGCGCAGGACAACCGTCTCCTCAAGGGAGTAGGAGTGTTTTCCGGTTGCCAGGCTGACCTGGTCCGGCACATCGCTTACGAGCCAGCGCAGCAGTTGTTTCCAGAAGAGCTCATGGAAGTTATTCCGGGCTTCCTGCTCCATCCGCCAGCGCCAGGTGGAGTCGGTGGTCAGCGCCATCGATTTTCCCCGGCCGAAACGCTGCAGGGCCATAAGCACCGGGCTTTGGCCGGCGGCATCACGGATCGATGCCTGAGCCAGGACGGTCGCCCCCGGCTTGGGCCCGGCAGTCGGATTGAATCCGATCAGCGCCGGCGCGGCATCCCAGCGCTTCCTGTTTTCCTGTTCCTCCGTCGAAAGACGGATGGCCGGATGCAGCAGGCCGGATCCGGTCAGTTCGGCCTTGAACTCGCTCTCCTGGTACCGGCTCACACCGGAACTGGCCTGGCCGGACTTCAACAGGACGGGGAGGGCATCTTCCAGCGGCGTGTTGAGGTAACCTCCCTGTCCGAAGGCGTTCTTTCCTCCGAGCACCAGCAGGCCTCCCCCCCGCTGGCTCACGAAATCGGAGATCAGGCGCAGTTGATCGAAGGTGAAGAAACTTGCTTCAATACTGCCGAGAATGAGGCCCTTGTATGTAAACAGCTCGGCCTTATCGATCGGGAAACCCTTCTCCAGGATGGCGGGCGAGTTTATCCCCTGGCGGAACAGCTTGCCATCCGCCTGCCGCAAGAGCGTCACCAGGTGAAGACTCTTGTCGTACTGCATGGCCCGCCAGAGGAACGCGTAGGCCCATCGCGGATTGCCCTCCGTGTAGAGCACCTGAGGCTGCGCATCCTCCACACGTACCAGCGCGCTCTGGTCATTGTTCTCCGATACCACTTCGTCGGGAAAAGGCTCCACTCGGAACGAGTAAAGCATCGGCCCCGCGGATCCGCTGCTGAAATTAACCTTATAGGTCTTGACCTCGTCATCGCTGCCGAGGGTGATCTCCTGGCTGTGGATAAGGCGATCGCGCTCTTTGACCTGAAGGCGCGTCTTGCGCCCGGCATATCCCAGGGAACGCACCGCAATGTCGGCTTCAATCATTGCGTCCTTCAATACATTCTGCGGTGTGGCGACGCGCAGAACCTCGGTGTCGCGAGAGAAGGAGGGCGAGCCGATTCCAATGGGATATACCGGAATATTGCGCGCACGGAGCTGCGCCGCGGTCGCATTCAGATCCGCGGAGTGATTGTCCGCGCCGTCGGTTATCAGCACGATCCCGGATATGGGAGCGTTCCCAAGCTCGCCTGTCACCTGATCCAGAGTCCGGGCAAGATCGGTAAGATTTCCGTGCCGCGGCTGGTCCTGGAATTGCTCGACTCGATCCGCAACACCCGAAAAGCGGAAATAGCGTACCTTGAACTTCCGGGACAACTCTTCCAGCAGGGGATTCCCAGAGGGACGCAGCAATTCCTTTACCGCATCAAGGCGCGACTGTCCTCCCGAGCCGTCGCGGATCTCCATGCTCTTGCTCAGGTCGTAAGCGACGGCCACGAAACTTTTCTGCGGGATTACCGAATGGAGGATCAGGACCGGCTGCAGGAATATGGCAATGAGCACCAGGAGCGGCACGGCACGGAGACCGGCCAGGGCAAACTGCCACGAGCGCGGCAAGGTCCGTGTGCCGCGGCGATAAAGATAGTAGGACGCCACGAGAGCAAGCGCCACAAGAACCATCGTCAGCGCCAAAGGCCATGGCGGCCGCAGCGCGAGGGTGCCCTTTTCAAAGAGGAAAGGACGGTATTTGAACAGAAATGCAAAGATGGATGTCATGAAACAGTCCGCCGCAAAGTTCCCTCCCGTTTGCGAGCCTTTCTATCGCCTTCCTCGAGCCCATCCGCAGCACTGCCGATGCGCGGAGCCTGCCGGCGGCCATGACCGGGGCGCGGCATTTGGAAAACCTGAATGATGCCGCAACGTATCAGCAGATGTCTCCCTTTCTCGCTGGTCAGAGCAGAGCCACCCGAGCGCTCAGTCCGACAATTATGCCAGATGAAAGCCTGCAACCGAATACCAAACACGTCCGGGCCATCCATGCGATTCAGACAGTAATATATACGTCGGGATACCTGAAGCGTTCTTGTTCATCTTAGATAAGAGGGCGGATTTTTGCCGCTCGAACCGGCTTTTAAAAAACCACGAAATACACAAAATACACGAAAGGGATAAACCGGGGCATGAGTAGCAATTGGGACGGTATCGCTCTCTGAGTGCAATGTCCAACAGGCCGCGCCCTTGGGGTGAGCAGATAAGCCTGAAATCCTTGGGTCGTCGCTTGCGCCTTTTCGTGTATTTCGTGTATTTCGTGGTTTCTTTTTTGCGACTACAAGGATCCCGGGACTCAGCGACGGGGGGATTGAACCGTGCCGAGGACATCCAATTGCGGCTTCAGCACCGTAGCCGGGCCGCGCACGATCAGAACCAGGCCGCCCGGGAAAAGCCAGCGTTTTGCGGCCTCCTTGATCTGAGCCGGAGTGCTTTTGCGAACTTGATCCGGGAAAGTGGCCAGATAATTGGTGCCGAGCCGGTAGAGTTCCGCATCGAGGAGGATGCTGCACACCCCGTCGGTGGTGCCGATCGATTTGCCAAAATCCTCTATCCATTGCGTCTGGGCTTTCGCAGCCTCTTCAGCACTGACACCGGCATTCTTGATTGCCTCCACCGCATCCATGATCTTGCCGATCTCGGCCACCGCCTGATCCGCGGCTGCCTGACCCTGAATGTAGAATGGCCCTTGCAGCCTCCTCCCTTCCGCAGCCACAGTCAGCAGCGAGGTTGGCAGGATCTGGGTGAGGCGTTCCTGCAGAATGCGCACGGCCAGTATCCCGGCCGGGTACAGGGGCTCATCGCGGCGGGGCCAAAGATTGCCGAGAACGAACTGCGCTGCAGGCGACCCCGGGTCATCTTCAAGAAAAATGTTGCGTGCCCCGAGTTCTTTCGGCGGGAGGAAAGTAAATGGGATTTCGTCGGTTTTGACCCAGGCGCCCCAGATGCGTCTCGCTTTCTGGACGACCGCCTGTGACTCGGCGGAGCTGACTACTACCAGCGCAGCCTGGTCCGGAGAGATGTAGCGGCGATAGAAATAGCGAACATCGCCGACGGCTATGTTCTGCACGGATGCGGGCGAACCGCGCAAAGACCTGCCGTACGTCGTTCCCCGGAATAGTTCCGCATCCAGCAGGCTGCGCGTCCTCGATCGCGGATCCTCCGGCGCCTGCAATTGTTGGAGAAGGGCACTCTTCACTGCGGCAAAATCAGCATCCTCGAACTTCGCCTCGCAAATGATCTGATAGAGGAGCAACAGGGAGCGTTCGTACAAGGCGCTCTGTCCTCGCATGAGGAAACGGATGCCATCCCAGGTACAGCGCACCTCCAGGGTGGCATTGAGATAATTCAACTCGTCCTGGATATCTTTGGTGGTCCTATCCAGTGTCGCTTTCGTGATCAGCTGGGATGTCAGGTAGGCGACCCCGCCCTTGTTCGCGGGATCAAACGCCGAACCGTAGCGCAGATCCAGCCCGATCGTCATCGCATCGCCGAGGTAGGCGGACGATGCTGCATATACCTGCAGATCATTCATGAGCCTTGCGGGCAGAATGTCCGGGAACACCAGCGGCTTTTGCATCTCGGTCGCGGAGGCGTCCAGCGTGAAAAGAGCCAGTAGCAGGAAAACACAATGCGGATAAGATTTCATCATCATGGATTTACCCTGAAAGAAGCAAGGTTATCATATTCATCAATCAACCGACAAGGCAATGCCTGGGAAACGATCCGGATCTGATATAATCTGGAACTGAGCACATCGGATTCACGTACGAAAACCTTCGGGCACCGAGGGGCTGCGCCGCCGGGGATCCGCCCCTTCCGAAGGTCGGAGATTTTCCGGAACCTGTTTATGAGGTGAGCGAAGGTAAAAAATGAAGATACCCTACCTATGTATGGCAGCTGCGCTGACCTTGTTCGCCGCCACGGGCCAGCCCCAGACCAAGAGCGGCGCCGCGGCATCGAAAGCCAAGGCAGCCGCAAAGACTCCCGCAGAAACCATGGCAGAGCTGGTAATGCAGGGTAAGATCCCTGAGGCCGCCAAACTGGCTGCCAAATCGCCTGCTGCCGCCGAGAGCGCATTGAACAGCCTGATGTCATCCGCCGACGCGCAAATCGCCATGCGTAAGACCGCCGAAGCTCAGGCGACCCTCGATGCGGCACAGAAGTTTGTGGACGCTTGCGACAAAACCGGAAAGGTGAAGGACATCCCGCGTGATGCCCTCAAGGGACGCCAGTTCCGCCTTCAGGGGATTCAATTCAGCGACCAGAAGGATTATGCCAAATCCGAGGCATTCCTGAGGCAGGCGCTTCAGATCAGCAAAAACGTAAAGGATCCCGTGCTCGAGGCGGCAGTTCACAACAACCTCGGTTATGCGCTTCAGAGCATGGACCTCCTCGAGGATGCGGTCAAAGAATATGACACCGCCCGCCAGATGGCGGATGAGCAGAAGGATAATCTGCGCTCCGGGACGGCAAATTTTAACCTGGGGGAGGCGCTATACAAGCTGAAGAGGCTCGATCCGGCATTGGTTGCCTTCAAACGCGCGGCCGAAAAAAGCCGGGCGGCATCGCGGCCCGACATCGAAGCGCTGGCAACGCGCAAGCAGGCTGTTGTGATGGCCGCACAGGACCCGCGCAGTCCCGAATCCATCCGCCTCTTCCAGGAAGCGGAAACCATGTTTGAAAAACTCGGAGACGATCAGAATGCCGGCTGGACCTACTACCTGATGGGTGATCATGTGGCATACAGCTTGAATTTCCGACTGGCCGCGGAATACGGCGAAAAAGCCCTCGCTTTCCTCACCAAGACGAATCAAAAGCCCAGTCTCCAAAGCTGCTATGAATTCCTTGGAGACATGTACGGACGCCTGGGCGATATTCCCAAGGCCGAGAAGTACAAGAAACAAGCCAAGGAACTCGAGGTTAAAAAATAAGCCGTACTTTCAACCGTCAAGCCTGCCACGCATGACAAACGGCAATACCGACCCCGAAAACATTTTCGCGGACCGATTCGGCCTAGCCACCAGGGATCTGGATCGTCTGTTGGAGACCGCTCTCTCCAAGGGCGGAGATTACGCAGACCTGTACCTCGAGTATCGGACCAAGGACATGTTGGCGCTGGAGGAGGGGGTGCTGAAGAGCGCCACGAAAAGCATCTTGCAGGGGGTCGGTGTTCGGGTTGTCGCCGGAGAAAAAACCGGGTACGCGTATGCGGACAGCCTGGCGATGGACGAAGCGCTGCCGGCAGCAGCCATGGCCGGCGTCATCGCGCACGACTCCCGAACTGCTTGCGTGCCACCCCAATGCTCCAGCCGCAGGCCGGCTCGCGATTTGTATCCCGTGAATCATCCCCTTGCGGTCCTTGAACCGGCGCCCAAACTCGCCCTTCTCGAGGAGGCCGACAGGGCGGCCCGCGCCTATGACCCGCACATCGTGGAAGTTCGCGTCGTACTCGCGAGCGAGATCAAGCATGTTCTGGTCTGCAATTCCCATGGCGCCGCCGTCAGCGATGTGCAGCCGCTCACGGTATTCCAGGTCTCCTGTATTGCAGGCAGGGACGGAGAACGTCAGATCGGCATCAAAGGGGGAGGCGGGCGCGTTGGGCTGGATTTCTTCGAGTCGAAGCCGCCTGCGTGCTACGCGCGCTCTGCGGCCCGGCAGGCCGTTCTTCTGCTCGGCGCTGCGGAGGCTCCTGCGGGACCCATGCCGGTGGTACTCGGCCCGGGATGGCCGGGAATCCTGTTGCACGAAGCAGTCGGACATGGATTGGAGGCCGATTTCAACCGCAAAAACCTCTCCGCATTTTCCGGCCGCATTGGTCAGCGGATCGCTTCCGCGTTGTGCTCCGTCGTGGATGATGGAACTCTTCCCGGGCGAAGGGGGTCATTAAATATGGATGACGAGGGCAATCCCACCTGCCGGACAGTTCTGATCGAGAACGGCATACTCAGGGGATACATGCAGGATGGCCTGAGCGCACGGCTTGCGGGGTTGACTCCGACCGGCAACGGCAGGCGCGAGAGCTATGCGTTTATCCCCATGCCGCGCATGACCAACACATTCATGCTCGCAGGCGACAGCAGCCAGGAAGAGATCCTGCGATCGGTGGATTATGGCTTGTTCGCGATCGACTTCGGCGGCGGCCAGGTGGATATCACCAGCGGCAAGTTTGTTTTCTCGGCCTCAGAAGCGTATCTCATTGAAGGGGGCCGGATTACAGCGCCGGTCAAAGGGGCAACGCTGATCGGCAACGGGCCGGAGGTATTGACGCGCGTAACCATGGTCGGGAACGATCTTGCCATGGATGAGGGCCTCGGCACCTGCGGCAAGGAGGGACAGAGCGTCCCGGTCGGAGTCGGGATGCCGACTCTGAAGGTATCTGAAATGACCGTGGGAGGAACTCGAAGGTGACTCTCCGCTCCGGTGAAGATATAGAGATTCCACCGGTTCTGTTTCCAAAGGATCGCAGTGAGCTGGCGCGCCGGTTGGTCGAACAAGCCCTGCAGACCGGCGCCAGCGCGGCAGAAGTATTGATCCACGAGGGGCCGGATTTTTCCGCCGTCGTCCGCCTGGGCGCCGTGGAGAAACTTCTCCAGGCCAGCTCCCGCAGGATCGGCATGCGGATCTTCCACGGCACGCGCAGCGCGATCTCATCCACCTCCGATTTCTCGGCGCCCAGCCTTCACCGGATGATCTGCGACACATGGGATATGGCTCGCGTCGCCGGAGAGGATCCGGTTGCCGGCATCCCCTCAGAAGATCACTACGCTACGGCCCCGCCGAACTTACAGCTCTGTTTTCCGGCTGCCGGCCGGCTGCCGGCGGATCAGAAGATCGCTCTGGCGAGGGCATGTGAAGAGGCAGCGCTCGCGGTCGACCCGCGCATCAACAATTCCGAAGGAGCCGGTTTTGCAGATTCCATGACCTCTGTCACCTATGCAAACTCGATCGGCGTGTGCTCAAGCTATCAAAAGAGCGTTTGCACCCTCCACGCCGCTCCCCTCGCCGAAGCCGACGGGCAGAAACAGCGCGATTACTGGCTGGCCACGCATCCGGATCTGAGCCGCCTGTCATCGCCCCGGGAGGTGGGCGAGGAGGCCGGCCGCCGGGTGCTGCGCCGCCTCGGCGCGCGGCGGGTTGCCACCTCCACCGTGCCCGTAGTCTTCGACCCGCGCACCGCCGGCGCCCTCCTCAAGCACCTGGCGGATGCGGTTGCAGGGACAGCCCTGGTGCGTAAAGCATCCTTTCTGGTGGACAAACTCGGGGCGCGCATCGCATCCCCGCTGGTCACTGTCTGCGATGACGCCCTGCTCTCCGGCGGCCTCGCATCGCGCCCCTTCGATGCCGAGGGCGTCCCTTCGCGGATGACCACGGTGATTCGCGACGGTGTGCTTGAAAGCTATCTGCTCGACTCCTACACGGCTCGCAGGCTGGGATTGCAGTCGACAGCGAGTTCGAATCGCCCGCTGCACGGAGCGCCCGCTGCCGGACCGTCCAACTTCTACCTGAAGCCCGGAGCCGCTACCCCCGAGGAAATCATTGCTTCGGTCCACCAGGGGCTCTATGTCACGGAGTTGATCGGATTCGGCGCAAATATCGTCTCGGGAAATTTCAGCCAGGGAGCCGTCGGCATATGGATCGACGGGGGCCGGCTGGCATTTCCGGTCGAGGAAATCACCATTGCCGGCAACTTGAAAGACATGTTGACAAGCGTGGAAGCGGTCGGCAATGATCTCTTGGCCCTGGGCGAGACCTTCGCCCCGACCCTGCTGATCGGCAAGATGGTGGTCAGCGGGAGTTGATTCTGCGGCTGCGGACCGATGAGGGAACGGATTCAGGTCCCGCGCCCGTGAACAGGGAGATTGGAAATGACGGAGTTTACATCTGAGATCAGGCGCCCCGGACGTCCGATAACCCTTTACCTCACCCTGGCTGTGGCTGCGGTGGCGCTGGTCGCAGTCATGATTTTCGTGCGCTTTCAAAAGAACAATCCGCCCAAGGAGGCCGCCGGTCCCGTTACGGTCCCGGGCATGGTGCGGGCCGGTGATCTGGATTTCGAAGCCTACAAAGACAAGGTTCGCATTGAAGGGGTCAAGGCCTTCATCAGCCTGAGCTTCGCAGGCACCCGGTCCGCCACCATCGAAGGCATCATCTCCAACGAGGGGAGCCGCAAGCTCGAAGCGGTGGAAATGCATGTCACCCTGTACGATGTGTACGGCAAGCTGTCGAAGGAACGCACTGCCATTCCATTGCGTCCCGGCGTTGGAATCAACAAAGGCCCCATGGAGCCTTTGGAAAAGCGCACCTTTGGCGTTTCGGTTGAACCAGTCGAACAACTCTGGAATCCGAAGCGGGTGGAGATCGATATCACCGGCCTCAAGTACAAATAGCTTCATGAAGAAACCGGCCGCGCTCCTGCTGATTTTCCTCCTCTGTGCCGCCGGTGCCGACTGCGGGCGCCGTCCTCTGCGGCCCGATGAGCTGGAGCGGAATCAGTTGTTCGCCGAAATCATCAAGCGCGAGGACCGCCGCAGCCTCGGCAGCGATGATTTCTTCCCCAGGCATCTTCGCGATGCCACGCAACCCGCGGTGCAGGAATGGTGCGCGCTCGCCTTGGGCCGCATCGGAAACCCGAGGGCGTTGCCCTGGCTCTACGAGGCCTTTCAATCGCCGTCCGCAGCAGTCCGCGCGGCGGCCGTTTTTGCAGTGGGAGAAACCGAGGACCGGGACCTGTTGCGCAGTGAGGGGCGCCCTGCGGACGCGCGCGCCGCCACAGAACTGAGGGCCCGGTTGGATGATCCGGCGCTCTCCGTGCGCATGCGTGCCGTGGAGGCGCTCGGGAAGATCGGGAAGGATACCGATGCGCTTGAGATCGTCCGACGCCTGGAGCATTTCCACTTTGATGGATCCCCGCAGCAGCGCGCGTATCTGGGCCACGTGCTCACCGCTCTGATGCGGCTGAAGAACAAGGCCGCACGGCCGGTATTCTCGCTCCTGGCCGGCATCGACGATCCAGAAATCCAGTGGCGCGTCGCCAACGCCATTTTCCGGATGCGCGACCAGGAATCGAGGCCGATTCTGGAGCGCCTGCTCCAGAGCTCGAATCAGGACGTGCGCGCCCACGCGGCCCGCGCCCTGGGCGTGTGCGCGGACCCTGCCCTGGTGCCGGTCTTGACACCGCTGCTGTCTCCCGTGGACAAGCGCAGCGGGCTTCCGGCTCCACTGTCGGTGCGCATAAGCGCGCTGCAAGCGCTGGCGAATCTGAAAAGCTCCCAGGCCGTGCCGGCAATCGAGGAGGCCTTATGGAATCCGGCGATCCACCCATCGAGTTCCGATTGGGTGAATTTCGCGGTACAGGCCGCGGCCGCCTTCGGCAGCATCGGAGCAGCAGAAAGCGCAGGCACGCTGCAACGATTGGTTCACAGAACCGGGCCGCTGGCGAACAGCGCGGTGGCTGCCCTGGCCCGGCTTTTGCGCAAGAACCCGGAACAATTTTTCAACCTTGTCGAGGGCGCCCGGTTTGACACCCCACCCGCAGCGCGCGCCTGGGCAGGAGCGCTGGGAGAACTGGGGGGCGAGCGCGCCGAAGCGGAACTGAAAGTGATGCTTCTGCGCGCAACGGGTAATCAGGCTGCGGACGCGGACCGCCTTGCGGTGCCCGCCGTTTTGCAGGCGCTGGCGCGCGCGCAAGTCTCGGGCTTGCAGGAGATCCTCAGAACCTATCTCACTTCGCATGATGAAGTGGTGATGAGCGCCGCCGTGGAGGGATTTCAGCCAACCGCGGGCACCGCTCCCTGGCAGCCGTTTCTTCAGGCCTACGCAGAAATCGCTTCCCGGACGGACATAGGAATTAAAACTGCGATCCTCAACCGTCTTGAGCCTTGGGTGACCACCTCGGAAGTTCAGGCTTTTCTGCGCACCGTTCTCGGGGACCGCGCACGCAATGCGCGCATCGCATCAGCGCGTCTGATAAGAATGGGGGGTGCGGTGGACGTTCCGGAAGATGCCGGAGCTTCGGAAACCCGCATGACCGACATCAATTACGGCCGCATCTCTGCATCGCGCCGGGATCGCACCATTGCCATCCTGGACACCGCGCGCGGCACGATTGAGATCGAACTGTTCCGCGAGGATGCGCCGATGACGGTCGCCAATTTCGTTTCCCTGGCCCAGGAAAAGTTCTTCGACGGACTTACCTTTATGCGAGTGGTCCCCTATTTCGTGATCCAGGGCGGCGATCCCCGGAACGATCAGGAAGGCGGTCCGGGGTACGCCATCCGGTGCGAGATCAACATGCGCCCGTTTGAGCGCGGCTCAGTGGGCATGGCGCTATCGGGCAAGGACACCGGCGGCAGCCAGTTCTTCATTACGATGTCGCCGCAGCCGCATCTGGACGGCGGTTATACCTGTTTCGGCCGCGTGATCAGCGGCATGCCGGCCGTGGAGCAGATGGTTGCCGGCGACCGCATCCTCAGAGTCCGGATCGAAGAAGACATCACTCTGCTCGACTACCGCAGATACTGATATCCCAGGTTTTGCTGATTCATAGCAGCTCCCTCCGATCCTTGCCGGGCAGCCCATTTGGCTGCCGACGATGAAACCCTGGCACTTCTCTGCGGCGCGCAGAAATGCGCTCGCGGAGCAGATCGCAGTTCCAACGCGCCGGTGCACTTTCTGCCATCTCAGGCAGGATGGTACCACAAGCATTCCATCACAGGATCTCTGCTGTACTGCATGTGTCCGCAGAAAGATGCTCGGCTGGCGCGTGCCAACATAAGGCTTACATTAGCGCTATTCCTCCTGTAATCTGTTTATGGCTCGGGCAACGATGTTCATTGCGGCTTTGACCTATACGCCGGGTTGGATAGACCGGCTCGCAATCAAACACGTGTGTTCTCTATAGTCAAAACCGCAAACAAGGAGGTACTTCGATGAAGTGTAGGATCTTCGTAGCAGCGCTTTTCGTGTCACTTTTCGCGGCCAACGGCGCTTACGCGCAGAATAAATACTACCTGTCGCACGTTGCGAACGGGAATTACGGCCCTGGGAGTTTCAGGATGACCTTCATCCTGTTTAACAACGGCGATACCGACACCACCGCCCTTTTGGAGTTGACGGATGACAACGGCCTGCCGCTGATCATGACGATAACTGGATTGGGAGCCGGCAGTCGATTTACTGTCCAGCTGCCCGCCGGAGCCAGTCAAATTCTGCAAACCGATGGCCTTGGGAGCCTGGTTTCAGGGGCTGCCGTGGTAGCATCCGCGGCGAATATCGGGGTTTCGGCGATTTTTACCATCTATGACAGCAATGGGAATTACGTGACCGAATCGGGGGTGGGAAGTTCAGAGCCCCTGGCCAGTTCTGTGCTCCCCGTGGATACTACCGGGCTTTTCAACACCGGATTGGCGCTCTTCAATTTCAGCGGCGTCGATGCCACGATCACGCTGATTTTGCGCGGCACAGACGGCCAGCAAGTCGGCACAGCGCCGATAACACTGAAGAGCCATTGCCATACCGCCAGCTTTATAGCTGGAGCGGGACAACTCTTCCCAGCCATTGCGAGTTTCCAAGGTACGCTCTTGATCCAAAGCTCGGTTCCCATTGCGGCGATGGTCTTGAGGCAAAACCTGACTCCTCTTTCGTACACATCCCTGCCGGTTGTGTCGACCTCTTCAGTCAAACAGACACTGAATCTGGCGCACGTGGCGAATGGTGCCTACGCGGGCGGCAGCTTTAAGACTTCGTTCCTGATCTTCAACATTTCCGCAAGCCCGGCTAATGTGACTTTGGCTCTGACCGGGGATGAAGGAACTCCATTCAGCGTGACGATCCAGGGCCGCGGGACGGCCAGCAGCTTCACCTTCAACAACCTGGCTCCCGGCGGTTCGCTCTTCCTGCAAACCGACGGATCAGGGGTCTTGACCGGCGGCGCCGCAACCATAACCTCAAACGTCCCGGTCGGAGCATCTGGTGTTTTTACGGTTTTCAACACCCAGGGTGCCTTTCAGACCGAGGCAGGCGTCGGGGACTCGCCCGTGCTCACATCATTGACGCTGCCCGTGGATATCACCGGCAATTTTGATACGGGCATTGCGTTCTTCGGTCCGGGGGGCGCGACATTGACCTTCCGGTTGTTGAGTGCAAGTGGCACACTTGTCGGTTCGAGTGCCACGAGAAACCTGGCCGTCAAGGGGCATCGCGCCGAGTTCGTTTCCCAGATTTTTCCGGGCACCAGCAACTTCAGGGGATCGCTTGCCATCACCGCAACCACCGGGGTAGCGGCGCTGACCTTACGCCAGAATTCCGCGCCTCTCTCTTATACTACTCTGCCTGTCGGCTCGGGCACGGCCAGCGGCAAAACACCTGCCGCAGCACTCCTCTCAAAGACCGAGACGGGAATTGCGGCGACCAGCAACGTCATCCTGAACGAGGTGCTTCCTTCGGGATTCAAACTGACGGGCACAGTCAGCGGACCCGGTCAGGGGAAAACAGTCACGGCGAGCACAGGCCCGGGCAATGGTTATTCAGGAGCGGTAAATCAACAAACCGGCCAGTATTCGATCCTGCTTCCCAGCGGCACTTACAATCTCACGGTCGGCTTCACTCCCAGCGGAGTGCCGTCGGGCCAGAATGTGTTTGTCTTTTCCTCGGTAGCCGGTTCTGTTCAAGTTTCTGCGGATACCACCCGCGACATCATTCTGCCCGCGGTCTCACTTTTCAACGTGTCGGGCACGGTGAGTGGACTCAACAACCTGCCTCCCTTGTCCTCCCTGCCAATCTCGTTCACCTCCACTGCCAACCCCATTGTTTCAGCCGTGTTTAATGTCAATACGTCAGATGGCAGTTACCAGGGCGTGCTGCCGACGGGTACCTACACGGCAGGTCTCACGGCCTCGATTGCCTTCTCGCCCCTCCAGACACAGTCGCTTGGTCTATTGAATCTTGGCTCGGTGAGCATAAGCGGCAACACGGTGATCCCTCCCTTGACCGTGCCTGCCACGGCAAGACTGAGCGGCACAGTCAACAGCACGGGGTTGCCTCTGTTCGGGGGGACCGTTGGGGCAACCGATTCGGCCGTCTCCGTTTTCAGCACCTCGGTTATTGACTTTCTGACTGCCCAGTATCAGGCGATCCTGCCAAAAAGCCGCACCTACCTCGTCAGCGTCTCGACCTCACTGATGCAGGGAACTACGTTCTTGGGAACGATTACTTTCCCGTTACCCGCCAGCAGCGTAAGTTTAGGTCAGGATACTGCCAACTTCGACTTCACCGTTCCGGTTCTTCCCACGCAGGTGACAATTTCAGGGCGTGTGACGGATAGCAGCGGCAGGCCGGTAAGCGGCGTCGCCATCATTGCCAACTCGACGTCAATCACCGGCGGGCAGATCAGTCAGTTCAACGCATTTGCCCAGACGGACGCCAACGGCAATTACAGCCTGGTAGTGCTCAGCGGCACGAATTACTTGATTTCCTTTATTCCGCCGCCGCCGACGCAGTGAAAGCAGCTCCCGCTCGACGGGCGGGACTTCCTCCGTCCCGCATTCGCTGCGCGGAGCCATGATTGCAAGGGAGCGGAAAGGGCATTTCGGTTTGTCCGGCTCTTTCCGCTCTCGGGCGCAACCCTTGCTCCCTGTCCGCCCGGTATTCATTCCCGACAAGGCATTGACATCCCTTTGCCACCTGCAGATGCAGCACTCTGTGCTATTTCTTCTCTTTGGCTACACGCTCAATCGTGATCTTTTTGAGGACAATATCCGTCAGCGGCCGTTCGGTGGCCGGATTGGTCGGGACCTGCCCTATTTTCTTCACCACGTCCATGCCTTCGACAACCTGCCCGAATACCGTATGCAGGTTGTCCAGCGAGGAGACCTGCACGAGGGTAATGAAAAACTGGCTGCCGTTTGTGTTCGGCCCCGCGTTGGCCATCGAGAGGCGGCCTGCGCGGTCGTGCCGCAGACCGGGAAGAATTTCATCCTCGAATTTGTAACCGGGGCCCCCGGCGCCGGTTGCGGTTGGGTCTCCGGATATTCTCCTCTGAGGCTGAGAAAACGTGTACAATTCCGCGCGCGACCTATGCTGAACCTGGACAGGATCAAACGGATTCATTTCATCGGCATCTGCGGAACCGGAATGGCTTCGCTCGCCGCCATGATGCAGGAACGCGGTTATGAGGTCACGGGCTCCGATGACGGGATCTACCCGCCGATGAGCGGATTCCTCGAAGAGAAGAAGATCGGGGTAACCCAGGGATTCCAATACGCCAATCTGCAACCTGAGCCGGATCTCGTCGTGGTGGGGAATGCGCTCTCACGGGGCAATCCCGAGATCGAGTATCTGCTGAACTTTAAGATCCCGTACACCTCGTTCCCGGAGGCGGTAAGGGACTTCTTTCTGAGGAACCGAACATCCGTCGTGATCGCCGGCACCCACGGCAAGACGACGACCACGGCCATGATCTCCTGGGTGCTCCACGGCGCCGGTTTCCAGCCTGATTTTCTGATCGGGGGCATCGCGGAGAATTTCCGGTCCAGCTATGGACTGGGAGGAGGGCAGCACTTTGTCATCGAAGGGGACGAGTATGATTCGGCATTCTTCGACAAGAGCGCTAAATTCCTGCACTACATGCCGGACCTGGCAATCATCGGCAATGTGGAATTCGACCATGCAGACATTTATGCGGATTTAGCTGCGGTGCAGCTGCAGTTTCGGCGGTTCGTCAATCTCATCCCCGGCCGCGGATTTCTCGCCGTCGGCGCCGACAGTCCTGCCGCTCTGGAAGTGAGCCGCAACGCCTATTGCCCGGTGGAGACTTTCGGCCTGGACCGCGACCATGACTGGTCAGCGCGGGATCCCAGGCACCAGGATGACCGTTTGTGCTTCGACATTCTTTATCGAAAAAAGCTCTTCCGCAGCGTGCGTCTCGCCATGGCAGGGTTGTTCAATATCCGCAATGCTCTGGCGGCCACCGCCGTGCTCCACCGCCTCGGCGTGCCGGAGGACGACATCCGCGACGGGCTTGAGCAGTATCGCGGCGTTCGCCGCCGGATGCAGTTCCTGGCCGAGGCAGACGGCATCCGCATCTATGAGGATTTTGCCCACCACCCTACGGCAGTTCGCGAAACCCTCCAGGCCCTCCGCTCGGCTTTTCATCCGGCGCGCCTGTGGGCGATCTACGAGCCGCGTTCGGCCACCAGCCGGCGCAACGTGTTTCAGACCGAGATTGCCGGGGCCTTGGGAGAGGCGGACTGCATTGTGATGCCGCCCCTGTTCAAACCCGAAAAGGTGCCCGAGGGTGAGAGGCTGGACATCGGCCGGGTAATCTGCGACCTCCGGTCCATGGGTCGCGACGCATGGAATCCCGGCAGCGTGGAAGGTATAATTCAGCAGGTATGTGCAGATGCTCGCTGCGGCGACATGATTGTGATCCTTTCCAACGGCGGATTTGGCGGCATTTTCGAGAAACTGCCGGCCGCCCTGAGAAACAGGTAGAAAAGGTATGACCGATCAAAGCAACAGCCCGGCCTCCCGAAGGGCGAAACAAGTATTCCTTCCCCTGCTGGGATCGCTGATCCTGGCCGCGGGTTTCTTAATCCTGGAGGGATCTTCCTGGTCACAGGCACAGCAGCAACCCCCTCCGGCACAGCAGCAGAAGGAACAGGAGCCGTACAAGATCCGCTCCGAGGTCAATATGGTAATGGTACCCACCACGGTACGCAAGCCCGGGGGCGGGTTTGTCAAAGGACTGCCGAAGGAGGCTTTTCGCGTTGCCGAGGATGGAGAGGACCAGGAAATCATTACCTTTTCCCAGGAGTCGCTCCCGACCCGCATTGCAATCGTGCTGGACATCAGCGGTAGCGTGCGGAGCGAATGGGGAACGATAAAATTCGCCACCAGGAAATTTGCGGAAAACCTGCTGCCGGAGGATCAATTCTCGCTCGTCACTTTCAATACCGAAACCCGCCTGAAAATGGACTGGGGCATCAAGACCGACCGCCTGGATGAGGTGCTCTCGTCGATCTACTGCAAGGACAACACTAACCTCTGGGATACCATTTGGGTGGTGGCAAACGACGTTTTCAAGGGAATTCGTGAAAAGAAGGCCATGATCATCATGAGCGATGGTCTGGACAACAACAGTTCCGTCGCGTACAAAGATGCTCTCGCCTCTGCCGTGCGCTCCGAGGCGGCCATCTATGTGGTGAGCAAAACCGAGGCGGTGCGCCAGACGTTCATCGACGATCTGGCGAAGCAAGGATACTATGCGGGCATTCCCGAACAGGAATTCGCCCAGGCTGACCTCGCCCTGCGCAAACTCGCCTATGAGACGGGCGGACGGGTTCTCTATCCCAACTCCTTCGGACAGCTCGGCAATGTGTATGCGGAGGTGGATGAGGAACTGCGGAATCAGTATAACGTGGGGTATATTTCCTCCAACACGGCCAAGGACGGCAGCTATCGGCGCATCCAGGTTGCCGTGAACGCTGCCGGCGCCCAGGTTGCGGCACGGCCGGGGTATTACGCACCAAGCAATCTCCCTCCCGGCAAGAAGTAACAGGGCCGTTGTCCCTCCAGGCAGCTCCCGCTAGTAGCATTCGCTGCCGGGATACAAATGGCCGCACACTGACAGCTCACCGCAAAGACCTCTAAGACCTCAAAGAACTCATGAAAAGTGCTTTGGAAGCGCTGGCGGCAATCACGAAGCTGCCCTCCGGAATACACTCCTAGATGAACGATGAGTCTAGCCTTGCCCGACATACCTGAATTCTTTGTGGTCTTAGGGGTCTTTGTGGTTCGCTGGGTATACAAATGCCTGGCATGCCGTGTCCGAATTGCAGATAGTCCAAAATACTCCTTGACACCGAGAGAGCGGCGCAATAATTTGATGGTCACCCTCAGCAGTATCCTCGAACTCCACTGATGCATTCAGAGCTGTGCGGCAGCCGTTTGCGCTAAATATCGCCTTGCGGCTTTCCGCGCAAGCCATCGGCTTGGAGGGCTGAGCTGTGCACAACCCTGCCTGTTATCTCACCTGTGAATTCATTCCGCCTCGAATCCGTGAAAGCGCGCGGCTCGGGCAATACCGGTCGACACCCCAGTCCTTTGCCTGGACGGATGAGGAGTTGGCTCAAATCCGGTTGGTCCTCAGAAAACTCACCGCACTGCGGGTTGAAAATCCCGAGGACGCCGAAGACCTCGTCCAGGAAACGCTGCTGACCATGGTTCGGAAGGCGCCGGAAATCGATCTTGAGAAAGGACTACTGATTTGGGCCATGGGAATTTTGCGCAAGAAAGTAGGCAATTACTATCGCAGGACGCAGCGTTCCGTCCCGCTCGACGACCAGAGGATCGTCATCTATGATTCCGGACAGTGTTCCCGGGCAGTGCCTTCGCCGGAAGCGAGCCTGCTGCATGCGGAGCTGTGTGCGAGGGTCGATGCCCTCCTCGAGAATCTTCCTGCGCCGGAGCGTGAGGCCATGGATCTGTACCTTGCGGGCACGCAGACCTGTGAAATCGTCTCGCTGCTGCACCCGGAACGGTATCAAAACATTGTCAACCGGCTTCATCGCGGGCGCAAGAAACTCGCGAAAGAGCTGACCCGGCATGGCTATGCGAAACGCCGGACCGGGAAGGCTCAGATGACCTCGCCTTCGCAGCGCAACGATCCAGAGATGCGGCGCAGGGACGGTGCGTGAGGGGCGGAAGGCAGCCCTGGGCTCTACTTTTTCGAGGTGACGGTCATCCCGTCTGCAAGCCCTGCCGGCCCGCCGACAATGACCCGCTCGCCGGGGGTGAGCCCGGAGAGGATCTCGACGCGGCCGCTGCGCTCCGAACCCAGGGTAATGGCACGCCGGACTGCTTTCCCGTCCTGGACCACGAAGACGGCCGGGCCGGCGATGACGGCGGCTTTGGGCACCAGGACGCGACCGGCCAGGTCGGGACGGGGAGCTTTGGGATTTTCCAGGAAGTTCACCTTGGCATTGGTCTCCGGCCGCAGATACTCGTCGGGATTGCTGATGGCGACCTTCACCTGGATGGTCGCCTTCTGCCGGTTCGCTTCAGGAGCAATTTCGCGGACAACCGCCCGGTACTTTTTATCCGGGTAAGATTCGGGCGCCACCGAGCATTCCTGTCCCACGCGGACGCGCGGGATGTCGGACTCGTTGATGTCGAGCTCCACCTCGAGATCCTTGAGGTCGGCGATGCTGACGAGAGCCGACTTTGCCCCACGGCCGCTGACGTAGCCGGTAGTCACCATCTCGCCTTTCTCGATCAGCCGCTCGAGCACGGTACCGGCAACCGGCGCGCGGATGACCATGTTCTCCAGCTGCGTCTGCCACCAGGCGATGCTCGCCTCTGCCTCGGCGACTTGAGCTCGGGACAGCTGAATCTGTTCGGTCCGCGGCCCAAGCCTCGCCAGCTCCAGATTTTTCCCGGCCACTTTCACCTGTGCTGCGGCGACATCGTAGGCGTTGCGAGCATCATCCAGCACTTGCTTGGCCAGCACACCCCGCTCCATCAGACGCTGCGCCCGCTCGAGGTTGATCCTGGAGGTGTTCAGGTTCGCTTCCGCCTCTTCCAGCGCTGCCTGGGCACGCTCGATTTCCTGCGGCCGGGAGCCGGAGAGCGCTTCTTCCAGACGAGCCATTGCTGCCTGCCGGCTGGCGCGCGCCTGGTCCAGTTGTGCCTTGATTTCCTGGTCATCGAGGCGCGCCAGAATCTGCCCGACTTTGACAACATCACCCCGATCCACGAGCAGTTCCTCCACGCGACCGCTGGTCTTGGAAGAGACTTCCACACGCCGGCGCGGAACGATATAACCTGATGCTGTGAGCGCGACGTCCGCCGCCGGACTCTGATGCTCCGCCACCGCTATGACCACTTCATAGGATCGGACGCCAAGACCGGAAAGTCCCAAGCGTTCCGGCACAAATACAACCACCGCAATTGCCGCGGAGACAAGCAGGACCAGGACCAGGATGAGGATCGTCTTGCGGCCCAGCCCGGCGCCGGCTTTCCTGCCACGATCAATTCTCAGCGATTGAAGATCCTGATTCCGTTTCTCCGGCATAAGAAAATGATACTATCAGAACTTGAGGGAATTTTCCGCCGCGGAAGCATCGCAAGCAGATTCCTTGAAATAAAACCGTCCCTTGCGAAACTACTGGAGCAACGATGTTCCCGGCGGCGGGATCCAATCACAGCCACCAACCAGCCGACCCGACAAACCGCCGCCGGGTATAACCATGTTCGCCTGCAGGCCAAGTGCGCGCTAAATCCACATTCCCATCCCCCGACCGGCGCATTATAATGCACCAGGGCGCTAACCCATGCATATCCTCTTCGAACGCACAGGCGGATTCGCCGGCTTGACACTCAAAGCATCGCTCGATGCCGAGGCCTTGCCGCCGCAACAGGCCCGCCGCCTGAGAAAGCTCCTGCAGGAGAGCCGTTTCTTCGAGCTGCCGCTCCGGCTCGATACCTCGGTCCCTCGGCCCGATCGCTTCCAATACCGGCTTACCATTGAAAACAACAACTGCGTTCACACCGTGCAGGCAAGCGAGGATGCAATGCCCCCTGAGATGCGCCCACTGCTCGACTGGCTGACGGCAACAGCACGCCAGATAAGGTAAACTCCGGCACCTGAATTTCGGTGACAGGCGCCATAACCTCGAAATTCCGGAATAAAAACAATAGATTGGCATGATTCAATTTCGAGGTTATGGCGCCTGTCACCGAAATCTGTTCAGAGGCGTGGGCAGGGTATGCTAGGCTGGAAAACCATTCCAGCTGGGGGAGGGTTCTGCCAATGGCGCACTGCTGCATCATTCCGCCTTTTATCCTGCGGGCCATCATACTGCACGGCGACAAGCGCCAGCAGGCGGCGGCCTGGGCTACGCTGACCGATTCTGAGCAGTTCCGTGGCGAACGCCGGATCCTGACGGCGCTGGCCCCGCTTGCGAGCACCGCAACCGGTATGAAGCGCAGAACCATCTATGATGCGCTTCATGGGTATGGCCTTCCGGGCCGCCTGGTGCGGGGAGAAAAAGATCCGAAGAGCAAAGACATTGCTGTCAACGAGGCCTATAACGGCTCCGGAGCCACGTATGATTTCTTTTTCCGGGTATTCGGCCGCTGTTCCATCGACGGCCGCGGATTCAGGCTGGATTCTACCGTGCACTACGGCAGGAACTACGACAACGCCTTCTGGAACGGCCAGCAGATGGTCTATGGCGATGGGGATGGTGAAGTATTTCGCCGGTTCACGGCAGCGCTCGATGTGATCAGCCATGAACTTGTTCACGGTCTCACCCAGTACGAAGCCAACCTGGATTACCGCGGCCAGTCCGGAGCGCTCAACGAATCCTTCTCAGATGTGTTTGCATCACTGGTCAAGCAATACAAGCGAAAGCAAACGGTCGGGGAAGCGGACTGGCTGATTGGAGAGGGCCTGTTCATGCCCGGAATCAAAGCCAGGGGCATTCGGTCGCTGAAGGAGCCGGGAACCGCCTATGATGACCCCCTGCTCGGGAAGGATCCGCAACCCGGCCATATGCGCGACTACGTGCATACCGTAGAAGACAGCGGCGGCGTGCACATCAATTCCGGGATTCCCAACCAGGCTTTTTATCAACTCGCAGCCCGCCTGCGCGGCTTCGCCTGGGAGAAGGCAGGTCGGATTTGGTATCGGGCTCTATGCGAGAAACTGCGGACCAACTCTACATTTGCGGATGCCATGAACCTGACGGTGCGCGCCGCCGGCGAGATATTCGGCGCCAACAGCCGCGAGCAGAAGACAACCCGCGAAGCATGGTCCGAGATCGGCCTGTGATCCCACCTCTTTAAAACAACACCTTGGAAACATTGGCTTTGTGTCAACACGGCCGATGCGTCGCCGGCATATTTGTGCCCGGGGTCACGGTATAAATAGCGCAGTTTCGCCCTAAAAAAAAGGGCTCTCTATCCCATCAAGATTGGTCGGCACTGACGATGCACAACTTCTTGGATCAGCGTAAGGTATTGCCTATGGAAAAGGAGTACACCATGAAAAATTGTCGCGCAACCGTCGCTTTTGCAGCGTTCCTTAGTTGCCTGGTTTGCATGTCAGTTCCGGCCTTCGCGGATTCGATCGTCATAACCGTACCCGGGACTTCGGACATGTGGCTGGCCGGCATGCCCACAGGCTCCGGTGCCAGCGGATTTGCACCAGGAACTCCTGTTGTCGACTTCGCCGGTCCCCAATCCCCGGTACGGGTCGGCCTGCCGATCGTGCCCGGAGAAATCATGCTGTTCACGAACGTGACCGGCGCGGTTAGAAACGGGCCTCAACAGGCATTTCAGGGTCCCGATGGCAACCTCGACCCGACTTTGGGCTTGCGGCATCACTATCAGGGGGCGCAGAACGGCATCTCGGATATCACCGCTCCCCATAACTCACTGCTCGGCCTGTTTTTGGGACCCGACCAGCCGGACCTGAACCCACCCCCGCCGGCCCTCGACTTCAGCACCCAGGCGTCGCAGGACTATCTCGCCCTGTCCCCGCTTCTCCAACAGGTGTTTTATATCGGCAACGGGCTGACGAGTGGTACAGATCCGCTGCAGCAACAGATTATTGTCCCAACCGGTGCAACCAGCCTGTATCTCGGCACCATGGACGGATGGGAGTGGAATAACAATGGAGGCGGTTTCACGCTGACCACAGAAGCCAATCCCGATCCTGTTCCGGAACCAGGCAGTTTTATCTTGTTGGGCACAGGATTGGGAGGCCTGGCATTTGCCTATTGGCGCAGAGGCCAGCGCGCATCCAACCAGGCGTAAGGACATGATTCCCGAATGGCGAGTGACGCCGTATACATGCGTCGCTTGGCCATCGTACGTCGGGAGGAAGATGTGGCAGATCCAAAAACGACCGTTTGCGCCCGCAAGACAGGTTTTCATGGTAACTCTGAGCGCAGGCGCACACTGCGGATCTCCGCCCCTTTCCCCATACGGGTCCGCGGAATCTCGGCCGCAGGGGAACGCCTGCAATTCGAAGCCGAGCTGGACAACCTTGGCGCCGGGGGCCTCTACTTGCGGGCCACGCAGGATATTCGTACATGGACGCGCATCATGATCCGCATCCGGTTAAGTCTGGCTCCGGACGCGGCCGGAAGGGCAGCGGTTGTGGCCGCGCGGGGCGCAGTCCTGCGGACCGAACTTCAACCCGACCAACGCCTCGGGTTTGCCATTGCGATCAAGGGCTACCGGTTTATCTGAACCTGTAGAATGGAGGCATGGGCAGGCGGGAATATCGCCATCCCGGCAACCGAGTATCTGTCGCGCAACTCGCTGGTTACATCGAGAAACCGAGCGAGCAGCTTGGACCTGGACTTGGACCTCGACGCGGACGTGGACGGTCCTGTCCGAGGTAAACCTTCCAGATATAACATTTACCAGATCGCTCTTTATCCGTGCATGTCCACGTCCAAGTCCACGTCCAGGTCGAAGTCCAAGTCCAGGATGGAGGGCTAAGGAGTTTCGCGGCAAAGACTATCCAGGGATCGGAACCAGGCCGTGGCGATAGGCGTAGATGATAAGTTCCAGACGATCGGTAACTTCCAGCTTGCTGTAGATCGATGTCAGGTGATGACGCACCGTGATATTGCTTATGAACAGCCGTTCCCCGATATCTTTGTTCTTCAATCCATCACCCACCGCGGTAATCACCTCGCGCTCACGCTCTGTGAGCGTCTCGATCTTGGCCGCATCAGGATCGGTTTTTAGCGCTTCCTGCCTGCCGGATAGGTCCTCGATCAGCGCAGCCGTCATGGAGCGATCAAGCCACATTTCGCCGGCGCAGACTCTCTGAATCGCCTTGGCAAGCACATCGAATGGCTGATCCTTCATGACCAGTCCTCTGGCGCCCATCCGCATGGCTTTCCGCTGCAGTCCCTCGTCCCGGTTACCGGTCAGTATCAATACCTTTGCGTCGCCATCCGACGCCAACAACTCGGGAAAGAAGTCGAGAGCGCATTCGTCCCTGAGGTATATATCCAGGAGGATCACATCGGGCTGAGTGCGCTCGACCACCGCCAGAGCTTCGGACCGGCTGCCGGCATCTCCTACACAGGTGAGAGCCTTGCCTTTGTCCATCAAGGATTTAATGCCGACACGGAAAAGCGTCTGATCATCGATGATGACCACGCGGATGGAATCGGCCATCGGCATCAGTCCGCAGTTCGTCATAGGCCCAGACTCGATATAGCCATTGATAAGTGGCGCACGCCATCAGACGGCGCCGACAAGATCCACATGCTGAACCAGTCGCGACGGGCGAACATCCTCGCAGCGCGCCTCCCCGCCGACGCGCCGCGCTGTCTGTCGCCGCACTCCAAGCTTCATATCGGCCAGGACTGCGGCAAGCTATAACATGTCTTAAGCAAAACTCTCCGTGTCCTTTCAGCATTTTGCCGGGCATATGGAACGGCGGGCGCGAAGGGGAAAACTCTTCGGACAGATTGTGGGAATTTCTTCCGCAACCACTACTCGGAAAAGACCTGCGCCTCGAAGATCTGAATTACCGTGTCAGGCTGGCTCCAGGCATTGGCGGGGAGGCCAGCTTTCCGGCAGGTCTGGGACAGGAAGGTTTGGCGATCCCATTTGTATTTGGCGGCTACTTGAGGAAGCAGCAACCCGCGCTGGCCGCCGCGGGCTATGATCAGTCCGTGTTTTCCCACTTCAATGAACTGCACATCCGTGACGCGTCGTGGCGGCGAGAGAACCGAGATTTCAATGGATAATCCGGCTACCTCCTCAAGCGTGACAGGTTTGAAGCGCGAATCTTCCAAGGCGGCACTGAGCGCGCAGCGCTGCACGGTCCGACACAATTCCCCCTCATCCGACAGCAGGCCTATGCATCCTCTCAGCTCTTCCCCGCAATGCAGGGATACGAAAGCAGCGCCGCCTTTCAGCAGCTCGGGATTCCCGGCCTGGTAAGCAGGGACCTGTCCGGTAGAGAAATAGCTCTCCAGTGTATTCCTTGCCAGCGCAAGGAGTTCCTTGCAAGCGGATTCTCCCAGAACTGGTTTCGACGGTTCCATCGACATTTAAGAAATTGGACCACCAGCGGATGCTCCGGCGTGCGCCAGGCGCATTAGGGCGAATCCCTCAGGCTGCTCACCGTAGGCGCTTCCCCATCCAACTGGGCGTTTCTAAGACGCTCCAGCTTGCGCAGGCGCCTGAGTTCTCTCCGCTCTGCCCTGATGTGACGCCTCCGCTCTACAATGCGCAGGCGGCGGGTTTCACGATGCTTGATGCTGTTGTCCAGCTTGGACCAGAATTCGCGGAAATATTGTACCATCGATATCAGGGCGAGCAGCGCAACGGCCCAGAGGAGGACTTTCGCGGTCTGCATGACCCATCCCCGGTGCGCACGCCCGAGTATCAATCCCACGACAGCCGCCACCTGAAGCACCATTTTCCCCTTGCCGAGAGTGGAAACGTCGATGGTAAACCCTTCGGATGCTGCAATGCTGCGCAGTCCACTGACCGCGAATTCCCGTCCGATAATGATTACAACCATCCAGGCGGGAGCAAGCTCCAGCTGAACCAGAGAGACCAGCGCCGAAGAGATCAAGAGCTTGTCCGCGATAGGGTCGAGCAGCCGGCCGAGCGTGGTCACTTGTCTGCGGCGCCGCGCCAGATAGCCATCGAGCAGGTCAGTCAGCGCCGCCCCAAGAAACAGTGATACCCCCCAGATGGCCCAGGTCTGGATTTCTGTCGGTCGGGTGAGCAGAACCACGACGACCAGCGGCACCAGGAAAATGCGCGCCAGAGTCAAACTGTTGGGGAGGTTCATAGCCGGTTTTTCACAACTTTCAAAGGTACTGAGATTCTATGAGGAAACTCCCGGCGAAGCAACAAAACTCGTCACTCAAGCCGGCTAGGACTGAAGGATTACGTTCACCTCACAATGATTGAGGACGCGCTCCGTCGTGCTCCCGAAGAGCACTTCCCGGATAGGGCTATGCCCGTAAGCCCCCATGATCAAGATATCCGATCCTGCAGCGCGGGCGATATCGCAGAGCAGTTCGGACGGTTTCGAACCGACCACCACTTTTTTCTTCGGCATCACGCCGTGATGGCGGAGAAAAGCCTCCGCTGGAGCAAGGATCTCATGCCCCGCCTCCTCGGCAGGCGCTATGGTCGCCAGCAGGCATTCTACGCCAAAACCGGAGCCCAGTTCCACCGCTACGCTCAGGGCGCGCGCAGCGTGGACGCTGCCATCGAAAGCCACAATTAAGCTCCTGATGGCGCCGCTCGCCGGGAAGGCCTTGCCGGCCACCATCACGGGCCGGATCGAGCTGCGAATCACTCCCGAAACCAGGGAATCCACTTGAGTTTCATCGCTTCTGGTCACCCGGCCATAACCGCTGCGTGCCATGACCACCAAGTCGTGGGCTACGGCTTCCTGCGCAATTACATCACTCGGAATTCCGATCCTTATCTCAGTTGAGCACGACAATCCGCCTTCTGCACCTGCCCGCGCGAAGCGATCGGCGCGATCCCTGGCGATCCTGGTCAGCTCCTCCAGAAGCGCATGACTTTCCGCCACGGGGGGAGCTACGACAGAGGGCATAAAGCCGTCGGCTGTGCCCAATACAGGGATCTCAAATGATTTGACGTCGATTACGGCCAGCCCCCGGACGTGACCGCCGCATTTTTTCGCCAGCCAGAAAGCATAATCCTGCGCGTGTGCAGATTGGTGCCACTCGGCAAGCGGAAGCAGGATCGAAGCGAGCATGATCCCTCCCAGGGAAAAAGGGAATTGATCAGGAAATGCCCAAATCCGATTTGATCTTGAACAGGTTTAGGAGGTCCCGGCGCGAAATGATGCCGACCAGCCTGCCTTGCTCCAGCACCGGCATAAGGCTCAGGTCATCCGTCACCATACGCCGGAAAGCTTCGGTCGCATCGTCCGCAGGATTGAGGTGTGGCACCTGTTCGATCGGGGTCATGATATCGCGGACTTGTTTAAACGTCCACAATTCCTTCGAAACCGCTTTCACCTGGGCCAGGGATATCATGCCGAGCAGCTCATCGCGATTGACGACCGGGAACTCGGTGAACTTGTGTTTATAGATGTAGTCCTGCACCAGCTGTTCCAATGAAATCAGCCAGTCCACGGTAACGACCTCCGCTTTCATCACCTGGCGGACCTGGACGCCGGCCAGCGATTCACGGAGGACGACCGCCTGATAGCTGCCGATCGCCGACTGCTTCATAAACAAGCCAATAAGAACGAACCAGAGTCCCGAAATCAGGCTTTGGGCCACCAGGAAGAGCAGGATCCCGAGAAAGATCA
>CAYGWQ010000010.1:0-41776 GCA_964353465.1 uncultured Acidobacteriota bacterium | reverse complement strand
GGTCAGACCATGGCTAGGATATTTGATCCGGAAAAGCTAATTTGGACAAGAGTGCAAAGACATGCATCCGAGTGACTTTGATAGAAATCAGATAGAAGATATGTTTTTCCGTATCCTGGGGGGGCGAGCACAACCGTCACCGGAACATCATGGGCTTCTGACAACTTTTTGGCGAGCAGTGGGCGAGCTACACCTGCGGTCCTATTGGGCGGCGAAGTCCTTCGGCTGACATCGCGATATCGGAGAAGCTCCATCTCGGTCGGAACTGGCGAAGACCGCCCACCCAGCCTGGTGCGCGCAACAGCGGTTTCAAGATCGGCAATTTCAACTAACACGATTCCCGATGCCTTTGCTGCCTCCCGACATGCCCGCGTAAAACCGGACGAACTGACGATTATGTATCGATCCAAAAGCTCCTTGCTTTTGAGGTAGGTAAAGACCTCATCGGCTTTCCTGACGAAATTGACCCCGACAGGGTTTGAACGATATTTGGCCTCTATGGCTGTCCTCATCAGCTGGCCTGAAGGAGTATCTTCCTCGATATAAACGTCCACCTGCTGACCTGCAAGGCTACAATCATGCAGCACCGATCTGGCTCCTAATGTCCGATAGTAGGTGGCCACACGTTCTTCAAATATTCTTGATCGGTCCACAGGTCCTCCTGTTTCGTTGAAGTTGTCGTAGGACAATGGCGCGGCTTTTCACCTTGCCCAACGGGATACCGCGTAGCCTGAAAGCCGCATTCATATCATTTATGGGCATAAATAATGCTACGCCCATTTCTCAGTCCCTGACATATCTTCACCAAACAAGCCTCCGATAAAAGGAGATGACATTTTTAGGCTACAGGCAATACGGACCGCAATCTATGCGCTATTCTAAAGTCGATTAGTATCCTATCTCCCGATCCAGGTTTCGATTATGAGGCCTCGACCTTGAAAATATGATCGCCTGGTCGCCATGTTTTTGCGCTCTCCTGCAAAATTTTAGGCACTACGGCTCCATTGACGGCATTTGCCAACGAAATCTTAGGCTTAGAATGCCAAAGCTGGGACCAATTCCAATAAGGCGCGCAGATATGCCCCCGCGGCTAATGCAGCGTAGTTCTGCCAGGCATCGCCTTTGGACTGATCGCAATAATCACAAATCCCTCTTATTGCCAAGTATCCTGCGCCCCTTTCCCACGTCGCGTCAGCAATGCCAGAGGATTCCATCTCGACAGCCTTTATTGTGTATCTATCTCGCAGTTGATCTCTGAACACCGGATTCTTAAGCAGAGAATTGGATGAGGCGATCGGTCCGAGAAAAACTCTCGGCTCTCCCTCCACGCGGTCCGGATCAATAGGGTGCGCTATAACACAAGCCGGATCGGTGGTCTTGATTAAGACGTCTGTCGATGCGTCGGGACGGCCATAGGTCGCTAAATCTGGTTTCCGTGACAGGTATTGCACCCAGGGGCGCCTGCCCGCTGCAACTTCTATTGCCACGGCAGCGACTGCATCGAGGAGTTGGGCGGCGGGCGGAACCGGCCGATTGCGGATGATGATCTCATCTCGCTCGTGCTTGACAAAATCAAATTGAATGATCCCGTGGCGATCCGATACCACCACGTCTCCCAAACGCACGTGCTGCGCCGGATTTGTAGGATTTGGCGCACCTCCTGCTATTCCGAGCATAACAATGTGCTCAATGAGCGGGAATTGTTCGAGGACCAAACTCGCCCGGGAAGCGGCAGCATTGTTCCCCATGTCGCCCAAACACATATGAAGAATGCAGTGTGTGCCTTGGAGAGCAGGAGTCTCGCACACATCATAAACTCGAGACCTCTCAGCAGTGCGACGCACAAGCGGCATGAGGTCGTCCATCATTACCTTCATTACCGCAGCCTCTTTCGGCAGCGCCGTAATGACTGCAATTCTGGCTTTACCTGCCCTCTCCTCCGCAATTCGTTCATTTGCCGATTTTCGACCTAAATCCATTTGTACTACCCATCGCCGGCTTTCATGAGGTGGCACATCGATCAAATCCACTTCGCACACCGCGCAAACACGGGGCATCTGTTCGAACTCTCGAACATCCAGGACCTCACCACAGCGACAAATGAGAACGGTTTCCTGTTTCAGAATGTTGAGCGCAGCCAAGGCTTCCAGGAGGAAAAGAACACCTTCACGGCGCGTCACTGATAGATCCGCAATAACATCTTCAGAAAGCGCCGCACCCGGACCGCCGGCCTCAATGGCCTTTGCTACCGCATCAAACTCATGAACCAGCTGCGGATACTTGTTGCGCATGTGCCCGAATTCTTCCCACAACATAGCGGATAACCTCTTCTGACTGCGGCATGGTAATGTTGACGCGCCCATGTTCAGAAATGATATACACGTGAACCCTTGTTATTATGGGGTTGCCAGGTGCTGGCAACCAGTAGACATTTCCAAGGCGGCCAGAACTCACCTGCCGAACTCGACGAAGTGCGTCGTCGGTAACTGTTTCACCGAGGAGCGGAGTGTATGAGGAACCGCCTCGGGCGGCGAATCGCCGTCCGCCTTGGGTTTCATAATCAATCGCTGTAGACATCGTTTCGGTGCTTCCTGCCTCCTCCCGTTCATGAAGATGCCGAATGGTCGAACGCAAATCGACTGCCCGAAAGCGCGTGAGATCCAACCATGGTGCCAGTAGCTTCGCGAAGTCTTGTTTTACTTCCTCGTACGACACTCCAGACGGCAGTTGCCCGATCTGTAGCATTGCCTCGTTCCCAGCCAAATCCCAATCGAGCGCAACGATATTTCGTACGACTTCCCGGACGTATGCGCGCAGTTCGAGTAAAAGGCCATTCGGAAGCTCTTTCTCTTCATCATACTCTGCCGAACGATAAGTGCCCTCCCGTCTTGCAACCGCGGTAATTCGAAGATGGTCGAGGGAATGCATAAACCTGACAACACGCAATTCCCTTGGCAGTATTGCCGCGATGTGAGAGTTTAATGTACGTTCAAGGTTATGGCGTGATAGTAGGTCGCGGATGAATTGAGGCCGCCGCCATTGAGAGATTTCGCCCTCCGGACCGTTAAGGGGATAAATATGTTGCTTGTTCCAGGGTTCGTGAACGTCGAGGTATTCAACGATATCGGAGAATCGAACTGAGCCATCAGCAATCGCGGTTTCGATGGCCGATCGTAGTTCGACCTTAGTCCCAGCGAGTCGCAAATCATAATTTCTCATGAAATCGCGAACGAGGTCCTTGCGCAGAGCGATTAAATAATCCACAGCTCTCGCTTTCTCTTCACCACTGTAGTTAGTCATCGAACGGCCTCCCTCCCGCTACTAATATTTCAGCGGTTTCCAATCGATTTTACCCAACCGACATTGGCGGCTATGCGCTGCCTTTCCTCGGTATCGACTGTGATCAAACCCTGCCGATATCGCGCTAATGCGATTGAAGTTCGTGTCGTGCCACCCCCGCAATCAAGGGCTGTCTTACAGAAAAACGAAGAGATCGAAAATCTTCACTCATTATCAAATTCCGACCCCCTTTTTGGATGCAAGGGGTTCCTCAGGATGCGAAATCACATATCTCAAACTCAATCAAAGCGTTTCCGCCGTTGGCCGACCGTCCCAGGTTGCCGCTCGGAGGGATGCCGGGCTATCAGTCGACCAACTGCGAGCTCGACGAATGTGCCGGTCGATGCTCCAGCAGCCGCAACCACTCTTTCACGGGTTCCGGAATCTCCACATCTCCGAAAACCCCCGGTTGTTCGCGAAGGAACCGGGCAAGAAAGTACTCTTGATATGCACGATGCGCAAACGCCAGTTCAAGCGGCTCGGGGGAAGCTCTCGGGCGTGCCGGAATCAGCAAACTGTTGAGTAGCAGCCCCGTTACGTCGCGACACGCGGCAAGTCTTGGTGAGGACGCCAACACCGTTTCCGCCGGACACGACGGCAGCAGTTGCAGCTTTCGGTCGTATGTGGCCGTCATCCATCGCGCTGCCCACCCCATGGCTAGAAACGCCAGCTCCATGGTGGCGTCGGTTCCCTCCTCATCTGCTACGATCGGTATCCGGTTTCCGCCCAGCTGCGCTGGCCGCGACACGTCTCGGCAGATCTTGAGACGCGCCCACTCTAGAAATAACTGGGCCCGATCCACCGCGTGGACGCCGAGAGTTGCCACAGTCTCAAGAATAAATCGAAGGAACAGTGGACGACGTGGAATATCGCCGTAAATCGCTGCATAGTCGCCATTATCAATTGCTTCAATAAAGCGTCGGACGCGGTCCACCGATTCCGGGTCGGATAGCGTGTCGCAGAAGCGTCTGGCTAGGCCGACAATTTGATCATCGCGCCAAGGCAGCAGTTCAATGAACGCGATTTTCTGGTTGCGGATCCTGTCATCGCGGTTAGTGATTGTGCCAACCGAGGTTTCGAAATCGGCTATGCGAGCATCCCAGTACTCCTTTCGGACAGTCAGAACAATCCGGCTACGGACCAATCGCAGAGCATTAAACAGCTGCTGCAAACCACCGCGCCGGTTGAAGAACACCGATTCGTCCAGGCCATCAATCAGCAGAACCAGCGATCCTTCGTCCATCTTAAAGAGATGTTCAATGGCTGCTCGGGCTACGCGCCGCCACGTCTCACCATCATTCTCGTCGCTTTCGGTCAAAAGTTCATCCGTGTCAACACATTGCTGCAGTAAGTCTTTCGTGCCGTTCAATCGACGAGAAAAGATTGCGGCTGGAACGTACACAACTCGCTGCTCACGATATTTCGCCATTCGCAATGTAGTCGTTGTTTTGCCGAAGCCTGCATATCCGACAAGGATACAGAGGTTCGATCGGATATTAAGCAGCTCCTCCGCAGGATCCCCAATTCTCGGTTGTTCCTCCGATGATGATCGCATGCGGTACTGGTCGGCGATGAGCCAGCGGATCTGCAGGGGTACCTCGCTGATCGGATCGCAGAGGTCTGGCTCTACGTCCGCATAGATTTTAGATATGGAGAGGTTTCGCGACGCGAACGCTCGCTTGACCCGCTCGAACATCGCGGCGAATGTTGATTTCAAAAGGCGGTCCAAATCCCAAAGTTCAGCCCGATGAGCTTTGCCGGCATCCACTAGCCGGATCAGCTCTTTCTGGATGGTATCCCGGAACCGTTTATCCTTTCCTATGCGGTTGTGCACAAGAAGATAGGTGGCCGCCGTAAGCCCGCTCTCATGGAAACTGCGGATCGAATCCACGCACTGAAGGATCTGGTCTTGTCCTATCTCCCATTCAAGGGCCTGGAAGCCCTTGCACTGCACGACAAGCGTATGCGGCGGTTTGTCCGACCAGACGAGGTGATCGACACCAGAACGATCGAAGGTCCGGCGCGCCGGCGGGCCAATAGCCTTTGGCCAAATGATCCGAAGCAAGGGCAGAACAGCCCGCTCGAACACCCGGTCGTCCATGGCAGCTAACCTGCCCTTCAATAATTTATACTCGTGCTTGTCCGTCCAGCCTTTGGGCATTCCTCACCAATATTGTCGCGGCTCATTTCGTTGCGAAAAAAACCTCCCAGCCCTCTGAAGCCTCATCTGGGGTATCCATATCATCCGTTCATATCCGGCCCCGCTCCGTATCATTATCCCGGGTCTAATCCCGATCTCCCGCCACATCTTGGCGGCAAATCGCAAATCGGGGACAAGCTACTTTCACCAATTGTGGAGGCGAGAAGTTTTTCTACCTCAATGTCGCGGTTTCAGTGTGCTCCGCATTGATTCGAAACGAGGCGGATCCTCTCAGGATATTTGGTGAAATGGCAGCCTGTCCCCCCTTATTTGATTCCGAATGCTCCAAATGTATTTGAATCACGCATAAGGCCATCATCTAATGTTTTGATCCAAAGTTACTGTAGGTGGTGTTCCTTTGGCACGAATTACCTCCCAGCCAAACCAGCGAAGATCGTTAATGTTTAACTTTCCCGATGGAATGACGGCCATCGTCTGGAACGGGATTTCAGGATCCGAGAGGCGGGAGCTGTACTGTTCAAACCATGTTTTATCGAAACTCGTCATGTGGGGGTCAAGGATCAGCAGCGTGGATTGATATTTGCCCAGAACTCGGCAGATAGCGATTGCAAACTCTATGAGCACACGATTTTGCTCGCTTCCTGACAATCTCTTCAGCGCTAGACCTGGGATTGTGCCATCGACGTCTACGAGTAAATGCACCTCATCATTTTCGCTTATGAATCGGAGATTTCTCACTGAGCTGGCCCGACATCCGTTTATTTCGGAAGCTAGATTCTGGATGAGCGCCGCATCGAGAGACAGCAGCTTTGAGAGAAAGCCGAGATCGTCCAAGCCGCGCGTGTCCGTGAATTTGGGCTCCCGAGGAAAGACAACCCTTATCGGCAGCGGACTCAGCGGTACAGCCACCCCGTCCAGTTGATATGCAAGTGATCTATCATTCCCAATCGTAATGGCAGCAACATGAGGTTCTGGATCGAAATAACTGAGCTCTGCAATGATGGGATGCAGCATCGTTTGTCCCGAACGCCACCCTTCGATCCACTCAAGCGTTGCGAATGCTGAGACCCACTCGCACAAGGCGGTCTTGCCCGTGCCGTTGTCCCCAACGATCATATTGAGCTTGCCGAATAATATGTTCTGATTCTCCTGTAAGAGTGGAGTGCGAATCAATCGCATTTCATGCAGCCACCGGAAGGGAGCATGGATACCGCGTTGCTCGCGTGCTGAACGAGCCTCCTGGAGGTGTTTGTAACTAAGCAGGAGAGCAGGGGGATACGCGTCCCCTCGATTGGCATCAACGAGGCGCGCGTGGTCGGCACATAACCAAACGCCATTTTCGGGAAGGCAGAGCTCATCTTCTGTAAGCCCCCCTTGGCTCCGAGGTCCGCCTGGAGACGCGCTAAAGATATGTGCCGCGACCCCATTGCTCGCGACTTCGCTGGCTGAAGCCCCAGGGCCGATGGTTTGACGGTTGCAGGCCGGAATGCTGCACCGATAACCGCTTCGAGCGGCTAATATTTCCTTGGTTTTCTCGGAGAAGTCAATGCGCATCAGAATGCCCTCTCTGGAATTCTCCTGGCTGGGCCTTTTCTCTGTGAACTGTATTCCCGGCAGGGTAATCGTTGATTGCGGTCCATTAGAGAGGGGACGAAGGAAGTCCCCTTAGCACTTTGTTCTTCGACTTCATTATATTTCCACATCGTTCGCGCTCGACCCAAAGTTCAACGGGCCGTTGCTTGGGTGTCTGTTGAGGTGCCTGATTGCACTGTAGTTTTACTCAATTCCAGCTTCCCGGAGAATATGGGCACGCATTTTTTCCCAATTTCGACGACCTTCCTGGAGGGCTGCTTCCCCAGACTTAAGAGCTTGCTCCAGTTCGCAACGTTGACCGGAAGCATCGTCTGGATACCGTCTGAGCGCCTCGCGTGCATGTACCACCGTGAGCTCAAGCGATTCGATATGAGGGTCTTCGTGATACGGATACCAGTAAACGATGCGTTCAATTCCATCCCGAAGATCGGATAGCTGGTCCTGGGCGACTGCCAGACGCGCGAGGTGCTCGGAGAAAAACCTCACCAATTCGCCGTGCAGTGCGCGAACCCATGAGACACACTCGGTTCCTTGTTTCATAAGCTCAACAAACCTTGAATCCAAGAGCGAATCCTGAAAGTGAAGTACGCCGTTGCGATATCGCCGGAAAAGTGTCCGATAGTCCTTAGGGTTTGCTAGCAGGCGATCAATTACAGGGTCCGTGAACTGTAAATGATCCCAGGCCGAGATTACGACCTGTAGGCTCGCGTACCAGTAACACATCAGACCAAACCACCTCCACTTGTGCTTGCGCAAGGCGGCTACATCATCCATTGGAGGCTCGTTGCCTAACTCCTCCTCAAAGAGCGTATTGAGCAGATCCGCCCAGGATAGGTAACGAGCAAAGGCGCATGTTTCTTCTACCAGCTTCTTTGCGTTATCGCTCATTGTTTCAGCGGCCCCCCCCCGCTTTGTTAGACAGCATTTTGCGTCAAAGAGACGATCGCAGCCTGGACGAGCAGCTTGGCTTGAGAGTTCTTCCGATAGGAGTCGCGATGAGCATCCCTTCCCGACGGGAAAAGAGAATCGGGATTTGGCAGGCTGCTTGGATTCTTTCTTTCCCGAAGTCCGCTTAGCGAATCTCATTTTCACAGGCTTTCAAGGAGTTTAAATGCATCACCAATCAACGGGATAAGTTCATCACGTGTTAGTTTCCTCGATGCCGCATCTACAATCTCACCATGATGAGGTCCGTTGGTTACCTCGCACAGTTCAAAGAGCTTTGGCTGCAGCTTTGCATCGAGAATATTCGCTTCAAAGAGGGTCTCGAGCAGTTTCGAGAAGCATTTTCTTGCCCTGATGTCCACTATCAATGGCCGGTAGTACTTTGTCTTGAGAACGATTTCGAAAATCCTGCGAATATTTCCCTGGATCGTTTCGGGGGTTGGGCCGAAGTCCTCGACCGCATGGCGTTCCATTTCTTCCACCATCCGAACATAGTCACTCTTGCGGTTTTCTTCAACGTCAAATACCTCCAGTCGGCTCCCATTCTTCCTGTCGGAACGGATTTGCAGGACTTTGTTGTTCGATATCTTGTCGAACAATATTTCAAGGAAGTCTTTCTTATGGGTAAAGATGCAGAGTTGCCGCAGTTTGGGAGAAATCTCCAAGAGAAGAGAGGCAGTTGCGTGGCGTCGATTTTCATCCAGGCTCGAGAGTGGATCGTCAAAAATGACGATTTGCTTATCCAAATCCGGTGTCTTTTCTAGGGCTGCGATAAAAAAGGCAAAGGCCAGGGTGCTTTTGTCACCTTCGCTGAGCGTATTCTCGAAACAAGCCCCGTCATCTTGACGTGAGGTGAGCGGAACCGGCTTTTCAAGAATCATGAACGCAAAGTCGCTGTAAGATTGATTTGCACGTTCATCCGTCTTGCCAGTCAGGCCGGTGATCGCGAAATCGGCCCCCATTCCTACAAGCAACTCGTTAATGCGATCCTGGTAGGTTGCGAAAATGTCTTTTGTATACTCGGAGAGTTCCTTCTGTTTGGTGCTCTTTTGAGCGAGCAGGGCATCGGCGGCTATCTTTGCGGTTTGATAATCTGCAGCCCACTTCTTCCATTGAGGCGTGAACCGTTTCTGGATCTCAGATTCCCTTGCTAGTGTCTGCCGAATGGTAGGGACATCCGACGTTGGTAAGTTCGCAACATAGCCTTTCGCTTTAGTGGCGAACTCGGTTACGGCACCGTTGTAGGATTCGGCATGGCGTTCAAGAGCCGAAAGCTCGGTGGCCAGCAAGTCGAAGGGCGCCAGATCGATCTCGCGGGCGGGATCTTTCTGCTTTTTCTCAAGTTCGGCCAGAATGTGGATTTTCAACTTGACCAATTTCGGCCGGGAATTCTCGACAAATCCAGCGGCATCGGGCAAGGCCTCAACACCAATGAACAGGCTCCACTGATTTAACGTCGTGAGGTTGGCGTTGTGCGTGGAAAGCATCGAGGTTAGGGCGTTGTCCATATTCATAGCAGCAAGGGCACGGGCCTGGATGGCGAGATTCTGTTGAAATCTGCGGAACGCATCGTCGAAGTAATCCCTGTATGCCGATAAGAGATCAGCTGCGCGCGTCAATTCCTGTCCACAAAATGGGCAGTTGACCTGTTGCAGATCGAGTCCCTGCCGGATGAAGTCCTTGGCTTGATCTTTGTACTTGACGTTCCGGTCTATATGCGCGAGGACGCGCGTCTCCGCCTCTTCATGAGCGGCTGCAAGCCTCTGAGCAGCAACTGCTTTTACAGCACCAACATCAAAAGCCGGCGCGAATAGGGCGTGTGGCAATTCAAGACTTCGGATTTGGGTTTCGGATTCCTTGGACCTAATGTCCTGCTCCAGTTGATGGATGCGGGCACCAACAGCAGTTTCTTCGGATGCCGGGATCGCAATGAAGGTATCTAGGGAAGTCGCGAAACCGGAACCCGTGAATGCAGCTGCAAGGTTCGAAACCTCCTGGCTTTTCGCTTTCTCCTTGGCTTTCAGGTCGGCGAGATCTTCCGCCAAGATTATTCCTTGAGCACCGATTATGATTTTATGGATTTGCTTCCTGTGCTCATGTTCAATTTCATCGGTCAGAATGTTGGCGCGAATGTAGGGGACATCAAAAATCCGGATTGCTGAGTATGGTTTATTCCACTTCACACCATTAAAGGTAAAGTTTTCGCCGTCAATGACAATGGCAACCTCTGGCTGGGCGGGATTGTTCAGCGTTCTACGCGCTCGAATGATCTTCGGATTGTTATCCCGCAGCGAGCGGAAGACATTTACTAGGGTTGATTTGCCATATGCATTCGGAGCAAAAAGGAAGGTCTGTTTGTGCCAGTCCAGTTGATTAGCTTGGCACGCAAAATGGTAAAATTTGCCGATGTTCCTGATCAGCTTGACTTTACTTATCATTCCGCTCCTCCCAATTCCCTTGCAAGGTGAAAACTGGGAAAACTGGGGGCGCTCACCTGTTTTCCTAAACGATCATGGTCAACCTACCATCACAGATGGGTGAGCGTCCGCATTTTCGTCCATATCAAAATCCTCTGGCAGAAAGTCGGCAGAATCAATCATCCAAAGCCTTCGGGACATCATTCGAGGATGCGGTTGTCAGAATCGCGATCGGATCACGCGGAGGAAGCGAATTGTCTAAAATCTGCCGCTCCTCGGGTGTCACTTCGAAAGCCTCCTCGACGAGGCCGTTCAGGCGAAGTTCGAGTTCGGCATGATTCGATTCAGGGCTGCTCATCAGGCTTCGAACTGTCTCTGCAATTGCACTCGTCCTGTCGACACAGGTGCTTGGAATTGGGAGATCGACAAGAAACTGGATGTCGATGCTGAGGCCGTCATCTTTCATATGCTGAAATGTTCGATTGATCAGCCACCATGCAACTCGTGAGTTTAGAATGCCACAGAGATACGGATCACCGCTTGGAATCAAAAGAATTTTGTTGTTGACGTAGTGCCCATTTATATCCAAGGAGAACCGAGAGAAGTAGGCAATGCATTGCACAACAATTTTGGGCTGGTCAAAAGCGTTATAGTATTCGCATGATCTGAGTTCCCACCAAAATGACCCGCGATCGGTTCTCTTTTGAAGTTTTTCCTTAAGGGCTATCAAATGGCCGTGGAGCGACGGGTATGTTTGAGCGAAAATGCGCTCGGCCTGATCTTCGTCAACTTCGCTGGACCAGGGCCACGTTCGGTTCCGGCTAGATGGGATTACGATGTGCCATTGGTCGCCCCATTTGCTGGTCCAACGCTTGATATCTCGGCCGCGCAAGAAGCGCTTCAGAACAGGCTCACATGCAGGATCCTCGGTAACTAGAATATTGCGTACCTCTGTGCTGACATAGTAGGCCTCATTCAGGCCAGTCTTGATTCCACTGAGGGGCATTGCACCGACGGATTTGGAGAGAGGCTGGCCCGTTCTCATTAACCGGTCAAGCAGCCGGTTCTCCTCGGCGTTCGCCAACTTCCAGCGATCTCGATGAAGGTCGCCGTGTGCAATACGAAAAGCCTGCTCTGCAACCAGCTTCTCTAGAGAGCGATGCTCCCTGTCGGAATCATGGGCACGAACAAAATGCAGATTCTCACCATCGCGCACGCGCTCCTGAACAGGCTCCAGTACGCTTGCAGCCGGAAACGTGTCCTGTCCCGGAAATAGGTTGCGTGAATGTCCAAAGTCAACCAGCAAATGAATTCGCGCATGCTCGCGCAGAAATGCTCGGAGCTTCTCACCGTAGGCTGCACGAAACCATTTGTTTGGTGTCAGCAGTCCGATTCGCCGCCCAGTCAGCGTGATTTGGACAGCACGCTCCAAGAACAGAACTGACGAATCAACCGTGCTGCAGAAGCTTTCGAATGTGACAAAGAGGGATTTGGAGGCTTTTAGCAGCTCCTGCCGCACCCAAGGTGGATTTCCGAGGACTACATCGAATCCTCCATGGCAGGCCGTCAATCGGTTTTCGGGGCTACGCTCGGCTGACCAGATGTGGAAGACATCGGGGAAGGCGAGGTGCCAGTGGAAGAAGTTGTAGTGTGCGGCCAATCGCGCGATTTCCGCTTGCGTTTCCTGCGGGACTCGGTCGGGATCGGACATCAGGCGGCGGAGGACATCCTGTGTGACCGCCTCTGGGGCGTTTTTTGTCTTCTTCCAGACGAAGGCAGCACACCAGGCATCTGCAGCGAGCTGAGCACTGCGATACTCCGGGGATTCGCTCAGGCGGCGATAGCGGCCCTGCTTTTCGTGGATGCCAGCGATCGAGGAATCTTCCACGTTGTCGAGAGAGGTAATCTCTTCGGACAGGCCTCCGTAATCGGCGACGGGCTCGGCAACCAGGGGGAGGGCCATCTGACCGGCGCGCTCCTCGCGGTTTCTTCTCTTGAGAGAGCTGGCAAACGACTTGTCGTCGCCTTCGATCGGGGCGAAGGCTTCGTCGGGAATTCCTGCTGCTAGAAGCGCAGGCGTTGTGCCAAGGAGGCTGTTGCCGCAGCGAATGCGGTGATCCAGGAACGATAGGGGCTTTCCGGGCTCGAGTGCTTCCATCCATAGAGCCACCTTGCACAGCTCCACCGCCATTTCGTTCACATCCACCCCATAGATGCAGTGGCCGATGACGTCTCTGAGGGCGGTGCGCACGGATTCCGGCGCGGGTTCTTCATCGCCGGTGCGAACGGCCGCCAGCCGCTTGGCAATCCGGTGTGCCGCCGCGATCAGGAAATGGCCGCTGCCGCAGGCTGGGTCGCAGAGCTTCACGCTGAGCAGCGCTTTTTCGGGATCGGTGTTTTTGCACGCATCATTGACAATCGGGTCGAGGGCCGAGTCGAGTAGGCAGGTGATTAGGCTCGTTGGGGTGTAGTAGCTGCCAGTGGTTTTGCGTTCGTGGCCGCCGGCGGTGGAGAGAGCGAACGTGCCTGCGTCCAGGTTCAGCTCGGGGTGAAGTTCGAGGAGCGATTCGTAGACGCTGCCGAGTTCTTCGGAGCCGAGGTTTTTGTAGTCGACCAGGCGGATGACTTTTCCTTCCGAAGTTACGGCCAAGGCGCGGATGGCGTCGAGGAAATCATTGTTTGAAATAATTTGAGATTCGAGATTCGAGATCGCCTGAGTCGAGAAGAGGAAACTGCCCAGGGCGGGGAGGGCCAGTTCAGGGCAGCCTTCGTCTTTGCCGAGCTTGCTCATTACCACGCGCAAACTCTCGAATAGATCCGTGTGGCGGGAGCCGCGGCGCTTTTCGGCGAGGCGGCGCAGGCGCGCGGTCGAATAGAAACGAACATAGCGCTCGCGCGCGAGCATGCCGGCGGCCGGATGCAAGAGCAGGTCGCGGTCCTCGGCGACGAAGAGGAACAGCAGGCGGTAGACCAGGCGCAGAAGCTCGCGGTAGTAGTCCTGCTTGTCGAGCGCGCCCGTGCGCAACTTGTCCCGCAGATCCACGTTTGCCTTGTGCAGGAAGCCGCGGCCGAGCGCCTCGATCGCTTGCGCCACGCCGTCGCGCAACTGGTCGAGGGCCCGCGTTCCCTGGTCCTGGGCAAATCGGGACCATTTCTCCAGGCGGCACGCATCGGGCTTTTCCCCTTCGAAGCGCGACTCGTGGCACAGAAGCCAGAGAAGGGCGAAGTCGGAGTAGACCTCGCCGTCCATCATTGCCTCGAGCTCGAATTCTACGTAGGCCTGGCGCGTCAGGCTCACGTTGTCGCGCAGGATGCGGAGCTTCAGGCCGTTCGAGACCATGCCCCAGAGGCTTCCCTCCGCACGGTTCAGGTATTCCTGCACCAGGCTGTGCGGGCTGCTGCGCGCGGCGCCGGCGACGCCGGCGGTCCGGCGGTCCAGGGGAGTTCCCAGGCCGACGAGATGGAGCGGGACGTGGTTCCAGAAATGCGAGATCGGGTAGCTCTTGCCGTCGATTGCAGCGGCGCGGGCGGACTGCAGACGGCCGTAGCCGAGTTCCTGGAAAAGAATCAGCAGCCAGCGTTCGCGCGTCACGGATGTGCCGGGGTCGTCGGGGCGCAGTTTCTGGGCGGCATCCTTGAACGCCAGCCAGGCGCCGAGGAGGCGGTTCCAGGAGCGGTTGGCGGCTTCGTTCAGTTTTTCGTTGCCGGCGAGGTGGTAATCCTCGGGGGTGAGGCCCTCGAGGCGGCGGTCACCCTCGGCGATGCGCTGCAGGAGGTCGGCGGGCAGGATGGCGCCTTCGGTTCGGATGGTCGTGAATACGTCGCTGCGACGGATTTGCATATTCTCAGCTTGCTAGAATCTCGGTTTTCTCGGGGTCGGGGTCGGAATCGGTATCGGTATCGGCTTTGTGGATTTGATGGGTGAATACTCTTTTCGATTCCGATTCCGATCCCGATTCCGACCCCGATGATGAGTGCTCAGGCTGTTTGACCGGGATCGCTATCGACTTTATCGATGACATATTCATCCGCTTCTTCTCGGATCGAGTAGCCGCGCTGGCCGAGTTTGGTCAGCATCGCGACGATTCGGTCAAGGAGGATCTTCGCCTCGGCGTTTTCTGGGGCCGAAATAGCACAACATACTTCCAGAACGTCTTGGATGGCACCGCATTCGAGGGCGGAACCACGAGCGATCTCGAAAAAGCGCCTCCGGTCACCTTCGGTCGCTTTGCCGTTGCCTTCTGCAATGTTAAGAGGAATCGCTTGGGAGGCCCGAAGCAACTGGTCCTTGGCGTTACGATGTGCTTTCAACCGTTCGCACAGTCGATAGGCCCAGCCAACGTACTCGATGGCGGCGCGGTAGACATCAAGTTTCTCATGTCCGAAGGTCATTCGCTCCTTTCGATTCCTGTCACGGTGTTTCTCGGGCTCGGGGTCGGAATCGGTATCGGGATCGGGTTTTTGGATGTAAGAAGATTGTCCGATTCCTTTCGATTCCGACCCCGATTTCAATCTCGATTCCGATTCCGACCCCGATTTTTTGATAACACGGACCTCATTGAATTTGAGTGGGTAAATAAACATAAATGCCCAGAACGTCGGGGGGGAGCTTGGGCTCGACACGGTAGCTGACGTGCGTCTGTTTGATGGCGGCGCGGATTCTCTTGTGGGCGGCTAGCAGTTCTTCTCCCCGGTTCTTGGCGTCTTCTTCCAGGTATGGAGCGAGGGTGGGAAAACCCTCGATCACTTTTTGTATGAAAATGGATGCCTGCTCGTGCTGGATGTTGCCTTCCGGTTTGACGGCCAGCAGGCGCTCTGCGATGCCATTTTCCAGCCATTGCGGGGCGGACGGCGGGCCTGCAAAGGCCAGCAGGCGGCAGTCTTCAGCAAGCAGCGGGATCGCTTCCCCACCCTTGATGGTCACGATGTGGAAGCGGTAGCGAACCAGAAGAACCGTGGTCCGGAGGGACACGCTGGCGGTTCGGATGGCGCCGCAGCGGCGGGCGATACCCTGCGACAGCGGATCCAGGGCGGTGTCCATCACGTAACCGGCAAGATTTTCAACTAGCGGGTGGGTTCGGGTCAGGTACAGGATTCCATCCTTCACGGGCAGCTCGAACTTCGCCTGGAACATGTCCGGGGCGCCGAGGATGTCCCGCAGCGCCTTGGGGGTTTCGCGCAGATCGAAACGGATAAATCCGTTCTCCGAGATGATTCCCTTGCAGGCCTGCAGGGCTTCCTTTGTGAATGCGGCGACGTCGATGTGGGTGCCGATGGCATCCCGGGCCGCCCGCAGTTCGTGCGCCACTTCCTCGACCTTGATCGATTCCTGGGCGAACATCGTGCGCGAGCGCCGGTCCCGGTTCGTAGCCGCATCCCAATCCCGATGCAGTTTCTCGCGCTGCGGTTTGAAGAAGTCCTCGAAGAGCATGAGCTGCTCTTCGCGCTGGCCGGGTTTCCCCCGCAACAGCAGCCCTTCGAATATGGCCTCCACGACCTGTTCCGTGTCCACCGGAACGGGGACGGAGATCCCGAGCGAACTGCGGATGGTTCGGTGCTTCCTCAAGAGGACATCCAGGACGATGCCGTCGATCTGGTTGTCGGTTCCGTAGTACGTCAGCGCGCGGACCTTGGGGCTGGGCTGGCCGTAACGGTCCGCCCGCCCTTCGCGCTGCTCGTGCCGGGTGGGATTCCAGCTCAGATCATAATGGAAGACCGCGTCGAAATGATCCTGGAGATTGACGCCTTCCGAGAGGCAGTCGGTGCAGACCAGCACGCGCTTGGGCGCGGCGGCGAGCTGCCTCACCCGCAGCTCGCGGTCCGCGGGCGGCAGCGTGCCGGTTACAGCGACGACTTCCACTCCTGAAGAGAGCCTATGTCTCAGCTCTTCGGCGAGATATTCGGCCGTCGGAATGAAACGGCAGAAGAGGATGGGATTGAATCCCTCGCGCAGCAGTTCCTTGACCAACTTGACTGCCTTGATGAGCTTGTCGTCGCCGTCACCTTTCAGGCTGTCGGCGATGCGCGCCATCTCGAGGAGTCGCCGCCGGTTGACCGCGCCTTCGTTCTGTGGATCCTCGGGGTCGCTGCCGGGGATTATGTCCATGCCTTCGGCGGATTCGTCTTCGATGAGATCGAGAACGGTGCGACGGCCGATGGCATCCGCTTCCTCGGGAGATGCGGCATCGGCCGTGGAGGCGCGGCTTCTCAGGGTGGCCGCCGCGGCAGCGGGACTGCTGGCCAGCGACCGCAACAAAGCCAGGGCCGACCACCAGCGGACGCGTTGCCGGAACTTGTTGTCCCCCTCGACCATCACCGTTTCCCGGGCGTAGTTCAGAACATGCTGGAAGAATTTTTTGTATTCGGGGGAAAGCTGGTAGTTTTCTTCCCGGTCTTCCCGCTCGGGGAAAGGCGTGTCGGCATCGAGATAGCGCCGGAGGTCGCCTCTCCTGCGCTGGACGAAATGGGCGGCCAGATGGCGTCGGTGCCGCTCATTTTCGGCCCCTGCCAGATCCTCGGGAAGGGCGGCAAAGACCGGGTCCAGGAATGCAAGGAGCGACCGGAACGCCTCCTCGTTGCCGCTGTGGGGAGTCGCGGTCACCAGGATCAGGTGGCGGTCGGGGTTCGAAGCGAGACCCTTGACCAGGTCATGGCGCTGATGACGGCCACGCCCGCCCACACCACTGTAGGCGCAGCTATGGGCTTCATCGATGATCACCAGCTCCGGGCAGGCGCGCAGGAAATCGTCGCGGCGGCGGTCGGATTTGATGAAGTCGGTCGAGACGATCAGGAAAGGAAATACTTCGAAGATGGACTGGCCGACGCGGCAATGGCGGTCGAGCTTTGTGGCCGTGCTCGGGAGGACGAGCTCAGCCTCGATGTGGAACTTCCGGCTCAGCTCGCCTTGCCACTGCTCGGCCAGCTGCGGCGGGCAGAGCACGACCATGCGCCGCACTTCTCCCCGATCGATCAGCTCGCGGGCGACGAGACAGGCTTCGATAGTCTTGCCAATGCCGACGTCGTCCGCAATCAGCAAACGGATGGGATCGAGCTTGAGCGCCATCAGTAGCGGCACTACCTGGTAAGGGCGAGGTTCGACGCCGATCCGGGCAAAGCAGCGGAAGGGTCCGGCGCTTGAGCGAAAGCCGAGGCGCACCGCATCACGCAGCAGTTTGCAGGAGCGATAGTCGCCGGGCTGGCCGGGATCCGGAAGGCCGAAGGAAGCAGGTTCGACAGTTTCGATCGGCAGGTAGATCCCGGTAACCTCTTCATCCGTTCCGCCGAGCGGCCGAAGGACTAAGAGGTTCTCCTCGGACTCGGGAAGGACCACCCACTCCCGGCCTCGCGCTCGAACCAGCGAACCGATCGCAAAAGACATCATTTTCTCCGAAGCAACAAAGGCCAGCCTCGAACAATTTCACGAAACACACGAATCTGGATCCGAAATTCCGTTGTGTCCCACCGATAAACAACAAGAGCCCTTGTGTCTCATTTTACTAACAAAATGAGACACAAAGCCGTCGTAGAAGATCTTGACTCTGCACGCCGACCGGAGGTACCGTTAAAGCGGAATCTGAACTCCGGCTCATCTGGCTAGTAGGATTCCTCCGGGGAGCCGAAAGGCTCCCTTTTCCATTTAGAGCCGCACGATTCCAAAAGGGTCAGTCGACGAAGCGATTTTGCAGAGCACAGGATCCAGCATCTTAAAGTAGTATGTTGCTCCCTTCTTTCTGAAATAAGCGCAGGGCGATAAAAACTGGTACAGCAAGAATGCAACAAGATCCGCTGCCTGAATGAAATATGAGTGTGCCGAATGTATCTCGTCACGGAGACGAACGCCAAACTGGGCCTTCATCCGTCTCCGAAATTCGATCAGTTGCTCCAGGCAGGCCTGCCAACGCAGCTCATGCACCACTAAGCCGGAAAGCACGAAGTGGCGGGTCGGAGAGTTTGCCAGCCCGGTGTCCCCACTCTCATCGACGTACATCAGATACATTCAATCTCCCTGGGACTCATGCGATTACGTCCAGGTACGGCTGCATTACCCTCGTCACCCGGCAGATCCGGGCAAATCGCACCAATTCATCGGCGCCACCACGGTGCAGGCGACTGAAGTCCTTAAGCGCCTCGACAGCAACGTCGATTCCCACCTTGTTGCGGTACTTGAAGCAATCCGCTACGGTTTTGGCGGCGGAGTAAATGCGCACAGCAACTCCTTCGATTGGGTGGATTTCGAGTCCTTCTGTCAGAGCAGCGCCCGAGAAGCGGGCGACGCGGAGCCGCGGGTACTCAAGCCGGGGGCGGCGAGCCTTTTCCGGCAGGGCGATCCAAACTTCGCGCGGCATTTGGGTCGTAAGCCCATGAAAACGGAGCGCAGTCAGCAGACAGATAACCCCGTTTGGGCTCCGCTTTGCAACCTGTGCGAGTGTATGCTCGGCAGTGAAGGCATGATCGATTGCGACGTAGAGACCTCGGGCCTGGCGCTTAACAAGCCCCTCGTGCAGCAGCCCGTATAGAGTTCCACGGGGATACCCGCGATCCTGCAGATCCATCGGACGGACTACACCCAGCTTTTTGATAAGACTGAGAACCTGCTTTTCATCACGTTGAGACATGACCACATTAATGATACATAATGTCGGGACATGATCACAAGCCCCGACATTATGTTCTGCATCATTTCGATAGTCCAAAGCCCCCCAATATCGGGGATTTCGGTGACCCTCCCGAATGGCGCTTAGTTAATAGTGCATACAATCACCTGTTAGTTCCGCCAAATCAAGTGATTAAGCCCCGAAGGGGCGGGGCAGCAAAGCCCAGCGCGCAGCCCTGGGATCATGGACATCTGGGAAGCCAGCCCTGTAGGGGCGATGCAGCCTGCGCCGCCCTTACAGGGCTGATCCCGGGCTCTGTGGGCCGTTCCCAGGGCTGCGCCCTGGGCTTCGCTGCTCGACCCCTTCAGGGTCCCAATTGGACTCCATATTTAGTATCTGTCGCGAAATTCCCTTTTGTGCCCAAATCGTCCGTCGACCAGACCAATCACGGGCGGGCGGGCTTCAGTCCGTACCCGGTGCGCGTGAATGAGGGATCGGTGCTTCTGTCCACGCATCACCTTAATAACAAATGAATTATGGTCATGAAATCTACCGGTCATGGGTGTTGTCTATAATGCGCGGGCTAAAGCCCGCCACCACGATTGACTTCAGTTCAGCCGGCGCCTCGGATCGAACAGTGAGTTTCGCAACGGATACTATTTAGCTGCTGGACCCCTTATTTAGGTGCCATTCGTGACTGTCACCGAGATTCCTGTCACCGAAATTACTTCATTCCTTCCCGAAGATGTGGGGGAACCTGGCGATTATTGTGTCCCAATCACCCCTGCCGGAGAAACGGATTACCGTATAGCCGAGGTCCTCCATGTTTTCCGTTTGGGCTTTATCACGAACTTGCCGTTCCGGGAACTCGTGATGGGGGCCGTCGATGTAAACCACTGTCTGAGACTGAACATAGATGAAGTCGGGGCGCGTCTTGCAGGCTTCGATGTAGACCTGGGCGTCCGAAGGCAGCCGGAGCTTGTTGCGCTCCAGGTGATCGAGCCAGTCCTTTTCCAGGCCGGATCCAGCTTTGCGCTTGAGTTGCTCGAGGTGCTCTGCACGCGGCGCTTCGGCCGGGCCGGCCTGCACGATCGAGGTTGAGTATTTCATCAGCGGCGCTTGGGCTGCATGCCGGTCGAGGAGGACATGGTCGAGCTGGTTCATGTAGCTCATCAGGCAGTCGTAGCAGGCGGCTTCGCACTCTTCCCTCGCTCTCGGAGCTTTCCTCAGGTCCGCGCCGGTCTCAGGATCAAAGTGCATGAGGCTCAGCGCCTCACGGGATACCGCCGCGAAAGCATGGGGATCGTCGAGAAGGCTGCGCAACACGCCGGCGCCGCCTTCCGCCGACTCATAGAGGAGGATCAGCTTCCGGTTGTCGTGGTCGGGAAGCGATTCCACGGCCAGTTCGTTGTCTTCGAGCTGATAGCGCACCTGGATCGCATTCTTCAAGGCCGCTTCCAGCGACGCCATTGTACCGATCTCAAGTTCGGCGGCAGGTTGGAAGAGCAGGCAGTTCCTGCGATCTTCGACATACGGGATCACACGCTTTGTACGCGCGGCGTTGGGATCCTGATCGTCGTCCTCGGGATCCTCATGGTTCTTCGCCCAGTAGCCGCGGTCGAGGTCGAGGATAAACCCATGTTGGGCCTGATCCTTGCGCCGCCTCCAGCCCAGATTCACCCGCCAGATGGTGGCTGCGTGACCGTAAGTCAGTGTCGCGAGGACGGAGCCGCCGTTGACCAGCTGCGCGGTCCGGTACGACGGCTGCGTCCCCGGCTCGGCAAAGCGCACGGCCGAGATGATGTCGAAGCCCTGGCGCAGGCGCTCTTCCTCGTCGGAGTTGATCTTATCGCGCCGCCGGGTCGAGACATTCTGCAGCCTCAGCAGTTGCCGCATGGGCGGGCCGAGCATTTTGCCGCAGCGCTCGCACAGATCCGGACCTTCGTTTTCCTTTGCCGGATGGAAATAGCCGCAGTGCTCGCAGCGTTTGACCCAGCGCGTGGCCAGTTCGCGCTCCTCTTCGCCGACAGGAAGGATCACCTTGTTGATAATGTAGCGCGAGCCCTCATGGTAGATGATGGCGCGCGGGCCGAATTCCGAGATCGCCAGGAAACGCGGGCGCGAAACGAATTCGTCACGGTCGCTGCGCGTCCTGCGTCCCGGGATGAAGGCTGACAGCGGCAGTCTCGGGAAGTTGTAGCCGGGGAGGAATCCTTCGCTGGCAAAATAGCGGTAACTATAGAAATCCGACTGGACCAGGTTTTCGGCCTGGGTCAGCAGGTCGAGCTGCGCTTCGGCTTCGCGCCGGAGGCGCTTGGCTTGATCTTTGTCGGCGGCAGAACGGGTGGCGTCGCCGATGATCCGGTTCTGCAGTTCCCGTTGCGACATGGCAGCCCTATAGAGGTTGCGCCAGCGGTCGCAGCCGTGGTCGAAAGTGAGCACAATCTGATTCAGGACTTCGTCGGTCCAGCGGCCGCTATACCAGTTCGACTGCGCCAGGTCTGCCTTCATGGTCGATAGAATCCGCTCGACCCGGCCGCGGGCGCGCCGGCGCGGGCTTTCGGCCTCGATGCTGAACCTGACAACATCGAGGAGTTTCAGCGAGGGCCTTTCGCCGGCAAGATCGAGGATGTCTTTCAGAGAGCTGCCCAAGTCCTGGCCGGTCTCCGCAAGCCAGACGGCCTGCACGTGGGCGCGCACGAGGTCCTCGTTGGCGAGGTCGAGGCGCGGCGGCGTCACGCTTCCCATGACCATGCGCTCCGGCCGTTTAAAAAAGTACTGATCGTGGGGGCTGCCGGTCGAGCAGTAGGAGAAGACCAGGGCCGGCTGGCCGCTGCGTCCGGCGCGGCCGCTGCGCTGGGCGTAATTGGCGGGTGTCGGCGGGATGTTGCGCATGTTCACCGCGTTGAGCTCCGCGATGTCGACACCCAGCTCCATGGTCGGGGAGCAGTAGAGAATGGGAAGTGCGGCGCGGCGGAACCTCTCTTCGCGGTCGATGCGCAGCTCGTAGGGAACCTGCGCCGTATGCTCGCGCGCCTCGAGGCCCTTGGTCTCGCCGGCGATGGTCCGGTAGAAATCGACAAAAAAACGATTGGTCCGGCTCCCTTCGGCGGCTTCCCTCGGGACGCGGATGGGATCGTGGAAAGCGCGCGTACCATCTCCTGCGAGCCAGATCATGGCATCGGCCTGCAGCTGATATCCCGGCACGTCCGTTTCGTCCTCCGGCTCCCTGACACGGGCTGCCAATCCGGCCGTCCGCAAAACCTCGAGCAGCCGGCCGCAGATCAGTTCGGTGTCATTCAGGTTGAGACGAGGCGTTCCGGCTTCAAATGTCGAAGGACGGCGCAGGAACTGGCCGAATCCGCCCCGCGGAGACAGGAATACGTGGCCGCCATAGTCCGCCGGCCGGGAGGAGCGCGGGAAAAGCACCGCGGCGTGCTCCATGGTCTCGTTATCGTCGATCCCCCAGGGTTCCTTGAGCCGCTGGCTGCTGCGCTGCTGCAGTCTCTCATGAAAGGCGGCATCCAGATAGTCGACCTTGATGGCCAGCGAGCGGCGCATGAAGTCGAGGAGCACCTTGCTGATCCGCGCGCGGATTTCCGGAGAGGCGCCCGCCAAGGCCGCATGACAGCCGTTCCACAGTTCCTGGCCGCGGCACAGTTCGTCAAGCGACTCGTAGCGCATTTCCAGGAGGCCGCACTGCTCGAGGTTCGGCGAGGTGATGCGCCAGCCCCTGCGCTGGTCGAGGTAGATCCGATAGCCGATAACGTCGCGCAGGGCGCGGTTGGTCTCGGCCCGGCCGGCATATCTCACTTCGGGATCGAGGGCATACAGTGCGAGGGGCAGGTCGATCGCATCGAACACTCTCTGGGTAAGCGCGTCGTGGCGGAGGCCTTGTGCGCCGGCAGCACAGGCCGCGCTATATAGGGCGGATCGCAACAGGCCGATCTCGACGAAGTCGTTAAAGTGGCCGGCCTGCAGCGATGCATCCTGGCGGTTGTCCGTAAAGCTCAGCAGCTTGCGCGCCTTTTCGGGCAAGCTTTCTTCGCGGCGCAGGCCGCGGATCGCCGAAAGGCTGAGGATCGTCGTGGCCGTGCTCCTGCCGCCGGTGCCGAGCGCGCTGAGTTTGCCGATATCGGTCTGTTGTCTTGCTCCATGGGCGACGCCGCAAGTCAGGCAGAAACGGAACGGCGCGGGCAGGAAATGGCAATCCATCCCCTGGTCGGACTCCCTGCCGTCCAATCCCACTCTGACCGCCGCGGGTAGATTATCCCGTTGGCTCTTCTTGACACGCAACGATCCCTGGTGCTCCTCCAGCCAGTCTTCGGGAACTCTCTGTTGAATCTCGGCCGCGCCGGCAGGCCATGGGTCCATGGTGTTGAGGTAGAGATAGCCTGGCTCGTAGTCGTCGTCCCGGGAGCGGTCGGTAAGTTCGCGGGGCTGGAAGATCCGCTTGCCATCATCGGTTTTCCGCTTGCGGACGCAGTAGTACTCCTGGCCGCATTCCCGGCAGAAGACCAGCGGTAGCAAAACTTCCGGAGGTTCCGCCCCGGGAACAAAGAGCTGGCCGTGGACCGTGATGTGGCGGATGTTCTCCTCGCGGATGGATGCGTAGACCGCGTCGCCGCGGCTGATGAACTGGTGGAGCCGGAAGGCGAAGGCCGGGAATCCGCTCTGCGGATTGCGAACGGAATAGCCGGCAAGCAGGCCTTGCTGGATCGCCTGAAGGCAGCGATCTTCGGAGATTCCGGTCAATCGGCTTAGCTCCCTCGCGGCCCCTTCCTCGCCGGAGATCGATTTCGGGCGGCTGCGGATCAGACGCCCGCTACGGGGTTCCAAGGTGATGCCAAAGGTGGACTCGATCCAGATCGAGAGTGGGTCCTCGAGGAAACCTGGGTAGTCAGACGGCGGTTGCGCGGCTTCATCCGCGACCCGGCGGGCGAGGTCGGATACAAAGGAGGAATCGTCGACACTTCTTTCCGGCGTGGCGCGCCGCAACGTTTCACCTATCACATGCGCGGGCTGGACAGGAGCCCCGAAGAGTTCAGTGCCCACGCGGGCTATCTCAGCTTGTTGTTCCTGGAAGGTCCCGGCGCCCGCCAGCGTCGCCGAAGTTCCGACGCATTGGAGCTTCTCGGCGTTCATGGCGTCGCGGACCCTGCGGACGAGCAGCGCGACATCAGCGCCCTGGCGCCCCCGATAGGTATGCAGCTCGTCGAGAACCAGAAAGCGCAATCCCTGTGCCGCCTGAATCAGGTTTTTCTCGCGCGGCCGCGTCAGGATAAGCTCGAGCATTACGTAGTTCGTGAGCAGGATGTCCGGTGGATGCGAGAGGATCGCCTGCCTCTCTTCATCTTTTTCCTGGCCCGTATAGCGACGGAAGGTGACCGGTCCTCTGCGGTCGGGATAGCCGGCGCAGAGGAACTTCTCGAGCTCGCCGAATTGGCTGTTAGCCAGGGCGTTCATCGGGTAGACGATGATTGCCTGAATGCCTCTGCCCGGGCCGTTGCGCAACACGGCATTTACGATCGGAATGATGTAGCCGAGGCTCTTCCCCGAGCCGGTTCCGGTCGTCAGAATATAGTTGTTACCCCCGCGGGCGACTCGCACCGCATCGGACTGGTGCCGATGGAGGGGGAGAAGCGTTCCGGCGGGATTATTGTCCTTCCCGAGGCGAAAGATCCGGCGGCATTCCTCGTGCAGGATTCCCTGGCTAACAAGCTCATCGATTGAATCGCCGCGTTCGAAGGAGGGATTGAGCTGGATCAGCGCTTCGGGCCAGAGAAGACCGTCCTCGAGGCTTTTATCCACATGCCCGGCGATCCGGCGGTCGCGGATCTGGATGAAACTGGAGATGTAGGAAGCGTAATCACGGATGAGCTGATCGCGAAGCTCGAAGACATTCATGAAATCCCCCCGTGTGGCGAAACACGCCCCAGCTTACTGCTCCATGCTTTGCGCACATTCGTAGTAATGGCGTAACAGTTCATGAGAGAAGCTCCCGCTCAGAGCTTTCTCAGGCAGGTGGAACAAGCCTCAACTCATGGAATGGACGAACCACGATGGGGGATTCTCGAAGTGGCGATCCTTCCTGGTTGCTATGGCTTAAATTTCGTCGTATTGGCTACGTTAGTAGGATAAGGCTTTATCCAAGAGCCCTTCAAGGGGAATCTGCAAATTCCAGTGTGGGTATCGCCCCGGCGGCGAAACAGCTGGTGCTGCAACCGGCAGGCTTCTATGAGGGGGCGCCAGAGGAATCCTGTCAGTCCCAACCGGATCACAATCGGCCAGATCCGGTTGCATTTCTTGTAGAGCAGGCTCCCGAGCAGGTAAGGGGGTACCCCCAGGACGTGTTCCGGGCGGCGCCGCCAAATGGAGGCGAGCGAGAAAAGCCGGCTGTATGCCCAGGCATAACCCTCTTCCAGCTCGACTGGAGACATGTGCCGCGGATAAAACACCGCGTGCGCCGTGTCATAAAGATCCCAATCTTTGTGCAAGAGGCGGTTTTCCAGCTCCATCTGCCGGAAGAGCGGAGTTCCGGGATAGGGGGTCAGAATGTGAAAGGTGGCGCTTTCCAGCCGTGTGTTCTCAATCCAGCACACGGTGCGCTCGAATACGTCGCTGCGGTCATGATCGAATCCGAAAACGAAGCTGCCGTTGACCTGAATGCCGTGCCTATGGAGGATGTCGACGCGCCTCGCATAATCATCAGGCCGGGGGCTTTTCTTGCACGCATCGTCGAGGTTTTCGCCCGACAAGGATTCAAATCCGATAAACACCCCCAGGCAGCCTGAATCCGACATATCGCGGATCAACGAAGGGTCGTCACAGATGTCGATGGTGATCGCGGCGCTCCAGATTTTCCTCAGCGGCCGGAGGGCCCGGCAGAGCCCGCGAAGATACTCCGGCTTCGATCCGAGATTATTGTCGATAAAGACGCCATAGGGCTGGCGGTCCAGACACAGTTCTTCCGCAACCCGGCTTTGGTCCTTCACCAGATACGGCATCTGCAGACCATCCGTCGCGAGGTAACAAAAGGCGCAGCGGTTATGACACCCGCGCGTGGCAATCAGGCTCGTGGTGGTCAGGAACATCCTCCTGGACAACAGCGAGCGCCGCGGCAATGGATCTTCCCGATAGGACACGCGATAACTCCCCTCATAGCGTGGCGCGAGCCGGCCGGCTTCGACGTCCCGGAGGATGCGCGGCCAGAGCTGGACCCCTTCGCCGATGGCTACCGCGTCTGCATGCGCTGCCGCTTCTTCTGGGCAACTCGTGACATGGAGGCCGCCCAGAACCACCTTCGCTCCGTGCCGGCGATACCAGCGTGCCAGTTCATAGGCCCTGCGGGCAAAAGTCAAATGGACCGTGATGCCGACGACGCTGGGGAACGGCGCAACAGGCGGATGCCCCTGAAGCAGGTTTTCATCCCAGCAACGCACTTTCCAGTGGGGCGGGGTCGCGCCCGCCAGGGAGGTGAGCGCGAGCGTCGGAGTTAACACGTGCTTGGCGAAACTGGCGACGGGATCCTTGGGATAAAAGGGATTGATCAACAGCGCATAATTCGGGTCGCGAGGCCCGACGAGGATATCCTCCCGCAGCCGAGGAGCCATCCTCATAGATTCGGGCCACCACAAGGCAGCACGCGCTCTCTTCTGCATTTGCATACTTTACGTTATGAAGTACTTTGTGTCAAGCATCTATTCGCGGGCAAACCCAGGCAAGGCTGCGATGTTCCCTGAAAGTAGGCCCCGGCCGCCGAGACTGTCTCAAAACTCGCTGGAATAGGCCCGAAGGGCCGCCAGAGCATAGGCCCGACCGTCAGGTCGGGATAGGCGGATACATTAGAAATGAGCACCGAAGGTGCGGCACACGGCCGGGGATAAACAGATAGGAAAGGCTTTATTTGCCATGCTTGCAGTGTGCCGCGCCTTCGGCGCTCATTGTCAACAACAAGCTAATCCCGGCCTGACGGCCGGGCCTACATTCTGGCGGCCCTTCGGGCCTCAAGATGCGGACCGATAGATGAATGTCGAGTTTTGAGACAATCTCGCCGGACGGGGTTTGCAGGTTCCCCGGCATCAAGTCAAAAAACAAATGAAGCTATGGTAATCGGGGTTGGGAGATTGCAGACCCCGTCCGGCGGCCGGGGCCTACAGCAGGGCGTCAGCAACCACGAGCGCTATGACACAGAGGGCGTAGAGGTTGATCGCACGAAATGCCGGAGCGAAAGACCCGTGCTCAAGGCAACCCCGCAGCAGCTTCCACGCCTGCCACGCAAACCAGCAGCCGCAAACAACCAGACCCAAGCTTATCCAGGGAGAGGAGGTGAGCAGGTAAATCGGGAGCAAAAAGCTCGACACTGAGGCGGTCAGCATCCAAATGAAAGACAGGTTTGCAGACTGGCGCATGCTGAAGATCTTCGTGAGCGCAGGGAGACCCGCCCTTTCGAAGTCGCCGCCAAAGGCAGAGAGCAGCAGCCAGAAGTGAGGGACCTGCCAGATGAAAAAGAAGAAGGCGAGCGCCAGCACCCTCGGATCCAGCGCATTCCCGCCCGCGGCAGTCCACCCTATGACCGGCGGCAAGGCGCCGACCAAAGCCCCGGGGAGCACAGCCACAGCCGAGATTCTCTTCAAATAAGTGTAAACACCGTTGTACCAGGCCACCGCAAGCAGTCCCACGAGTGCGGCAGCGGGATTGTGCAGGAGCCAGAGCAGCATAAACCCGCCTGCAACCAGAGGCAGCGAGATCAGGAGAGCCGCGGTCCGACTTATAGCTCCGGTGACAAGCGGCCGACGGCACGTACGTTCCATGCGGGCATCGAGGTCACAGTCTTGAATCTGATTTATCGCACAGGCGCCCATGGCGAGGAGAAGTACTCCCAGGGAAGCTGTGCCGATGCCGGGATTCAGCCTCCGGCAGAAAGCGAGATACCCCGTGGCGGCAGACAGGGTCGACAGAAGGGCGATCCGGAGCTTCGTGAGTTCCGCAAGCATGTGCAGCCGCGCAGACATCAGCACCCGGATGCTCGAGGAATCAATTGAATTCGAGTCTTGGCGTTTTCGAAGCTGTGAAAAAATCGGGGACAGTCCACCCGCGCCCGACTGAAGTGCTGGCAATTGGATTTTTGAAGCGGGGCGCTCGGGACAGTCCCCCATTTTTTCAAAGCGTCTTCGCGTCTTCGCGGTGGCGTTTGAGACAGAGCGCGTGGGCAGCTTGTCGCTGATATTCATTTCAAGCCCTTGAGCAGCTCGATGACCTGTTTCAATTCATCTTCCGTCAGTGGAGCGGAAGGCATGGCGGGCGGATACCCCTTGACGATATCTGCCATGGGATCCTGGATCGACTTCGCCAGGTGCGCTTCATCCACCACAATCTCCCGGGCCTTGCCATTGGCATCCGCGACCGTCTCACGCTGCCCATAGAGTCCCTTGAAGGTCGGGCCTACCATGACGCGGCCGTCGAACGAGTGGCAGGTCAGGCACGATTTTGCCCTGAGGATGGCCACCGCAGGACTATCGGGAACGGACGCCGCCGGAGCGGCGGCAGCCATCCTGCCGGGAAGCGCGGCGTTCTCATCCCCAAAATACCAGGCCTCGAAATCAGCCACGGGGACCACCACGACTTTGGAAAGCATGTTTGCGTGACCCACCCCGCAAATCACGGTGCATTCGATGTCAAAGGTTCCCAGCTGCGTGGGAGTGAACCAGGTGAAGTTTTCCTTGCCGGGCACGACGTCTTCCTTGATCCGGAAAGCGGGCACATAGAAGCCGTGGATCACATCGAGGGAGCGGAGCTCCATCTTCGCCGGCTTATTCAAGGCCAGATACAGCTCCGAGGTCCGCTTGCCGTTGGGGTAGGTGAACGACCACGCCCATTGGCGCGCGGTGACGGTGATGACCATGGCATCGCGGGGAACGTTCCGCATGTAGTGGAAGTTGGTCCATCCGTAATAGAACATGCCCAGAAACAGGACCAGCGGCGTGATCGTCCAGACAACTTCCAGCCAGGTATTTCCCTCGATATCCTCTCCTTTCGGGTGTCTTTTCCTGTTGTACTTGATGACGAAGAACACCATGAGGAAGGTTATCAAGACCAGGACCACCACGCTCATGGCCAGAATGACCAGGAAGACCGCGTCCACTCGTCCGGCGATATTCGATGCATTCGGCAGAAACGGCATGGCATCACCTGTATGAAATATCGAGGAAAATCATCGCGATAAAGACGGTCAGCAGGGCAAGGGTTATAAATACCATGCCCTTTAAAAAGGGCTTCTCATACTTCAGGTGCATGAAATAATAAAAAACCAGGCCTGCCTTGAACGGAGTGATCGTGAGCATGGCAGCTACCGACAAGGCCTCATGATACACCTTGCTCATAAAGACCAGGATCGCCGTCAGGAGAAGTAGTATCAGCCAAACTCGAACGAAGGTACTATAAGGAACGATGTGACCCTTGGCCTCAGCTGGTTCCATTTCACGCTCCATCAGGCTGCCAGGTAAAACAGCGGCAGGAGGAAAATCCAGATCACATCCACAAGGTGCCAGTAAAGCCCCGAATTCTCGAGCCGGATGCAATCATCGCTCCGGATTTTGTCCCTGGCGACCAGCGCCAGCATCACGGACAGCAGAGTAACGCCGGCGATGACGTGCAGGCCATGCAGCCCGGTCATGCTGTAATAGAGTCCGAAGAACAGCTTCTCGCCATCCGGCCGTTGCAGCAGCTCCGGCGAGTTGGGGTAGATGCCGCGGCCGATCTCCGCGCTCCACTCGAAATACTTATTCACCAGGAAGGCGCACCCGAGCAGGATTGTCACCGCCAGGCCCATCAAGGTCAGCCGCCGATTTCCCTTCTGCAATGCCGTGATCGCAACTGCGACCGTGAGGCTGCTCGTCAGCAGAATGACCGTATTGACCACTCCGATCACCGCATTGAGATGCTGGCCGCCATTATGAAAATCCAGCGGGTATTTCGCACGGTACGCCGAGTAGAGAAGAAACAATCCGCCGAAGAGAAGAATCTCCGTAAACAGAAAAAGCCACATGCCAAGCTTGGCGCCTTCATAGTCCTTATGGGTAGCCTGCGGCTCGTGAGCGACGCTGCTCATTGGGCAGCCTCCGGATTGAATATGTATGGGCGCTTGTCCACGGTCGGGATCTCCGCAAAATTTTCCGGCGGCGGCGGGGTCGGGATCTGCCACTCGAGGGTCACACCGCCCCAGGGATTCTGCGGCGCCTTTTTCCCCCGGAAAAGCGCGATCACCAGATTGGCGAAAAACAGGATCAGGCCCGCCGCGAGGATGAAGGCACCGATCGAGGCTATCACATGTCCGGTGTGGAATTGCGGCAGGTGAGTGAAGTAGCGTCGCGGCATCCCCATGGTTCCCAGCACCAGCATGGTGCCGTAGAACATGTTGAAGCCGACGAAAATCGGCAGCCAGGCCAGGTTCGCCGCCTTTTCGCTGTACATCTTGCCGAACATTTTCGGAAACCAGTAGAGGAGCGCGGCGAAAAATCCCATACCGGTACCGCCGAACATCACATAGTGGAAGTGCCCCACTATCCAATAGGTGTCGTGCAGGTGCGTATTCACATTGAGCGCACCCTGTATGATTCCGGTAAGACCTCCGATGGAGAAAAGGAAGATGAACGTGAGCGCGTACAACATCGGCGGCTTGAGCTCGATCGAACCTTTATAAAGCGTGGAAGTCCAATTGAAAACCTTGATGGCACTCGGCACCGCGACTACGAAGGTCAGGAGCGAGAAGATCGTGTTCGCCAGTTCGCCCATGCCGCTGGTAAACATGTGGTGGCCCCAGACTAATGATCCGAGCGCAGCGATGGCAATCGAGGAGTATGCAATGGCCCGATAACCGAAGATCGTCCGGTGAGCGAACGTGGGGATGATTTCAGTAATGGCGCCCATCGCCGGCAGAATCATGATGTAGACCGCCGGGTGCGAATAAATCCAGAAAAGATGCTGGTAGAGCACCGGATCGCCCCCTCGGGCCGGGTCGAATACCCCGATGCCGAATACGCGTTCCGCAACCACCAGGAGCAGGGTGATCCCGATGATGGGTGTGGCCAACACTTGAACCCAGGCGGTCCCGTACAGCGACCAGGCGAAAAGCGGCATGCGGTGCCAGGTCATGCCGGGAGCGCGCATGCGGTGGATGGTGGTGATGAAGTTCAGGCCCGTCAGGATCGAAGAAAGACCGAGGACAAATGCCGCAAAGACTGCAAGCGTCACATTGGTCCCGCTCCTGAGGCTGTAAGGCGCATAGAATGTCCATCCGGTGTCAGGCGGGCCATTTCCCGTAAACAGCGCCGCAACGGCGAGCAAGGCTCCTGCGACAAAAAAATACCAGGACATCAGGTTCAAGCGCGGGAAGGACACATCCCGGGCGCCGATAAGGATGGGCAGGAAGAAATTGCCGAAGACGGCCGGCAGGCCGGGGAGCACGAACATGAAGATCATGATGACGCCGTGCACGGTGAAAAAAGCATTGTACGTCGCCGGTTCGAAGATCGGCGGAGTGGAAGTGAACTGCTCTACCCTCATCAGGACGCCGATGGTCATGGCCGTCAGGAAGAGAATCACAAGCGAGACCAGGTAGAGGATTCCGATCCTCTTGTGGTCGGTGGACAGCAACCATCCCATAAGCCCCTTGCGGCCGCTCTCTTCCAGATAGCTGCGAACGTGAGGAGTTTCGCCTCGCGCTGTCGTTGTCATTCCGGTAACCTCATTTTCTTCCGGGACCTGCTCTGAAAAAATAGAAACACCGCAAACGCGGCAGCAAGAATCAGGATAACCCCGCCGGCCACGCGCGTGGTATTGAAGACGTAGCGCCGGGCTTCGGGGTCGTAGCTGTAGCACAAGGCCAGCATCTTCGAAATGGTCGGGCGTACCAGGCCCCCGGCCGCTTCCTGAATTGCCATTTCCACATCCGCAGGGAGAAAGCTTATGCCGTACATGTACCGGCTTACGATCCCCGCAGGCGTAATGATCATGATGGCGCCGGGATGGATGTATTGATCCTTGTCTGCACGGAATTTGAAACCGACAGAATCGGCCACATTTTTCGTAGCCTGAGCATCCCCGGTAAGGAAGCGCCAGGCCGACGGCGGGAACTGCCTTTTCATCTGGTTCAGGTAATTGGTCCGTTTCTGGAGGGCCATCTCAGGCGTATCCCGGGGATCGAAGCTCAGCGTGATCACCTGGAAATCCTTGCCCGGGCTGAGATTGATCTGGTTGAGGACATCCACTATCGAATTGAGGAGCGGAGTACAGATCCCGGCACAGCGGAAGTAATTCAAAGTGAGGACGGTGGGTTTGTCGATTAACCGGCGCAGGGTCACGTCCTGGCCATTCTCATCTTTAAGGATGGTATCCAGGTCCACCTGTGCGCCCGGCTTCTCATCGATCCCGACTCCCCCGGCAGGCAATTCCTGCGCCCGCACACCCAGGGTCGCGCCGAACGCCAGCCCGAACCCCACAATAAGTACGATTCCTGATATGTTCATTTTCAAGGCCTTCCGCATGACGTAAACCACAAAATGTGCGTTGCAGCATAGCCGCAACCGAAATTAAAGCTCATCCTAGAGCCGCAGACTAGAGCCGCAGAGAAACCGAGCCTCGAAGAGGCGGCACAGAATAGCCCCGGCCGTGAGGCCGGGGTGTTCAGGCAATCGGAATGAGCACCGAAGGTGCGGCACATGACATCTGTGCCGGTCCTTCGGACCTCACTTTTTGGTCTCACTCAACCCCGCCCTCACGGACGGGGCTATTCACTACCGGCGCTTCGCGCCTCCTGGTTCTGCGTTTCGGCGATGAAAATCCTCTCCTTCTTGTAACGAATTCGCGAACGAATCAAACGAAAAACCTCCCGTGTATTTCGCGATGTTAACGTTGTTCCGGCCCTGGATTGCGCTTCGATTCCTGCGGCATATTTTTCGCGGGCAGGTGCTTGAGCAGTGCCGCGTGAAGCGCCTGCCACTCGGCAGCACTCAGGGTTGCTGTGCTCGCGGAGAAACCGTTCCCGGGAACTCCCGGCAGGATGCTCCCCGCCAGCCTGTCCGGGCTCTCACGCCACCGCGTTCCTTCCGCGAGAACCAGGGCGGCGCGGGATGGATCGATAATCACCCGCCGCAGGAGATCGGCTCCGGGACTCCGGTCTTCCGGTGCCACGGCGAGCGGCGGAGGCGCACTGAACTCCTTTTCCAGCCGGGCCATGGCCATGCTCACGGGGATCCGGTTGGGCGTTGTCTCTCCCGGCGCGGCAAGCTCCGCCGAGAGGGTCTCGAGGGCCTCGGCGCTCCCCGTCCCATGGGGAAACACTCCGAGGGCCTGAACATAATGCGCAACCGCCATGCGGTCCCTCTTGGACAGGTTGTCGAACGCAGACATGGAAGTCCCCTTTACGCCCGTGCTCAGCGTATTGTAGATCGCCGAGAGATCGAATCCGTTTCGCCAGCCGGCCGGATTCGTCAGGTTGCGCGGCCGGGGATTCATGGTAGCAGCCGCAACCCCATCACCGCGACCCAACTCACCGTGACAGGGAATGCAATTGGCGGCAAATATCGTTTTCCCTCGAGCGATCAGTTCCGGCGAATAAGCAATGAGAGCCTTAGGATCCACCGGGGGGATCTGTTTTCCTCTTTCGGGCGGGAACTCGGTGGGGTCGAGCCATCCCGGCTCGCCCACCACGGGATTTACCGGCATGGCGGCCGGGGGCTTATTGGCATTCCGCAGCCCCGGGACCACGATGGTGCCGAAGAGGCCGGCGATCAGCAGAGCCCCCATAACTACGAGCAGGGTAGAAAGCAGGCGCTTGAGTTCCTCCGCATTCACGTACTTGTCGATCATAGGCGGAACTCCAGACCTTCGCGCAGGAACGGATCCCCAACCGGCATATCGGCGCCGCGGCTCATGGCGCGACGTATCCACAGGAGGCCGGCAGAAACAAAGAAGAGGCCGAACGAGAGCTCAGGCCAGCTGAAAACGGGCCCTTGCTTGAGGACCGGGAAGATCATCCAATAAAGATCAAGCCAGTGGGCAAGAAGCATAATCGTTGCGACCCAGATAAGCCGCTTCGGATCGCTCTTCGCAGCGCGCGGAATCAGGATGAAAAAAGGCAGGAAGAAGTGCAGCGCCGCAAGCACGAGGACCAGGGCCCCCCAGAGTCCACCGAGGCGTTCCTGGTACCAGAACACCTCCTCCGGCAAATTCGCGTACCACATCAGCATGTACTGTGCAAAGCCGATATAGGACCAGAATACGGTGAAGGCGAAAAGAAAACCGCCGAGGTTGTAGACATGATCGGGCCCGATGCCGGGGAGCTTGCCGCGGGCCATGAGATAGAGCAGTGCCAGCGTCGTGGCCGCCAGTCCCGCAAGGAATGTCCCCGCAAACACGTACACGCCGAATATATCGCTGTACCACGCCGGCTCAAGGCTCGAGATCCAGTCAAAAGCGAGAATCGTAATGGTGATTCCGAAGATGGCCATGAAGATGGGCGCGAAACGCCGCGCGCGCACAGTAAACCGGGGATTCCCGTCCACATCCTGGCGCAGGGAGCCGCCCACAAAGATCCAATAGGCCAGAAGCCAGAGACCGAGGCATACCGCGACCCGCGCGGTGAAGAACGGCACATTGAGCCACACCGCCTTGCCGGCGATGATCGGATCCTTGAGGAGCTCGGGGCTTGTCCAGGGATACAATTTAGGCAAGGACAGCAATGCCAGGAGCGCCGCCGGTACCATCAGCACAGTGAGGCCAGAGAGCCTTTCGGGAACGCGCCGCAACGGCACGCTCCACTTCGCGCCCACGGCGTGCTCCAGGGCGACGATGAAGAGGCAACCCAAGCCGATCGTCAGAATGAACAGGAACCACAAGATCCAGTTTGCCCAGAAGCGTTCCCAGCCGGACTCCAGGAAGGTGGTCACAACGCCGGCCAGGCCTGCGACCAGTCCGACGGCAAGGATCCTGGCGGCTCCATTCTCGCTCACTTTACAGTCTCCTTCGCGATGTCCGCATCCCTTGCGTTCAATGCGCGCTGCAACACCCGAACGTAATGCACGACCGCCCAGCGTTCATCCACGGCCATCTCCGCATCATAGGAAGGCATGGCGTTCTTGCCCGTCATGATGACGTGGTAGAGAGCGCCATCGGAATAATCCCTGATCTTGTGTGCGACAAGATTCGCCGGTTTCGCTCCGTACGCAGCCGTAAGCGTGGGGACGCCATCCCCGAGGACTCCGTGGCATACGGAACAATAGGTCATGAATGCCTGCTTGCCCTGCCTCAAGATTCTGTCTGTTCTCGGAAGAGGATTGGCCAGGGCGGCGGCCTCGTCCTGGTTGACTATATTGTACGGGATTTGGCCGCGCGCCACGGTTCCTGAAACGGGCGGCCGCATGCCGGAACCGTCTTGGAAAAAGCTGCTCTCACGCTGCGCGTCCAGCCTCGGCTGATCGAGCATGTGGACCATGGGCGGGGAGATTGGGAACAGTTTCACCCCCCAGTATGTGAGATAACCCGCGGCCAGACACGAAATCCCGATCCCGGCCAGAATTCTCAACAGGAACCTTGGGGAAACAGGTCCCAGAGCAACGGTCTCCTCGATGACTTCTACGGTTCTTGCTCCCGCACCACGCAACACCGCGCTGATTGCCTGGACATCCAGGAGTTGGCCGTCCGATTCGACGGCCAGGGCGAACTTGTCCTTGGTAATAAGCGGCATCGATTTGGAGCGGAGCATGGGATGACGGAAGAAAGGCAGCCGGTTGAGGAGAAACAGCATGCCGAGGCCGGCGGTGAAACATGCGAAAAGAACCGTCACCTCAAACATGATGGGAACAAATGCTTCCCAGGAAAAGACCGGCTTTCCGGCGGTCACGATAGGGTAGTCCACGCCTCCCGCCCACAGCTCGAAGGCAATGGCGGCGGCCGCGCCAATCAGCCCCATGATGAGAACCATGCCTGCAATCGGGGATTTTCTGAGCCCGAGGGCCTGTTCAATCCCGTGAACGGGGTAGGGTGTGTAAGCATCCAGACGTCCGGCAACCCTGGGTTTCACCACGGGTATGGCATCCATCAGCTGCTGCGCGCTGTCGAAAAGCCCGAGGATCGAGAAGGCTCGACTATTCATGGGCACCTCCCGCGCCCCGCGGCTGGAATCCGGGAAGCACGATCTTCATCTCCGTGGTGGCGATCACGGGCAGCACACGTGCAAAAAGCAGCACCAGCGTAAAGAAGAGCCCGAAAGATCCCATGAGGATCCCATAGTCGACGAGGGTTGGCTTGTAGATGTGCCACGCGCTGGGCAGGTAATCCTGCTGGAGCGAACTCACGATGATCACAAAGCGTTCGAACCACATACCGGCAGTCACAGCGATAGCTACGAAGATCATCATAAAGTAACTGCGGCGGCACCGGCGCGCCCAGAGAAGTTGAGGAATGATGACATTGCAGGTGATGGTCGTCCAGCCGACCCACCAGTAATTTCCGGCGATGTATTGCAGGAACGTGTGCTGGATGAACTCGTTCATGCTGTACCAGGCGGTGAAACCCTCCATCAGGTAGGAGTACCCCATGAGGCAGGAACAGAGGAGGATCACCTTGTTCATGACGTCGAGATGGTACATGGTGATGAGGTTCTCCAGGCGCATGGTGGCCCGGACCACCACCAGCGCCATGACAACCATGGCGAAACCGGCAAAGATGGCGCCCACCACGAAATAAGGGGGGAAGATGGTCATGTGCCAGCCGGGCACAAGAGATACGGCAAAGTCAAACGAGACGACACGGTGGACCGACAGCACGAGCCCCGTCGCGAGCCCTGCGATGATCAGATATGCTTTCTCGTGGTGGCGCCAGTGGGATGCGGATCCACGCCATCCTATGCTCAGCACCGAGTAGATGAATCTGCGAACGATGCCCTTGGTGCGGTCCCGCAACGAAGCAAGGTCGGGAACCAGGCCCAGGTACCAGAAGAGCAGGGAGACGGCGAAGTAGGTGCTGATGGCAAACACGTCCCAGATCAGGGGAGAGCGGAAGTTCGGCCAGATGGCGCGCTGGTTGGGGTAAGGAAAAAGCCAGAATGCGATCCAGGGTCTGCCGACGTGAATCAGCGGGAACAGGCCGGCGCACATGACCGCAAAGATGGTCATGGCCTCCGCGAACCGCGAAATGGCATTCCGCCATCGTGCCCTGAACAGTAAGAGGATCGCGGAAATCAGGGTTCCCGCATGCCCGATTCCCACCCAGAAGACGAAGTTGATGATATCGAAGGCCCAGGCGACGGGAATGTTGTTCCCCCAGACCCCGATGCCGGTCGCAAGGGTGTAACCGATAAGGGCCATGCCCACGATCATGACGGTCGAGGTGCTCGCGAAAGCAATGAACCACGCTAGCGGCGGCCGGCGCTCGACGTGCACAAGCACCTGCTCGTCCAGGCCTCCGAGGTCAATCGGGCCCTCCAGGACCGGCGGCGTTTTCAGAATCTCCGGCAAAGCGGCGGCCTGGTTGCTCATGGTGCGCCCTTTCCGGAGATCGGATTCGAAATGTCCGCAAGATATGTAAGAGTCGGCCTGACGCCAAGCTCCTCGAGCAGGTGGTAGCTGCGGTTCGTTGTTGACATCCCGGCAACCCTGCTTCGCGGGTCATTCAGGTCGCCGAACACAATGGCCCCGGCCGGGCAAGCCACGGCGCATGCCGGGGTGATTTCTCCATCCCTGACAGGCCGGCCTTCGACATTGGCCCGCTGCCTCACATCCTGAATGCGCTGGATGCAATACGTGCACTTCTCCATGACGCCGCGCGGACGCACCGTAACTTCGGGATTAAAGACCAGGTTTTCAGGCGCCTTCTTCATGGCTGCGTATTCGAAGAAGTTGAACCGCCGGACCTTGTATGGGCAATTGTTCGAGCAATAGCGAGTTCCGACGCAGCGGTTATAGGTCATCTGGTTGAGACCGTCGGGACTGTGTGTTGTGGCGTTTACCGGGCAGACGATTTCACAGGGCGCATTGTCGCACTGCTGGCAGAGAATCGGCTGGTGGAGCACGGATGGATTCCCGGGATCTCCCTCATAGTATCGGTCGATGCGAATCCAGTGCATCTCCCGGCCCACTTGCACCTGTTCCGGCCCGACGACCGGCACATTGTTTTCCGACTGGCAGGCGACCACGCAGGCGCTGCAGCCGACACAAGCCGACAGATCGATCGCCATTGCCCACTTGTGCCCTGTGAAGGATTGATCTGGGATGAGGGAGGTGATTGTGTGGCCTCCCCTCTCAACTCCTCGTGCTTCAACCCTGCGGGAGTACTCCGCGAGGGTCCAGGAGCGCGCAAGGTCGCGGCCTTCCATGCGGTGATGTTCCTGCGTTCTGGGCACGGCCCGTCGCCCGGCCGCGCGCGCGATCTTCACTCCGGTGCGCAGGTGCGGGCAGGCAGCCCCCATCTCTATGAGGGAATAGGCGTTCACGCCGATGCCTGCAGCCACATTCCCCGTCTGCCGCCCATAGCCCAGCGCGAGGCACGCTACGCCGGGTGCCTGTCCGGGTTGAATCACCACCGGGACCTGCAAGCTCTCTGAGCCGGCCGTGACTACGGCCAGATCCTCGTCGTTAAATCCAAGCCTCTCGGCATCCGACATGGAGAGCAGAAGCGGATTTCCCCAAGTTGCCTTGGTCACGGGATCCGGGAGTTCGTTGAGCCAGCCGTTGTTCGTGTATCGGCCATCGTGAACCGCCGCGCCGGGCAGGAGTACTAATTCCAGGTCACCGGCCGCGTCCCCGGTCCTTTGTGCCGATGCGCTCTGTATCGCTTCCCGGATGGCGCCCGCCCGCGGCATGCGCGGAGGCCCCGGCTTTGATTCCCGCTTCAGCACGCCATCGTGCAGGGCCGCATTCCAGAAAGTCTCGAAGGCAACCGGGCTCCCTGCCGGATAAACCTCCTTTTGCCATCGAGCCTTCAGGAAATCAAGGTAGGCACTCGGCACTCCCACTCCCAATGCGCGCAGGCACGATAGGAGGAAATCCTCTCCCTGGCGCGTGTCGTGGAGGGCGCCGATCGTCGGTTGCCGCAAACTCAGGAGATCGCTTGCAGGCTCAAAATCGCCCCAGGCCTCGAGCCAGTGGTGCTCAGGAAGCCTCCAGCGGCAGGCGCGCGCAGTCTCGTCCTCATAAAGGCCGATGCGGACCGTCATGGGAATCTTCGCCGCAGCGTTCCGCCACATGTCTTCCTGCGGGAAGGAATACGCCGGATTCGCTCCCCAGAAGATGGCCGCGGAAAACCTTCCCTGGGCAGCTTCTGTGAGGAGGTCCCTGAGACCGGCATACGTGAGCAGGCTGGAGCCCGGTGGAGCCAGAGCCGTATCCACGGTGTGGCCTTCGGCCCCAAGCATCGTGTTCAAGAGCTGGCAGGCCGCGTGAGCTTCCTGCGGGAGAGCGGGACCAGCGAGCACGAGCGCCGATTTCCCGGCGCGCTTCAGATCGTCGGCCAGGGCGCGCAACACAGCCGGTTCGACGCCTGATTGTCCGGCCAGTCGGTCGAGCTCCAGTGAATTCAGGCTCTCTGCGTCCAGGTCCGGCGGCAACTGCACGCCGTGCGATCTGTTCAGATACCGTGCCAGGGCGAATGCCAGCGGCGCGATCCCGGTCGGCCGGACCGGCAGGCGCTGATCGGCATTTGCGCCGGTGAGGCTCATGCAGCCTTCCATGACCCAGAGGCGGTTTATAGGATCCGCCGGCCCCGAAACGCGCCTTCGGGCCGCAAAGTCTTGAATGGGCCCGGGCGCATTCCCGTCGATGCCGAGGAAGTCTGCTTGCAGCGACAGGATGACGTCCGCGCGTTCAAAACGGAGCCTCGGCAGAAGGTATTCGCCGCAGAGTGCCTGCGCGGCGAGAATCTCGGCCTGGGGAGCTGCCGGTTCCCAGGAAGCGTGGAGCAATGCCGGCATGGCCTTCTTGAGCTCGGCAATCAGGGCTAAGCGTGTCGGGGAGATGACCGCGTCCGTAAGGAGCAGCACAGGCTTTCCGCCGCGCTGTGCTTCCCGGAGAGTTCGGGCGATATCTTCCTCTGCTTTCGGCCAAGTTGTGGTATTGCCGTCAACGGAGGGTGCGCGCAGGCGGTCAGGGTCGTAGAGCCCCAGCACATCCGCGATCGCCCGGAGGCTCGTCTTCCCGCGGGAGAGGATGTGCTCCGCGTTTCCCTCCACGTGAATCGGCCTTCCCTCCCGCGTCTTTACGAGGACGCCATGGGAAAAAAGCCCTTCCTGGAAGGTGCTTGCGTAGTACGTGACCACCCCCGGAATAGTTTCGGCCGCCTTCTTCGTGTAGGGAACGATCTTTCCCCTGTCAATCCTGCTGCATGAGGTGCCCAATGCAAGCGCGGCGGAAGCCGAGACCAGGCTCAGGAACCGGCGTCGAGATATCTTGTCCGCTGGGAGCTCCGGGGAGAAAGCGGCTCCCCAGGAAAATTCGCCGGCAGATTCGGCGGGCGGATGGAGTAGCTCGTCCAGGGAACGATAGCGCCGCGGCCCCTGCCTTTCCTGGTTGGGATTTCTCGGCTCTTTATCCACGATACTTCGCCCTCTGGCTTTCCTCCTACCTGTGACAAACGTTGCAGTGCTCCGGCCCGCGCTTGATTGGAGATGCCGCGGGCAGGGCATCGTGCGGGTCCCGGTGGCACCCCAGGCAGTTGCCCATGCGAAGGGACATCTGCTGGGAAATCACATCCATTCCCTGCACCTCGCCGTGACACGTCTGGCAGAGGATGCCCGCGTTCACATGGGGCCTGTGATCGAAATAGACGTGATCCGGCAAGGCGTGGACCCTCTCCCATCGCAAGGGCTCACCGGACGCGTAGATCGCAGCGAGCTTCCGGATGGCCGGGCTTTCCGTCTTCGTGATTTTGTGGCAGTTCATGCACTTCTCGGCAGATGGGATCCCGGCCTGGCGAGATTTCAGGGCACCCGAATGGCAATACAGGCAGGGAACCTTCAGCACGCCCGCGTGGAGCCTATGCGAATAGGGGATGGGCTGCAGGGGCTCATAGCCGCGGACGAACCGATCGGGCTGCGTGTACCAGCCGACGCCCAGAACCGTGATCAGCAGGGCGGCGCCGGCCGCGGGAAGGATGAAGCGCGCATAGTTCAGGAAAAACGCGCCCGATTCCTGCCAGCGGCTGAGATCCAAGCGTGTCCAGCGAAAGCCCAAGCTTGCCTCCTCCGGATTATGTGACGCACCGTTGTTTCCCTATATATCCCAGGGTGGAATGCTAGTCAACAAATCAGAAAAAAACTTGGCCGCCCCAGGCAAATATGCCAAATCCTATCCTGAATAATTCCGAAAAAACAGTGGACCAGACTTGTCCGGATTAGCTTATGAGAAGGTGGGTGAATTCGGAGCGAAAAGGGGACATTCCGGAATGGCGCTTGATAGGCTTCTGTCGCGAAACTCGCTCGGCCAGTAGGCAAGCCCCAGAGGGGCGGAAAGATAATAGCCCCGGGTGCAAACCCGGGGTAAGGCCGGAAAGCAGCGCCGAGCCCTGGAGGGGCGACAGATAATGGTTGCGGACAAGGATCTTTCGCCCCTACCGGGGCTCGTTAAACGCAATATCCTATCCGGGGGCTTGCGCCCCCCGCTATTATCTTTCCGCCCCTCCCGGGCTCGGATGGCACATGCTGCAGCCGAATTTCGTGACAGAAACCAGCTATGGCG
>CAYGWQ010000009.1:0-42774 GCA_964353465.1 uncultured Acidobacteriota bacterium | reverse complement strand
AACATCTCGGTGTTCGAGACACTAAAATAGTCCCGAGGATGCTGCTGATGCCCAGCCGTCCTGCAAAGATCTTCAGCTTCGATGAGGCTAACAAGCTGGTCCCCAGAGTCTCGGACCTCACGGAAGAGGTGATTCAGGAACTGGACACGATCCGCCGCCGGGCGGCTCCGGACTCGGAATCCGGGGTGTCTTCCATTTCGGACGCCGTTCTCAAGGAGGTGGAGGAGGTCTTGCAGGCATGGTCCGAGCGTGTGCTGGAACTGGGCGGCAATCCGAAAGGCTACTTCACGGTTGACTTCCAGTCGATGGACCCGGAGCTGCTCTACTGCTGGAATTACGGTGAGGACAGGATTGCTTTCACACACAAAGCTTGGGAAAACTTCAGCCACAGGCGCCCACTCACGGACAGTATCGATGCATCCGGCGAACATCTGAAGTGGGTGAATTGATATACAATTGAGTGAGGAGGCAGAAACGAAGCCGCAAGGACCTCCGCGAAGCCGGGATTTCAGCTTCGAGGTCTTTCTGATGCAGCGTTCTTTCGGGATTGCCGGGAGCAGGAGATGGTCACACTGAAATCCAAACGGGAAGTGGATATCATGAGAGACGCCGGCCGGATCGTGGCGGAAATCCTGCTGATCCTGCACGATCATTGCCGGGCAGGGATCAAGACCCGCGAGCTGGATCGCATCGCCGAAGAAGAGACTCTCAAGAGAAAAGCGCACCCGGCCTTCAAGGGGTACAGGGGATATCCCGCCAGCCTTTGTGCTTCCGTCAACCAGGAAGTCGTTCATGGGATTCCGGGGAACCGTGAGCTGGAAGAGGGGGATATTGTGGGCCTGGATTTTGGCGTTTTTTACAACGGCTACCATGGCGATGCGAGCATTACGGTCCCCATAGGGAAGACCGCACCCGAGGTGCAGGAGCTGCTGCGCGTGACCGAGGAGAGCCTATATCTGGGAATCGAACAGGCGGTTGTTGGACACCACCTTGTGGATATCTCCCGCGCAATCCAGCAACATGCGGAAGCACACGGGTATGGAATTGTGAAGGAACTCGGCGGTCACGGAATCGGCAAGCGCATGCATGAAGAGCCGATGGTGCTCAACTATGTCACCGATGGCCGCGGGATCAGGCTTCAGCCTGGCCTGGTGCTTGCACTCGAACCGATGTTGAACCTGGGTACCGACAGGATACAGACCCTGGCTGACGGCTGGACGGTCGTGACACAGGACGGCAAGCCGTCTGCACACTTCGAGCACACCATCGTCATTACCGAAGCCGGGCCGGAAATTCTCACCAGAGTGCCCTGACTCCATGCTGAAGGAATAAGCCGGCTCTGTAGTACAGTACCCTCCGTCTCACCGGATGGGGGCGAAACCGAAATGCGGCGCGACTCTTCTGGGGCTGGAATCCTTGATGATCGAGAACATTCTCTCCTATATGCGATGTCCGCGCTGTGCCGGAACGAGCCTGCACGCTTCCAGTGCCGGCGTCTCTTGCCGCCCCTGCAACACGCAGTTTCCGTTCCGGGAGGGAATTCTGGACCTCATGGGCGATGCATCGGCCGAAGTGATCACACCGTTCCAGCGCATCATGCAAACGCAGCTTGTGGTCTCGATTTATGAGGGACTGTGGCGCCGCCTGGGGTATTTCATTGCCAGCTCGCGTTCGTTCGAAAAGGAAGTTCAGACCATCCTCAACCTCCGGCAGGGCCTGGCAACGGAACGCGTCCTGGATCTGGCGTGCGGCACCGGCGTTTTTACCCGTCCGCTGGCACTCCACAGCCAAGGCATCGTGATCGGGCTCGATCTTTCATGGCCCATGTTGCGCGAGGCGCGGCGATTGGCAGAGCGCGACGGATTGCGAAACGTCGTGCTGATGCGCGGCACGGCATATCGACTCCCTTTTATTGCCGGCGCCTTTCCCTTTGTCAACTGCTGCGGCGCGTTACACCTTTTTGACCGCCCCGAACTTGCGCTCAAGGAGATCGAACGGGTGCTTCATCGCACCGGGCATCTGACGGTCCAGACCACGATCCGCCCGGAACATTCCGGCGGGATCGCCTACGTGCTCGAGCGGTTCATTCGATTCGGATTTTTCAGTGAGACCGGATTACGGGAGCAGGTCCGGCTTCACGGCCTGAAGATGCTGGCGAGTGAACGGCACCGGATCAGTTATACGTTTCTGGCCCGTCATATTTCCTGAATCTCTTTACCGTGCATAATGATATGATACACACTATCCCAGGGATCTTTTGAAACGTCGACGGGGAGGATAATCGCCATGCCTGGAAAAAGGCTCGAAGCAGAGAGAGAACTATTCTATGAATACCTCCGCCAGAACGGGCTGAAAAAGACCCGCCAGAAGGATCTCATACTAGACACCTTTCTCGGTAACGAAGGGCATATGAGCGTTGAGGATATCTATGCCTTTGTCAAGAAAAAGGATCGGAGGGTGGGAATTGTCACGGTTTTTCGCACGCTCAAATCGCTGACCGCCTGCGGGATCGCCAGGGAGATCAACCTGGGTGACGGATTGACGCGGTTCGAACACTGCTTCCATCATCCTCTGCACCATCACATTATCTGCACCCAATGCCTCAGAGTTATCGAATTCCTGTCTCCCGAGCTCGAAAGGGTTCAGCAAGGGGTGATCACCAAATATCGATTCCAGCCGTTCCAGCAGCGCATACAGATCTATGGGATATGCGAGGACTGCCGCGAGAATCGAGCTGCTCCTGCAAGCCCGCAACCGGATACGGGAAAAATCTTTGCGCGCGACGCCCTGCGCATGGCGCTCGCCATGCAAAGGCAGGGAAGTGAATTCTACCGGGCGGCCGCTGCCTGCAACCAGGATCCCTCCGGACGCGACGTTTTCGAAAGTGTTGCGCTGGAGGAGGAATCTCATGCCCTGCAACTTGAGATGGAGCTTGAGATGATGAATCGAGACGAAAAGGGGCTCGCGGATGCTCCGGTGTTTCTGCATTTCGACAATTACGAATTGCAGCAGCTTATTCCAAGCCTGCCATCCAATCTGGGCGACAGTGAATTGCGGCTGGATGCACGACGCGCACTCGAGCTTGCGATGCAGCTGGAGAAGCGCGCCGCAGGTTTCTTCAAAGAATATGCGGAAAGGTTCGGCGAAACGGAAGGCAAGAGGATCCTGGAGAGGTGCGCCGAGCAACAGTTGAAGCACTTTGCTTCCATCAACCGCCGGGCGGAAGCGATCGCGTCTACCTCGGCATAACCGTGCGGACGCGGTGGGCTCAGCCCTGGATGTCCGACATGCTGGACATCGCCTTCCGGTCCGGCTATTATTGCAGTCTTTATGGCTCAGCAATCCCTCGGATTTATCCAACGCCTGTATATCGGCGAAGTCATTCAGGGCGTGGCTCTCACGGCGCGACATTTCTTTGCCAACATGCCTCGGCATATCGCGCGCGGCTTTGGCTTCAAGGTGGGCAAGGGTGGCACAGTCACATATGAATACCCCGAGGAGCGCAGGCCATTCGCCACAAGGCTTCGCACCCGCCACCGTCTGACCAAACGCCAGGATGGCACCCCACGCTGCGTGGCCTGCATGATGTGCGAAACCGTCTGCCCGGCACGCTGCATCCACATCGTAGCCACAGAACATCCCGACCCCAACATCGAGAAGATGCCGAAGGTTTTCGATATCGACATCGGCGTTTGTATAGTCTGCGGCTTTTGCGTAGAGGCTTGCCCGGAAGACGCCATTCGCATGGATACGGGGATCGTTGAGCTGGCAGCCTACACACGCGAAGGCATGATCTACCGCATGAACCAGCTTCTGTCCTGATATAAGAGCTGTTGCCGTTTCCAGGGAACACCCGGGAGCCCGTTGCCGGGTAGCCATGAGCCGTGCGGGCTAGGAGCCCGTCTTCCGGACCTGGATCAGCTGGGCGGCGATGCTTACGGCGATCTCTTCCGGAGTCTCCGACCCGATCTCGATCCCGACCGGCGCATGGACGCGACGGAAGAGTGCCGGATCGAATCCTTCCTTTTCCAGTGTCTCATAGAACAGGTTGATTTTTCGACGGCTGCCCATCAATCCGATGTATTTCGCCGGCGTCTTGAGCGCAAAGCGCAAGCAGGTCAGGTCGTAATCGTGGCCGCGGGTCACAATGAGAAGGTAGGATGAATCTGTAACCGTCAACTGCGTAAACACATGATCCCAGGTGTTGACGATCAGGTCGTCGGCGCGGGGGAAGCGCTCGCGATTCGCATACTTGATGCGGTCGTCAACGATCACGATGCGGAATCCCAGGGTCTGAACAATCTCGGCAACGGAGCGGCCGACGTGTCCCGCTCCGAAGATGATGAGGGTCGGGTCGGGAAGGATAGGTTCCACATACACCTCCATGGTTCCGCCGCAAATCAGGCCGCCATCCTCGGCGTCATCGCCGGTAAGATCGAACTTTAGCAGCAGGGGCTTCCCGCTCCGCATGCTCGCCAGAGCTTCGCGACAGACTTCGGCTTCAGCACAGCCGCCCCCGATAGTCCCGGCATGACGGCCGTCCTCGTAGACCAGCATCTTGGCTGCATCTTTTCGCGGTGTGGATCCTTTGCGCGATACGATGGTCGCCAGGGCGGCCCGCCGGCCCTGGCGGCGGAGTTGAACGATTTCCTGGTAGATATCCTCTGGCATGCCTGACGATTATGTGCCAGCGGTTTAGCATCTGCAATATTCAAAATTCAGGTGGCGTTCTGCTGTCGGGATAACCGCTGCCGGGAGTTGACACGGGACCGTAGATCCTCCATAATGCCTCCCATAAGGAGGAATCTCATCGTGGCCGTGCTTAATGTCAAATCGGTGCCTGACAAGTTGTACCGAAAGCTCCAGGCTCGCGCGAAACGGGAACGGCGCTCCGTTGCGCAAGAGGTGATTCAGATTCTCGACCAGGCGCTCACAGAAACGCCTCGCCTCTCCATCATGGATCTGCAGGGCCTCGGGAAGGAAATCTGGCGGGATATCCATTCGGATCAATACATCGAGGCAGAGCGTCGGGCATGGGACTAATCGACGATTTGGGATCCGGGCCGGTCGGCCTGGATACGCCGCCGTTCATCTATTTTATCGAAGAGCACCCACGGTACTTACCCGCCGTACGCCCGGTTTTTGCCGCCATGACGGAAGGCACGGTTACAGGCGTGACATCTGCCCTCACCCTTTTGGAGACTCTCGTGCTGCCCTGCCGCGTCGGAAACGCTCCTCTTGCTGAGCAGTACCACGCCTTACTCACGAGAGGCCGCGGCCTTCGCATGGACGATATCACCCGTGCTGTCCTCCGCGCTGCGGCTCAGTTGCGTGCGGCACACAACATCAAGACCCCGGACGCCATCCATCTTGCCACGGCACTGATTGCGAGATGTCCGGTTTATCTGACAAACGACCGTGATCTTCCCCCCATCCCCGGCATTCGGATTCTTCAGGTCAAAAGCTACGTTTCGCCCCTGTAGTTCCCGACATCAGGGAATGGATGGAGTTGTATCCTCTGCGTTACTCCCTTTCCTTGCCGCGACTAGCGTGGCCACCTGGATCATCTTGGGACTGGTAATCGCCTGGAGGATCAAACCGGGGCCCGTTTCAACATATGCGGTAAGCGGGCCGCACCGCTCACCAGATGGGTTGACGGACATATCCCCCTGATCCTGTGCACCGTGCTCCAGGCACAATCATGAGTAGCAGCCACTTGTAAGCGACGGAAGCCCGATAGCGTAGGATGCAGATCAGCTTGAGTTGACAATCCCCTGAAGTTTTGGCCGCGAGCGGCGGGAAGGACACATAATTGGGTTTCGTCTCCTATTTATCGAATCAGACGGTCTTGCCGTGGTCAACTTGACTCCATTCTTCTGCGGGTGATAGTATGCGATGCCGTTGTCTTCCGAAGTGGTGTGCCGGTCACTTGTGGAAAATGATCTCATAGAAGGTGAACCTTGAGCATAGATCCCAATACTTTTGATGTGGCGATTATCGGGAGCGGTCCAGGGGGATATGTGGCCGCCATCAAGGCAAGCCAACTGGGGCTTAAGGTTGCTCTCATTGAAAAATACCCGAAATTAGGGGGAACATGCCTCCATTGGGGATGCATCCCGACCAAGTCGCTGCTTTACAGTGCGGAATTGTACGAGAAGGCGCTCAAGGGGAAGGAATTCGGCATCCTCTGTAAAGAAGTCAAGTTGGACTTCCGCTTGGTCATGGCGCGCAAGGATCGGGTTGTCAAGAAGCTGGCGATGGGTACAGCCTTCTTGATGAAGAAAAACCGGGTCTCCACTTTCCTCGGCAAGGGGACCCTTATCGCTCCCGGTACAATCCGGGTTGAAGGAGAAACCGTCACCGAGGTAACTGCCAGGAATATCGTAATCGCCACCGGTTCCGAATGCATGACCTTTCCCGGGATCGAACCGGATGGCCAGGCAATCTTGACGAACAAGGAAATCCTGGACATCGACCAAATTCCCAAGTCGCTGCTCGTGGTCGGGGCCGGGGCTGTCGGCATCGAGTTTGCTTCGCTTTTTTCGCGCTTCGGTACCGAAGTCACCGTCATGGAAATGCTCCCTCGCATCCTGCCGCTGGAGGACCGGGATATTTCCGACGAGTTGCACAAGCTCTTGAGCAAGAGGCGCATCCGGCTGCTTACCGGCACGCGCCTCGAGGGCATTTCCGTTCAGGATGGCAAGGTAGTCGCGAGTGTCTCTGCCGGGGGCGGTTCCGTGCAGACCCTGACGGCCGACAAGGCATTGATCGCAGCCGGCCGCAGGCCGGTGACAGAAGGAATCGGTCTCGAAACCCTTGGCGTCACTACGGCCCGCGGATTCATTCCGGTTGGCGCCCACATGGAAACAGACGTGCCAGGCATATTTGCCATCGGCGACGTGGTGCCGACGCCGCAGCTGGCACACGTGGCTTCCCACGAAGGGAAGCTGGTGATGAAACATCTGGCCGGGGAGCAAACCGCCCCTCTCAACTACGATCAGGTGCCGAATTGCACCTATTGCAGCCCCGAGATAGCAAGCGTTGGGCTCACAGAAGACCAGGCGCGCGACAGGGGGTACGAGGTTGTCACCAGCAAATTCCCGTTTGCGGCGATCGGCAAAGCGTCCATTCTGGGAGAGAATGACGGCGTCGTGAAGTTTGTCTGCGACAAAAAGTATAATCAGGTTCTAGGTGTCCACATGATCGGGCCGCATGTGACGGAGCTCATTGCGGAGGGGACAGCCGCACTTGGCCTGGAGGCCACCGCGGAGGATGTGTCCCACCTGATTCATGCACATCCCACGGTTTCCGAAGCCGTCATGGAGGCGGCGGAGGCGATCTACGGGGCGGCGATCCACTTTTGAACGCGTCCTTGAGCGGTTCCAGAAAAACCTGTTATGCCGTCAGCTTCCAGGAGCGTCTGGACTACGAGAGTGCTCTTGAGCTGCAGCTGCGGATCTGCGAGCTCAAGAAGACCGGATTTGTTCCTGACGTTTTGCTGCTGCTGGAACATCCGCCGGTCATCACCCTCGGCCGCAATGGCAACTGGCACAACCTGGTGGTTTCGGAGGAGACGCTGCGGGCAAGAGGCGTGAGCCGGCATCAGGCGGATCGCGGCGGCGACATCACCTTCCATGGCCCCGGGCAGCTGGTCGGCTACCCGCTGCTGAAACTCGAACCGCACGAACAGGATACCCACCGCTACATGCGCAAGCTGGAGGAAACGATCATCTGCGTGCTTGGCGAATTCGGCATCCAGGCAGGGCGCGAGGAGAAGCTGACGGGAGTCTGGACGAACGCTGGAAAGATCTGCGCCATGGGCGTCCATATCAGCCGCTGGGTGACGAGGCACGGGTTCGCGCTGAATGTAAATACGGATCTTTCTTATTATGACCTGATTGTGCCCTGCGGCCTGGTTGGAAAACAGGTGCATTCCATGCAGAAGGCTCTCGGACGCGAGGTTGAACTGCGCGAGGTAGCGGAGAAGCTGACGGGTCATTTCGGCCAGGTCTTTGAGCGCGATATGGTTCCGATTTCGCAGTCGGATCTGGCAAAACTCATCTAGCGAGCCGGTCAATCACCCGTGCCTGGGGAGTTACCGACTGGAGCCGATTGTTTCAGGATCTTTGCATTTCGAGATATCCATGATTTGATTTTTACGGTATTGGAGGGAAGGGCTCATGTCAACCAAAGTGATCATGCCGCAGATGGGCGAGTCCATATATGAGGGAACCATTACGAAGTGGTTAAAGAATGTCGGCGACAAGGTTACCCGCGATGAGCCTCTCTTCGAAATCTCCACCGACAAAGTTGACTCCGAGATTGCGTCGCCGGCCGACGGTGTCTTGGCCGAGATCCTTGCGCCTGCGGGACAGACTGTCCAGATCAACGCGGTCGTCGCCCTTATAGAGGAGTCCGCGGCAGAAGCCGCAGAGCCGGAGCGGGCCAGCATCTCCGGGAGCGGTATCGCTCCCGTGGAGCCGGCCACGGAGGCCGCGGGTAAAGACCAGGTGCCCGCAGTTGCCTTGGAGGAGCCGATGGATTTGCCGGCGCCGGCTGCCGAGGCAACGCCCGCCATGAAGGAGCCTGTGCGCGAAGGGGCGACACTCGGGGAATCTGCCATTGCGACCGAGCCTCCGGCAATTCCGGAAGAGGCGGCAGCGCCTGTCCTTGAAACCAGGCTGGAACCGACCGCAACGCCGGAAGATGCTTCCCAGGCCGAAATGGCGCGCAATCTGCAGGCAGGGGCCGTTCATACATCCCCGCTTGTGCGCCGGATCGCGCGTGACCACGGTGTGGACCTGTCCCAGGTCGAAGGCACCGGCATAGCGGGAAGGATCACCAAGGAGGACATTCTCCGCTATCTCGAATTGCCTGCCAGGAAGCATGAAGCCCGGCCCGTTGCGGTGAAACTACCGCCTGCGACTCCTGCCGGGAAAAAGCAAGATACCACCGCGCCGCGCCGTGCCGCCCCCGAGTCGCAGGGATCCGGCGCATCGGTTGAAAGCTCGCCATTTCAGGGTGAGGCGGAAACCGTGACCATGACTCCCATGCGCAAAGCGATCGCGGAGCACATGGTGCTCAGCAAGCGGACGTCGGCACATGTGCAGACCGTCTTTGAGGTCGACATGACCTCCGTCGTTGCAGTGCACAACAGGTACAAAGACGAATTCGAGAGGCGGGAAGGATTCAAACTGACATACACCCCGTTCTTTGTGAAGGCCCTGGTGGATACCGTTCGCGACTATCCGATCATGAACTGCTCCGTGTCGGGGGACGAGATAGTCTTCAAGAAGCAGATCAATGTCGGCATCGCCGTCGCGCTGGATACGGGGCTCATCGTGCCGGTAGTCAGAGATGCGCACCTGAAATCTTTCGCCGGTCTGGCGAATGCAATCCGCGATGTTGCCGAGCGCGCCCGCACGAAGAAGCTCAAGCCCGAAGAGGTCCAGCAGGGAACCATTACGATCACGAATCCCGGCGTCTTCGGAGCGCTGTTCGGCACGCCGATTATCCATCAGCCGCAGGTGGCAATCCTCGACGTGGGTACCCTGGAAAAACGGCCGGTTATCATCAACGATGCAATCGCGATCCGCACCATGGTCTACCTGGTTTTGTCGTTTGATCACCGGGTGATAGACGGAGCCGTTGCCGATCAGTTTATGGCTGCGTTGAAATCCAGGCTCCAATCCTGGACCCAGTGGGTGGAATAGGCAGGCGGCAGGATCGCCGCATCCGCCTCCAGGTAGTGTGAGGCCAGGATTGCATCAAACCGAACGATTTGCGCTATCTCTTTCCCGACCTCCGACCTCCGACCTCCGTTTTCGGTATTCCGGCCGCATGCTTCGGGAGTGTGCCGATCGCAAAACAGGTCGGGGGGCTGATGTCGGATCGCGGATGTCGATTTCGCAGTTACTCGGTTACCAGCACGATTTTGCCGAAATGCTCGCGATTTTCGAGCATCTCCTGGGCGCGGGCAGCATCCCTCAATGGCAGGACTTCAGAAACAACAGGACGAAGCAGCCCGGCCCGCACATGCGTCAGCACTTGGAGGAGCTCGTGCTTGGACCCCATGTAGGATCCCATGATACTGATTTCCTTGGCGAACACGTGCCGCAAGTCGAGTCGCACGTCATAGCCGGTCGTCACGCCGCAGGTCACCAGTCGGCCATGCCGTGCCAGGCAGGACACGCTGTCCTGCCATGTGGCGGTGCCAACGTGCTCGAAAACGATGTCGACCCCGCGCTTCTTCGTGATTTCCCGAACCTCGTCGCGAATCCTCTGCTTCGTGTGGTTGACGACATGATCCGCCCCGAGAGCGCGGGCTTTATCGAGCTTCGATTCAGTGCCGGCAGTGGCGATGACGCGCGCGTGGAATAGCTTGGCAATCTGGATGGCCGCACTGCCGACGCCGCTTCCGGCTCCGAGCACCAAAACCTCCTCGCCGGCGCGCAACGCGCAACGGGTTACCAGCATGTGCCACGCCGTCATGAACACGAGAGGCAGGGCTGCGGCTTCAAAGAAGGGCATGTCACCAGGATAGGGAAGCGCATTGACCGCGGGAATCTTGACTTGTTCCGCATAGCCTCCGTCGTGGAAATTGCCGAGAACGGAATAATTCCGGCACTGGTTGTCATTGCCCTGGTAGCACAGCTCACAGTGCATGCAGCTGAGACCGGGATTCACCAGCGTCCTCTCCCCCGGTTTCACATGTTCCACGCCGGGGCCCACTCTTTCTACGATGCCCGCAACGTCACTGCCGGAGATGTGGGGCATGGGAATTTGGATGCCCGGCAATCCCCTGCGCTGCCACACGTCGAGATAATTGAGCGCACAGGCTTTCACCCGCACCACAACCTCCCCCGGGCCTGCGACGGGGTCGGGCACATCTTCAAAGCGCAGTTGATCCGAAGCTCCATGTTCGTAAAAGCGTATGGCTTTCATATTCGGTCCCCCTGCCGTATCCGGATCGAAGCCGTCAGAGATTGCGGCAGCCAAGCTGCAAATGCTCAGTTCATACTAAAGTACGGCCCTTGCCAATGCAAGCAACCTGCGTGTGACCGAACCGCAATTTCGGCTTGACCGGAAACTTAGGGGATAGTACTCTGACGATTCGATTTACACCCGGAATGCCACCCGTGCTCCGCACCAAGATTGTTTTGCAAAACCGTCAATGGATGGATAGGGTAGCACAATATAATCAGGGTGTTTTACCAGCCGCTCATCCGGCTCGGGAGTAGACCTATGCTCTTCAGTTTTTCAAGCGTGCTGATGTTCTTCGTAGTCGGCCTGCTGTTGTTGGCGACCGCCCTTTTGCTTGCTCGAATTCTGCGGCCGGCGGGCAAAGACGCTGCCGACAAATACATTCCCTACGAGTGCGGAGAAGTTCCGGAAGGGTCCGCATGGATCCGTTTCAACATACGCTTCTATGTCTGCGCTCTCATCTTCATCATCTTTGACGTGGAAATCATCTTTCTCCTGCCTTGGGCCGTGGTTTTCAAAGCGCTGGGCCCCTTTGCCTTCGTGGAGGGGCTTATTTTTATAGCGATTCTGGCAATCGGTCTGGCCTATGTCTGGAAGAAGGGCGATCTTGCCTGGGTGAAACCGGGTGATGTCAGTGCGATGAAGGAGTAGCGCGGCGTATCGGCAGCCGGCTGAGTGCGCGCGGTTTTGAGGAGATCACCATGGGAGTTTTAGAAGGTAAGTTCGGAGACAACGTATTCATCACATCGTTGGATTGGATCTTCAACTGGGCTCGCTCCTCCTCGCCATGGCCGCTCTCGTTCGGGCTTGCCTGCTGTGCCATTGAAATGATGGCCACAGGGGCTTCCCGTTACGATCTGGCCCGGTTCGGAGCGGAGGTTTTCCGGGGAACGCCGCGCCAGGCAGACGTGATGATTGTGGCGGGTACGGTTACGCTCAAAATGGCCACCCGCATCAAGCGCCTGTACAACCAGATGCCGGAACCCAAGTATGTGATCTCCATGGGGAGTTGCGCCAACAACGGCGGCCCCTACTGGAAGCAGGGCTACCATGTGCTGAAAGGGGTGGATGAAATCATCCCGGTAGATGTCTACGTCCCCGGCTGCCCGCCCCGTCCGGAATCCCTGTTGGAAGGGATTATCCAGCTGAAGAAACAGATCAGGCGCGAAACGATTGCGAAAAAAAAGGATGAGGGTGCCGCATGAAACCAGAAGAGATCGCTGCTCTGCTCGTCGAGAAATTCGGCGCGAAGATACGGGAATCGAAAAGCGACGGGCTGCTCCCATTCAGCGTGGTAGAACCTGCGGAGCTCACGGCTGTCTGCGAGTATGTCCGCCGCGACGAGCGCATGCAGATGGATCACTTGGAGTGCCTGTCCGGAGTTGATTATAAAGACCGGATCGAAGTGGTCTATACCCTCTATTCGATGAATCATCATCATCGCTATACGCTCAAGGTCCGGCTGCCCCGCGAAAACCCCGCGGTGCATTCCGTCGAATCGTTCTGGGGGGTGGCCAACTGGCACGAGCGGGAAGCCTTTGACATGTTTGGCATTGTTTTCGAGGGCCACAGCGATCTGCGCAGGATCCTCTGTCCGGATGATTGGGAAGGGCATCCTCTGCGCAAGGACTACACGTTTCCGAAGAGCTATCGGGATATGCCCGTTTAGGAGGACTGATGCAAGTAGAGTTTAGCGGCGATACCATGACGCTGAACATGGGGCCGCAGCACCCCTCGACACATGGGGTCCTACGTCTCGAACTCAAGACGGATGGCGAGGTTGTCGCCGAGGCGATCCCGCACATCGGCTATCTCCATCGGTGCTTTGAGAAACACGCCGAGAATGTGGATTATGCCGGCGTGATCCCCTATACAGACCGCATGGACTACTGTGCCGCCATGAATATGGAGCTCGGTTACGTGCTGGCGGTTGAAAAACTGTTGGGGATCCAGGTCAACAACAGGGTCCGATGCATCAGGATTATCATGGCCGAGCTTAGCCGCATCGCGAGCCACCTGATCGCGGCCGGTACGTATGGAAACGACATAGGATCCTTCACGCCGTTTCTGTGGTGTTTCCGCGACCGCGAGACGATCCTGGATCTCTTTGAGGAAACCTGCGGCGCCCGTCTGCTCTACAACTACAACTGGATCGGCGGTTTGATGTTTGATGTCAAACCGGGTTTTGAAAAGAAGGTCATAGACTTCATCGACTATTTCGAGCCCCAGGTCGACAATCTCAACAAGCTGCTGTCCGACAATTATATCTTCATCAAGCGGACCGCGAATGTGGGCATCATGTCTCCGGAAATAGCGGTCAGCTATGGCGTGACCGGGCCCAATCTGCGCGGCAGCGGGGTGAAGTTCGATGTCCGCAAGGATGAGCCCTACCTGGGATATGAGGAGTTTGATTTCGACGTGCCCGTCGGCATGGGCGAGCACGGGCCGGTCGGCTCCTGCTGGGACCGTTACATGGTTCGCATCCGGGAGGTGAAGGAATGCTGTAAGATCGTCCGCCAGGCCGTGGCCAAGATGACTCCCGGCGATGTGCACGAAGCGCTCCCCAAGCGCATCAAGCCCCCTGTCGCGGAGATCTACATGCGGACCGAGTGCCCGCGCGGCGAGCTGGGATACTACATCGTCAGCGACGGCGGCGTTAAGCCCTATCGCGTCAAGGTGAAGTCGCCCTGCTTCACGGTGATGAGTGCCTTCCGCGAAATCAGTCGTGGGGCCATGATTGCCGACATCGTGGCCATTCTGGGGAGCGTGGACGTGGTTCTGGGTGAAATCGATCGATAGCAGAGGGGAGTACGGATGGAATCCATCGCGAAACTCTTGAATAGGATACCGAAATACGATGCGCTTCCCGAACTGGTGCGGGATTACCTGCCCATGCTGGTGAGCAGCGTCCTCATTTTCGCACTCCTGGCACTTTTCGTCCTTTTCCTGGTGTGGCTGGAAAGGAAGGTTTCCGCGCACATGCAGGACCGCCTGGGCCCCATGTATGTGGGAGGCTGGCACGGATGGGCCCAGACGATCGCAGACGCGCTCAAGCTCCTGCTCAAAGAGGACATCGTTCCCGCGGCGACGGACCGGGTGCTGTTCAAGATGGCCCCCTTCATCGTTTTCCTGGGCGCTTTCGCTGCATTCGTCGTCCTGCCCTTCGGTGCGTCTTCGGTTGTATCCGATCTCAACATCGGCATTCTCTATATCCTTGCCGTCAGCAGCCTGGCCGTCGTCGGCATCATGATGGCCGGGTGGGCCTCGAACAGCAAGTATTCCCTGTATGGCGGAATGCGCTCTGTTGCCCAGATCGTCAGTTACGAAATACCCGCCGCCCTGTCCATCATGACGGTCGTGATCCTCGTGGGCAGCCTTTCGATGCAGGAGATTGTGAACGCGCAGAAAGGCGGCATCCAGAACTGGTTTCTTTTCCGCAATCCCTTTACGTTTCTGGCGTTCCTCATCTATTTTGTCAGTTCGCTGGCCGAGGTAAACCGCACTCCCTTCGACATACCCGAAGCGGAGTCGGAGCTGGTTGCCGGGTATCATACGGAATATTCCGGGATGCGCTTCGCTTTTTTCTTTCTTGCCGAGTACGCCAACATGATCGTGGTAGCCGGTGTCGCCACAACGCTGTTTCTGGGGGGGTGGACGCAGGTTCTTCCGGAGAGTCTGGTCCCGCCTCTCGTTCCCGGCCCTATCCTTTTCTTTTTGAAGGCCACGGCGCTCATTTTTCTGCAGATGTGGCTCCGCTGGTCTTTGCCGCGCCTGCGTGTCGATCAGCTCATGTACGTGTGCTGGAAAGTGCTGCTCCCCGCTTCGTTCGTACTGATCGTGGGAATCGGCTGGCTGGCTGTCTACTGGAATTGAAGATTCACTGAGGCTTGCTATGAGGACTTATTTCAGGGATGTCTGGCTTGGGATTGCCACAGTAGCCCGGTCGATGTGGGTGGCCTGGCTCCATCTTTTCACGCGCTCGGTGACGCTCCAGTACCCGACCGAAAAGTGGCCCATGCCGGAACGGTCACGGGGGAGGCTGTTCAACAAGATCGAGGACTGCATCGGTTGCGGACAGTGCGCACGGGCTTGTCCTACGGATTGCATCTTCATTGAAACGGAGAAGCGCGGGAAAGATGAGCCGCCGATCTTCGCCTCCGACGGTACATCGATCAAATTGCGGACCTACCTGTTCGACATCGACATGACACTCTGCTGCTACTGCTCGCTTTGTACTTTTCCGTGCCCGACTCATTGCCTGGTGATGACACCGGAATACGAGTACTCGGTTTACGACAAAAAGGATCACGTATACCATTTTGCGGTGGACAAACCCTTATATACCCAACCCGCCAAGGAACCTCCTGCAGACAAGGCATAACTCTATGGATGCAAATATCCTCACGCTAATAGCTTTTTACTTTTTCGCGGCCATGACGGTGCTCTCAGCGGCTGTGGTCGTGTTTGCCAGGAATATTGTCCACTCTGCCTTTGCCCTGCTTTTCACCTTTTTCGGCGTAGCCGCGCTTTATGTCTTCCTGGGGGCAGATTTTCTCGCTGCGGCACAGATGGTGATCTATGTGGGGGGCATTCTTGTGCTCTTGATCTTCGGCGTCATGTTGACCCACAAGCTCTATGACATGAAACTGAAATCGGAGACGTATCAATTCTGGCCCGGGCTCGCCTTGGTGACCGTCGTATTCCTTACCCTGGTCTATGTCATGATGAGGACAACCTGGCACAGCGGGGGGACACGAGCGCTGAACCCGACAACCGCGGGAATCGGGGAGCTTTTCATGAAGGACTACATCCTCCCCTTCGAACTCGCTTCGATCTTTCTGCTCATCGCCCTGATTGGGGCGGCAATGATTGTCAGGAGAAAATCCGAATGATTGGGCTAAGCCACTATCTCGTCATCAGTGCCGCGCTCTTTTCGCTGGGTATCATGGCCGTTCTGACCCGCAAAAATGCCGTCAACGTGCTCATGGGCATCGAACTCATCCTGAACTCAGCCAACATCAATCTGGTGGCGTTTTCCAGATTCTCATCCGCAAACCTCGACGGCCAGTTGTTTGCCATCTTTGTGATCGTCATCGCAGCCGCCGAGGCAGCCGTGGCTCTTGCCATCGTCCTGTCGATGTATCGGCTGCTCAAATCGGTAAACCTGGACAAGGCTGACACGCTCAAGGGATAAGTCATGAATCCACAGATTCTACAAGACCTGCATGCCTTCTATCCGGAAATCATCCTGACCCTGGCGCTGCTCGCCGTCGTTGTGGTGGACCTGGCGGCTCCCGCGATCCGGAAAAGCACGACCTTCCTGGTAACCGCCCTCGGTCTGCTGCTGGCTCTTGCCTACACGGTACCCCAGTTTACCGCCCCGCAAGGAACGCTTTTCTTTGGCATGGTGGCGTTGGACCCGATGGCCGTCTTCTTCAAGGGCTTCCTGATTCTTACCTCCTTCCTGATTTTGTTGGCCACGCCGGGATCCAAGGAGATCTCGAAGGATCATATCGGTGAGTTTTACACGTTGCTGCTCGGAGTAACCCTCGGCATGGTGCTCCTGGCCTCTGCCGTCGACATGCTGATGCTTTTCCTGTCTCTGGAGATGGTGTCGCTGAGCAGCTACATCATGGTTGGATATCTGAGCAGAGATCGGCAGTCCAATGAAGCTTCGCTGAAGTACATTCTGTTCGGGGCGGTCTCCACCGGTTCCATGCTGTACGGCATCACGCTGCTGTTCGGCCTTACGGGCACTACCAAGATGGCGCTAATCCGGGATGCCATTGCCCAGGGGGCCGGAGGAGGGAACAACTCCTTGATGTTGCTTGTCGCGACCGTTTTCATCCTGGCCGGCTTCGGATTCAAGACCGCATCGGTGCCATTCCACTTCTGGTGCCCTGACGTTTACACCGGCGCCCCCACTCCGGTAACGGCATTTCTCAGTGTGGCTCCCAAGGCAGCGGGTTTTGCGACGCTCATTCGTTTTTTCTTCAATAGCCTGTCGAATGCTGGGAGCGGCGGTTCCGTCTGGGGGCCTATTTCTTCCATGAACTGGATGCTGCTGGTGCTGATGATCTCGGTGGTCACGATGACGCTCGGAAACCTCGCGGCATTGCGTCAGGACAACATGAAACGCATGCTGGCCTACTCCTCGATCGCCCATGCCGGCTATATCCTCATGGGAGCCGTTGTGATGACGGCGCAAGGCCTGCAGTCAATACTGGTGTATCTGATCACCTATTTGTTCATGAACCTGGGAGCATTCCTGATTGTGATTGAAATCTACAATCGCACAGGAAGCTTCGACCTGAAGCACTATCAGGGCCTCTGGCGCAGGTCTCCGTTCCTTACCATATCCATGACCGTCTTCATGCTCTCCCTCATGGGTATCCCCCCCTTCGCCGGGTTTTTTGGCAAGCTGTATGTTTTCGGAGCCGCAGTCAATCGGGATCTGGCCTGGTATGCAGTGGTCGGCGCGCTCAATAGCGTCATCGCGGTTTATTATTACGCGCGCGTGATCAAGACCATGATCATCGATGCGGAAGCTGATGGAGGAGCGGGTGGCGTGATCCGGCTTTCCTGGTCGAGCCAAATCCTTCTCTGGATCATGCTGCTGCCGACGGCCGGCCTCATGTTCTTCTGGGACCGGATCCAAACGCTTACCAGCAGTTCGGTGAAGCTGTTCTTTGGTTGAGGACTGAGAATCGCGAAGCGCCGGTCTTATTGCGGGACGGCCTCTTTCCACGCAGTGTTTAATACCGTTCAGTCAGGGATATAGCGGCCGGTGTGCAGGTAGTTCATGACCACGGTCGTCCCTAGTGCCGTGAGTGAAGCTAGACGGTATTTCTCATCATCGGCAGGCAACTTCAGACCCATGTCCCGACAGCGCTGAAAGAATTTGCTCACTACAGGACTGACCACCTTCTCCCGGGCTCCTGTCCAACTGGCAATGGTGGCGATGAGAAAGCGCCTATTTCTCCGGATGAGATCCTTGGCCGGCAGGTAATTGTTGTGGCCATTTGCTGATTGAGCCGGGAAAATCCACCTCAAATCTTCGTCGTAAATGCCCAGGGCGTTGTCCTTGTAATCATCAAGATTTTCACCATAGTACTCAATCAGCGTATAGGTCTTGGAGTCGTATGGGGAGTCCAACTGCCCGGTAACGATGTGCGGCTTCTTAAAACGGAGAGTCTGCATTAACTGATCCAAATACTCGAGCTTTTTCAAGGCCGGCCAGTTGCGATAGACTACCCGCCAGTTCGCGCGCGGAGTCAGCCATACGGCGAAAGTTTCAGCGAAGTCCTCATCCGGATGAGCCTGGGCATAGTACTTGGGGTCCCCTTGGCTCTTCACATAATTACGGCTGTAGGGGTTAAACTTAAACCTGAAGTTATCAGGGTAAGTCTTGCTAAAATCACCAAATACTTCCTTCCATTCCGGTGTGGTATAGAGCTGGTAGGCATAGTTGATGGCGTGGCCGGTCTCATGCCGCAGGAGCACCATCAGGTCCCCTTTGTCATAAGCGGTATACCCAATCTCCTTTTCAATGCGGGTCAGCCGGTTATCAGCCAAATGAAACGGGATGCCGATGACCGGGACGCGATTCGGACACCCCCATTCATCTCCCTCGCAAGTGAAATAATATCGCGGTCGGAAAAGCAGTTTTTTCAACGCCAGTTCGTCATAAAGCTTTTTTATGCAGCGACTTATAAGCGTATCCTCAAAGTTGAGCTTGAGGTCGCAGACCCGCGATGTTAGGAGGGCATACCGTTCGGTTTCCCAGTTGTCTTCATATTGCAAGGCTGAAGTCATGATACCTCCAACCGGTCGCAGGGAGTTTTATATCCGGCAGCCGGTTCAGCCTCCGATGCTGCAATCCAAACCTGAAAGTCGTTCCCGATGCTCGAGTTACGCGAGTTTTTCCGGTCCGCGTTGATCTGTGTCATAGACACCAACCATGGCCTTTCACCGGGTAAATATTAATAATAAAGGGCTTATAAAAACCTTCCCAGGAACTGCGGAGGGGTTTTCACGTGGCCCGGCGGAGCATGCCGGACATAGGGATTATATGCAAAATTAAGAGCCGCGGCGAAGAAAATTTTTTGGATGTTTAGCTGCGTGGGAGGACCGGGGATTGGAGTGTTCAACTTGGCTGCGTTTTGATGGTCTTTTTTGGCTGCTCCGGCGTAAGGATGCGGATTTCTGAAGCCGTGCCGTCAATGTTGATTCCATCCTTGGAGGATTTTTTTAGCTCGAATTTTACGTTGATGATGCTGTAGCTGAAGAGTTCCTTGAATTCCGCAGGCTTGCCGTCCACCGTGATTTTGGCGGTGGATGCGTCGAGGATATATCGCGGTTTACCGAGGCTCTGGGAGATAACGATCATCTTGCTGGCGCCCGCCCCACCGAGCAGGCGGAACTGTCCGGCCTCCAAGGCAGGCAACGCCACTGCCAACAGCAGCAGAACCGCAGTAAACATTGTGCATCGCTTCATAACAGAATCTCGAGTATATTCTATGCGTCCCTGGCTCACATGGCAAGTCTCGGGCCGGTTTTATCCTTTGCGGTTGAAGATTCGATGGATCGTTGCATATCCAGGCCGGCGGTCTTTGGTGTCGGCTATCTGCAGTCGCCATATTTTGAACTATTATCAGGTTTTTAGCGTATCAAAGGCGAAAAAAGCGAGGGCCTTTTGATCATCGATCTCGAAAACATCACGGTCGATTTCGGGAGACAGAGAGTGCTGGACGGCGTAGGCATCCAGTTTGCCGGCGGATCCATGGGTCTCCTGGGACCGAACGGTGCCGGCAAGAGCACCCTGCTCAAAACCCTGCTTGGTTTCATTACGCCTGTGACGGGCGGGGGCAAAGTGCTGGGCCTGGACGTGCTCACCGAGCAGCTCGCCATTCGCCAGAGAGTCGGCTATATGCCGGAGAATGACTGTCACATTCCCGGGATGAACGCGGTCTCGTTCGTTGCCTACGCCGGCCAGTTGACGGGAATGAAAGCTAAGGATGCCATGCGGCGGGCCCATGAAACGCTTTTCTATGTCGGGCTGGGGGAGGCGCGGTATAGAAACCTGGAGACCTATTCAACGGGCATGAAACAGCGTATCAAGCTGGCGCAGGCGCTGGTGCACGATCCGCAACTGATCTTTTTGGATGAGCCGACAAATGGCTTGGATCCCAAGGGCCGGATCGAGATGTTGGAGTTGATCAGGGACATCTCGATATCGAAAGGGATCAATGTCATTCTCTCATCCCATCTGCTGCCCGATGTCGAGTGGGTGTGCAGGGACGCGCTGGTAATTCACAAGGGAAAGCGCCTGGCGGCGGGGAAGATTGAAGACCTGAAGCACACTCCAGGGGCGGTTTTCGAGTGTCGCGTGAAGGGTGATTCAGGTCCATTCCGCCTGCATTTGGAGGGCCTGGGCTGCCAGTGCGTGAATGGGGATGATGGAATTCTCAAGATCCGCATGGCGGAGGGGTTGGGCAGTCGGGTTTTGCTGCAAACCGCCCGCAACCTTCAGATCCAGATCCGTCATCTGATCCCCATGCGGCAGTCCTTGGAGGAAGTTTTTCTCGAAGTTATCGGAGAACGCGACAGGAACTGAGCCACAGACCTACAGGATCTGGAGGCTGGTTGCCTCCTCCATTGGGGTCTTAGTGAGCGTTGCGGTTCAGGAGACGATGATGCCCATTCACGATCTGAGCTATCAGCACTGGGCAGGCGAATGGACCTCGCACCCGTACCGCTGGTGGGTTATCACGCGACAGGGAATTCTCCTGCTCACGAAACGGAAGAGCTTCCTGGTGCTCCTCTTTCTATCGATGATCCCGTTTCTGGTGCGCTGCGTCATGCTGTACTTCGCAGTGGTCATGGGACGGATCCAACTCATCAGGGTGGATGAGAGGTTCTTCGAAAACTTTCTCACGTATCAGTTATACCTTTTTACTTTTATTATCGCCATTTTCTCCGGGGCCGGCCTGATCGCCAATGATCTGAAGGCGAACGCGCTGCAGATTTATCTTTCCAAGGCCATCACGCGGCGTGACTATCTGGTCGGCAAGCTCGGCGTGGTGGTGTTTTTTATCGCCCTGTCCACGCTGGTCCCGGGGCTCCTCCTGTTCCTGCTCGCGGCAGCCTTTCATTCGGATCTGCAATTTCTGCGGCAATACTCATGGGTTGTGCTGCCGATCATTGGCTATTCCCTGATCATTGTGTTCGCCAATGCCTTCATTGTGCTCGCGCTGTCCTCCCTGAACCGAAGCAGCCGGTTCGCCGGCATTTTTTTCGCGGCCGTGGTTTTCTTCAGCCAGGTTCTGTACGGCATCCTGAGCCAGCTCCTGGACACCAAGGCGGTCGCCTGGGTGTCGCTGTCAAACAACCTGACGCAGGTAGGGGACCTGCTGTTTCGCACGCCCCTCGGTTTCCCCGTGTCGCCGTGGATTTCTGCGGCGGTGCTGGCGGCCGTGATGACAGGAAGTGCCTGGATCATCCACAGCAGGATTCGAGCGGTGGAGGTGGTGAAGTGACGACCGTCCTCGAAGGGCGCTCCCTGTCGAAATGGTACGGCCAGGTTATCGCCGTCAATAATGTCAGTTTCACGATCGGACCGGGAGTTGTCGGACTTTTGGGTCCAAATGGCGCCGGCAAATCGACTCTGATGAAGTTGATCACCGGACAGTTGCGGCCGAGCCAGGGCGAGGTCACCCTTTTCGGCGAGCGCCTATGGAACAATTATCCCTTGTTCCATCGCCTCGGCTTTTGTCCGGATCAGGACTCTTTCTATGAGCGCATGACCGGTTCCGAGTTTCTCGCAGCGCTCCTGCAAATGCATGGTTTTCCCGAAGCCGAAGTCGCCCGGCGGGTGAAGGAAGCGCTCGAAACGGTCAAACTCACCCCGGCACGCGACAAGAAGATCGCAGCATATAGTAAAGGGATGCGGCAGCGGATCAAGATGGCCCAGGCGATAGCCCATGATCCCGAGGTCCTCGTTCTGGATGAGCCCCTGGCAGGCATGGATCCGACTGGAAGGCACGAGACGATCCAGATGGTGCGCCGTTGGGGCCGGGAAGGCAAGTGCGTTATCGTCTCCAGCCACATCCTGCATGAGATCGAGGCAATGACCCCGACGATCCTGCTCATGCATAACGGGCAGATCCTGGCGGAGGGCGATGTCCATCAAATCCGTGATCTGATCGATCAGCAGCCGCACAACATCTACATTCGATGTTCAGCACCGCGCAGGCTGGCGGAGGCGATCGTGGGTTTCCCGGATGTGGAAGGTGTCCGCTTCAAGCCGGACGGCCACGGCCTCACCGTGGAAACGCGCAAACCCGACGCTTTCTACAGCCGGCTGCCTGGGTGGATGCTTGATCACGATATCGAACTCGAGGAAATCACATCTCCGGATGACAATCTGCAGGCGGTTTTCCACTATCTGGTGAAGTAGGTGAGCTCATGGCGGGGAAGATCAGTCTCACCAAAGGATGGCGCGATATCAGGACAATTGCCTATCTCACGCTCGACACCCTGTTCTGGAGCAAGAAGACGGTGTTTGTCCTGTTGATTTCATTGATAGTGCTCGGCCTTGCCGTGCTCGGCCGCTTGATACTCGCCTTCAACCTGGTGCCCGCGGCACTCACCGCTTCCCAGATCTTCGGCATTTTAATGTCTACCGCCATGCTGCGCTTTCTGGTGGTTTTCGTCACGCTCTTTTACGGTACCGCGCTGGTATCGGAAGAGGTAGAGGGGAAGACCCTGACCTACCTGTTTACGCGTCCGATTCCCAAACCGGCAATCATGCTGGGCAAGTTTCTGGCTCTGGCATGGATTGGCTCTATCCTGGTGATGCCCACCGTGATCGCGTGTTACGTAATCCTGTATCTGGGCGCAGATCTGGGGGCTTTGTTCAGTGACCTCGGGGCATTGAGCAAGGATCTAGGTATCCTTTTTCTGGCTATTTTGGCATATGGCTCCTTTTTTAGCGTACTGGGCGCGTGGCTGAAGCATTCGATACTGGTCGGATTGGCCTACGCCTTTGGTTGGGAAGGGTTTGTTGCCGTCCTGCCCGGCTTCACCCAAAAGTTGACGATCACCCATTACTTTCAGTCGATTTTTCCACATAGCGATACGCTTGGGGGCATCGCAATGCTGGTCGGAGCGCGTACAGAGCCGCTGGAAGCCATAGCTACGCTGGTGCTGCTGACAGCGTTCTTTCTGGCCACAGCCTGTCTGATCGTACGGGAGAGGGAATTCGTCCTCGAGCAGTAGCTCGGCGACCTGGAGTTCTGCGGATCTTGGCACAAGTAGCTGTGAGCATCCGGCGATGCGGTTGCCCAGAATTGCTTTGAAATCCCGCCTGCACAAATGGTATCTAATCCTATGCAACTGCAATTGTTTGCGTCGATTCTGCTCTTGATTGGCCTGGCCGCGCCCGCAGCCGCTAACACCACGATTCTGATTTTCCCGCCCGAAAACCTGACGAAAATAAAGACTTTATCCTGGATTGCCGAAGGGCTGGCCATTGCACTCTCGGAAGAGTGCCTGGTGCCGGGTGTGGAGACGGTCAGTTGGGAGGAACGGATCAGGTTTATCGAAGCCTCGGATCTGCCGCCGAACTCTGTGCTGAGTCGTGCCAGCATGATTCGGGTGGCACAGCGTGCAGCAGCGGATCGCATGGTGTATGGCAGCTATGCCGGCAACGAGGAGAGCTTGCGCATCGAACTTCGGCTGCTTGATCTGAAATCCATGAGGCTGAGCGGGCCGATGGTAGCGAACGGATCGGCAGCTGCCTTGCCTCAGCTTGAAAACGAAATCGCCTGGGTGATTCTGTCGCAAGGCGGCCGTAGCGTGGCCATCTCACGGGAGAATTTCAGTGCACGCACGAGGGGAATTCCCAATAGCGCCTATGCTTATTTTATCGGCTGCCTGGCAATTGCAGATGAAGCCGAACGCGCCAAGGAGCTGCTCAAGGCGGTCGAGATGTTCCGTAGTTTTCCGCAGGCGTCGTTTTTTCTCGGGTCCCATTTTTTTCAAGCCGGCGATTGCACGAAGGCCGTCCAGTATCTGAGACCGGCTCTAAAAGAAGCTCAATACTATCCTGAGACGCAATTCATGTTGGGCACCTGCTATCTCAAGCAGGATAACCTGGGGGAGGCCATTCAGGCCTACAACGCGATCCTGGAGCGCAGCAGGGTTTTAGAAGTGCTCAACAATCTCGGCGTTGCCTATCTGCGGAAAGGGGATCATGCGCTTGCCGTCCAAAATCTGATCCAAGCACGGAATCTGGCCAAGACGGATCTGACGATTGGGCTGAATCTGAGCATACTGCGTCACTTGCAGCGCGACGAGACTGCAACGATGTTACTCATCGAGGAATTGATAAAGGCTCATCCCGAGCAGGGAATTCTTCATTTTCTGCATGGGGTGGCACTTGCAGGTCGCGGAGAGACTGAAAAATCGGAAGTTGCCTTCGAACGGGCCGGCAGGCTTGGACTCGATGCCGCGGAGATGAAACGCCAGGACCCGCTAAGTTGGACGCGCATTTTCCCTGTCTGGGTCCGGCGCCCTGAAAGCCCCTGGGTCCGCAATGTCAAGGTCGAGAAAGACCTTGATGGCCGGCAACGCCATTGACAAGCTCCGCGCTCCCCCATAAGATACCGGTCAGTGCCGAAGTGGCGGAACTGGCAGACGCGCTAGGTTCAGGGTCTAGTGGGCTTAAGCTCGTGGGGGTTCGAGTCCCCCCTTCGGCACCATCCTCGCCTGGATTGGGCTATCCCGTGTAGCCTATGCCTAAACGACTGAAGGTACTCCGGATCGGGGCAGCACGCGCCGGTCACAAATACGTGAGTTTTGTCTCTTCTATCTGGCGATTTGGGGTGGAATGGCCGACAGTGCCGTCAGGTTATGGGTTCCGAACAAGGCAAAAGCGGATATGCCTCTGTCTGCGGTTACGCGCACATATCCCGAAATCCAGTCCTGGCCCTCCATGGACGGGAAGAGCTCGGTCAGGAGTTGAGTGACCCTTTCCTTTGGGCCTATCGCCTTGGAAGATGTAGCTTTAAGCGTGCCATCTGCACTATAGACATCAATGGTTACCGATGCCGGAGCACTATCGGGATTGAGAAGAGAGATGCCCGTGTAGTAGGTCCCATTGGAGGCGATATGGCTGAAAACCATGGAGCGTTCGAGGGTAGAGGTCAAGGGAAGGGCGGAAGAAAAAGATGTACGTTGAGCATCACTGAAGACCACGCTCCCGCTTATATGAATCCCGCTGCTTACTATTTCCACCCACCCCTCGATCAGGCCCGCAGGAGGGGGCAGAAGGGGTTGGAAGAATGTAGAATCGTCCACATGCACCTTGCCGTTCTTTTCGATCGGCAGGTCCCGCATAATTCCGATCTGCGTGCCGTTGTCACCGAATAATCTCAAGGTGACCCGGCCGGGCACGGAATCTAGATTCACAATAGAGAGGGTGGATCGCCAGCCACCTCCGACTGCATACTGGGGGCAATAAAGGGGCGTGCCGCCCTGTGCTGCGTCTTGAGCATTGAGCACTTCGACATACTGTGAGGTTTTGCCGAGGATTTCGAGCGGAAGAACTCCTGAATCTGAAGTCACTCGAACATAATCGGACCCTTGTGGAGGTGTTTGGGGAAACAGGCCCGAAAAGAGATCCGTGGTAATGGAGCCCTTTGGCTGGATGCCGAGGTTCTGGGATATGCGAATGTCGCCGTCGGATTTCACGAGTTCGAAGAGAACCGTGGCCGGGCTCAGAGAGGGATTTACCACCTGAACCCTAGTGAAGCCCTGCTCGCCGATTTCCGGCAAGATCGATGATGTCATGGGAAGGGTGATGGGTACGGCACCATCAAGGATGGAAATCCGGCCGTCGAAAATCATGAAGAAGCCGGCAACTTTGCTGACATTAGCCTGCATCTCGATCCACCCTACCTGGCCAAGACTACCAGGATCCCCAAGAAAGAGCTGATAATCGATTTTGGGAATCTGACCACCCGGAGGTTCGGGGGGGAGAATACTGGGATTCGTGAGGTTTGAGCCATTTATCTTCTTACCATCGATGCCGAATGCGGTGAAAGCGAGGGTAGCCGCGCTATTATCGAGATTGGCGACGGCGAGCCCGAGAAACGCGTCCGCAGCTAAGGCAGGGCGAAGATCATTAGCAGCGTAAGGATGCGGAAAGACAAGCGTGACTTGTGAAGCTGCATCCGCGCTGGCTGCGGTAGTGAAGGTAAAATCGGGCGAAACAGCGATGTTTGAAAAACCATCCCTCGACCGGACGCGGAAATGGTAGAGAGTGTTTGCTGTCAATCCGTTCAGAATCTGGGAATGGTCAGTGCGCAGGCCGGGATCCAGCGAAGTGGACGTTTCGTATGAGGCTGACGGGCCGAAATCCACCTGCTGATCAGAGGATCTATTCGTTGTCCATGTAATGGTTGCCGATGCATGGCCGATGCCGGAGGATGAGATGCCCGTAATGGTCAGCGTGTCGGGCGTCGGCAAGGTGGCGAAAAGGTAGTTTTCTGAAACAGAAATGATACCTGCGGCGTCTCTGGACTTGATCCGGAAGTTATAGGTTGTTCCGGGTGAGAGTCCGGTCAGTACCTGTGAGTGGACAGTGACCAAACCGGTGTTGAGGGGCGTCGAGCCTCCATAAAGGGCGGAAGTCCCGTAATCGACCTGCGAATCGGAAGCATCGTCCGTAGTCCAGGCAATCGTTGCGCCTGTGCCGGTGATACTGGAGATCGTGACAGCAGAAATGACCGGCGCTTTTGTGTCTGCGGTCGTGAAGGGGAGACCGGCAAAGGTGGCGAGATTTCCGGCAACGTCCCTGGACCTGACTTGAAAATAGTATCTAGTCCCGGGCAGAAGCCCGGTAAGCGCCTGGGAGTGGGATTTGACCAGGCCAGTGTTGAGCACGGTCGAGCTTCCGTAGGAGGGAGTAGTCCCGTAATCGATCTGCGAATCGGCAAGCTCGTCTGTAGTCCAGGTGATGATCGCGCCGGTATCTGTGATATTGGTCGTTGCGACCGCGGAAATAACAGGTGCGGTGCCGTCTGTGGTGGTGAATGTGAAAGATCCCGAGGTGGCCAGGTTGCCGGCAGCGTCTCTGGATTTGACGCGAAAGTAGTATGTTGTAACAGGCAGGAGTCCAGTAAGCGCCTGAGAGTGTACCTTGACCATGGTGGCGTTAGGAACGGTCGAGCTTCCATAAGAAGGAGTGGTTCCGTATTCGACCTGGGAATCGGAAGCCTCGTCCGTAGACCAGGTTATAGTTGCGCCGGTACCGGTGATGTTGGAGCTCCTGACGTCGAAAATGACCGGCGCTATCGTATCGAGGGTTGTGAATGGCAAACCGGCGGCCTGAATGCGGAGGTTGGTGGCAGCATCCCTGGACCTGACACGGAAGTAGTAGGTAGTACCGGGTGAGAGCCCCGAAAGCACTTGGGAGTGGGAGGTGACCATACCGGTGTCGAGTGTTGTGCTGCTTCCGTATGAGATCGTGGTCCCATAGTCAACCTGGGAATCGGAAACCTCATCCGTGGTCCATTTGATGGTTGCGCTGATGCCGGTAATGTTTGATGCCGAAATATCGGAAATAATCGGAGCAGTAATATCCGGCAGACCCAGGTTGACGGAGACCTCGTTGGAAAAACCGCTTTCCAGATCTGCGGTGTTATAGGCTGTAATTGCGAAAAAGTAGGTCCCGGGAGCCAGGCCTGTGACGGTGTAGGTGGTTTGCGGGCCTATTTTAATGCTGGTACTGTAGACGCTTGACGAAGTTCCGTAATAGATCTTATAACCAGCCAGATCTGTTTCGGGGTTGGGATCCCAGGAGAGGGTAACATCCGCTGCGCCGGCGCGGGCCGCGGGGATGAGGAAAATCAGGAAACACCAGAGTACCTTCGCGAGCACTGATGCGATCCTGACCTTCGGCATGCTGTTCATCCTTCAGCTCACGCTAGCAATTATCAGAGTAGCCATCCGCGAGGGGGGATCGGATGCCCAGTTCATCAGGCCCTTATAAGAGCGAATACGGAAATAAGCCAACCAGTTCTCTGTGATGATTGAAGACTTGGGCTCAGCAAAATTATTAGAAAAACATGTTGTTGCAGCTTGCCCGTCCCAGCCCAAACCTCCAGAAATAATGCTCATTACATGACATCAAATTGTATCGCCTCCCCGCACCCCACGCAATCCCATTTTCGAGCAGTCCGGGCGCCTGGTTTCAACTGCAAAGGATTTCCGCATTGCGTCCACAATATCAATTCTGGTTAGATACGGATCGTCCTGTCGAGCAGGGCGAGAACTCTGTTCTTGCCAAGGGTTGGAAGAAGGAGTCCAGGAGCCAGTATTTTCGAATGGGAATTAACGCTTGTCGGAAAAGATCGGAGCGCGATATGTGCAAATCCCAACCCGAGATTCTGACTAGACTTCTGGCTCTCAGGATACTGCCTGTTAAGGGCGGGATGTCAGGGAGGCGGCTCATATCCATGAAGCCTGATCAGAGCCCGATTGCCCAAAGGGCGCCGGCAACAGGACGGCGCCCCATTTCGCAAAAGGCTTGTTATTTCACTACTTGCGGTGGTATGGCTGAAAGGGCAGACAGGTTGCGAGTCCCAAAAAGAGCGAACGTAGCCAACGGCTGGGTAGATATAACCTTAAAATAGCCTGATATGCGATCCTGTCCCTCCAGTTCAGGGAATATATCAGTCAGCAGACGCGAGACGCGTCTCAGGCGGGGCACAAACACCTTCGTCGTCCTATCCAGCGTTCCATCGGCTTTATATATCTCGATATCTACTGCCGCGTCAAACGGGCCAGGATTGAGCATGGCAACGCCGGTGAAATATTGGCTGTTGGATGCCAGATGACTGAAGATAAAGGACTGATCGAGAGTCGACACCAGGGGCAAGGCAGATGCAAAAGCGGTTCGCTCGGGATCCCCGAAAACAACGCTCCCTGCCAGCTGAACATCGGTGCTGACGATTTCGACGTATCCTTGAATGAGGGCGCCACCCGGAGCAACGATGAACGACTGGAAAAATGTAGCATCATCTACATAGATCTTGCCGTATGCTTCGATCGGCACGACCTTGGTGGCCCCCAACTGCGAGGCATCTTCACGGATGAAACGGAAAGTAACCGTGCCCGGTCTGTTGTCCAGGTTTACGACCGATATGGTCGTTTCCCAGGTTTCACCGAACACAAATTGCGGACAATACAGAGTCGAGGCCCCCTGGGCGGCATCTTGCCCGTTTAAGCTCCCCAGATACTGCGTGGACTTCCCAACCAGCTCAAATGGGAGCACTCCCTGGTTCGAGGCTACTCTTACATAGCCATCCCCTGTGGGATTGCTTCCGGGGAAGATATCCGCGAACAGATCCGCTGCCAGGGATCCGTTCGCCGGTATGTTGCGTGTTACCGAGGACTGGACAGTGCCGTCGGATCGGATCAGATCAAGGGTCACTGTTGCCGGGTCAGGGTTGGGATTGGCGATGCTGACCTTGGTAAATCCCTGGGCGTCAATCTCGGGGTAGATGAAAGAAGTCAGGGGATTCGAGGTGACGTTGGCGCCGTCGAGTTCAGTGAGACAGGCGTTGAACATCATGAAGAAGCCGGCCACCCTAGCAACGGTACTCTCAATCTTGACCCAGCCGATCGAATCGGGGCCGAAGAAACCGCTGCCGAAGATCTGGTTGTCGACGAGCGGCACCTGTTCACCGGGGAGGAGGTCGCGGATTACCGGATTGGTGATTCCCGGCCCCGTCGCCTCGTTTCCTGCAATGTTGTAAGCTGTAAACCGCAGTCTCGCCGGCGAGCTGTCGAGATTGGTGATGCCGAAACCGATGAATTCCTCGTTCGGGGAGCCTGGTGCAGTCGTGGGAGTGGTCAGCAGCCGTGGGTAGAAGAGCGTGGTCACGGGAATAATATCGCCCGGAGCATCCCCGGTCCTGAAAATGAAATCATCCGAGACAGCCTGGTTGCCGGGTTCATCTCGGGATCTGACACGGTAGTGATACGTTGTCTTGGCGGTGAGCCCGGTCAGTGTCTGTGCATGGGAGGTCGTCAGTGCCGGATTCAGCGAGGTCGAATTGCCGTAAAATGTGGTTGTGCCATAATCCACCTGGGTATCCGCAGGTTCGCTGGTGGTCCAGCTGATTCTGGCCGAATTGCCGGTTACATTGCTGCTGGCGACACCCGAGATCACCGGAGGTGTGGTGTCGTTGTCGGCCAAAGTGGTGAAAGTGAAGCCGCCTGAAGCGGCGACATTCCCCGCCGCATCCCTCGAGAGCACACGGTAATGATAGATGGTCTCCGGGATAAGCCCGCTGAGCGCCTTCGTGTGGGTGCCGACCAGGTTGAGATTGCGTGTGGTTATGTTCCCATACGAGCTGGTAACTCCGTACTCGACCTGGGAATCGGCGGCCTCATTCGTGGTCCAGACAATGGTTGCGCTCGAATGGGTGACATTGGTGGCCGTGACTCCCTCGATGACTGGAGGGACGGTATCTGTCGGGGTTTGCGTCGTAAAGGTGTAGTCGGGGGAGGTGGCGAGGTTGCCGGCTGCATCTCTGGACTTAACGCGAAAATGGTAAGTAGTATTCGCCTGGAGCCCGCTCAGCGTCTGAGAATGCGACGTGACCATCGCCACGTTCAGGGAGGTTGAACTCCCATAGGTAACCGTAGTTCCATACTCGACCTGGGAGTCGGAAGCTTCGTTGGTGGTCCAGAGAATCGTCGCTCCCGTGCTGGTGATGCCTGAGGACGAGACCCATTGGATGATCGGCGCAGTTATGTCTGTCTCAGCCTGCGTAGTGAAGGTGAAATCACCCGAGGGAGCCAGATTGCCAGCCGCATCTCTCGATTTTACGCGGTAGTGATAGGTTGTGCCTGCCGAAAGTCCGGTCAAGGTCTGCGAGTGCGAGGTGACCAGGCTCAAGTTCAGCACAGCCGAGCGGCCATAAGCAATGGTAGTTCCGTATTCAACCTGGGAGTCGGATGCCTCGTTGGTGGTCCACGTTATCGTGGCGCTCGATTGGGTGATGCCGGAGCTGGCGACCGCGGATATCACTGGGGCTGTTGTGTCGCCTTGCCCGGAGACTGTTACGCTGCCTCCGATGCCGGAGACGGCGACATTGAGGCCCAGAGCGTCAGAGGCTACGATATTGCCAATGGCTACGGCGATTGTTCCCGGAGGCGTACCCGCGGCGATGTTGAGTCGGATGATCGCCACTTCGCCCGATCCGATCAGATTCTGATTCAAACCGAAGATGAGAACCCGGACTCCGCCGGAGATTGCGCTGCCGTTGGCGCTCTTGCCGGCGCTCGTGGCAGCGGAGCCAGTTGTGGTGGATACCAGACTGAGCGAGGAGGGAAATGCCAGGTCGAATTGCAGAGTTGCGACGCCGGTAGCTCCCGCAGTGAAGTTAACCCTCAAGTCGACGGCTGTGCCTGCCTGTCCCGAAACCGATCCCACGGTGATGGTCTGCGCAAAGGCCTGGGGGGGCAGTATCCAGCATGCGAGCAGCCATATCATCCCAGCTGCTGCCGCAAAGGGGAGTTTTAATACCTGGAAGATAAAGAGGCTTTTCCGCGGTGCGGCTACAGCTGAGGCATTCATCATAACGGGCAACTCCGTATGCCAAGTATCACATTTCCAAGGATTTGTAGATCAAGCACGTCAACCCTGCCGTCGCCGTTCAGATCCCCCTTGCCTGTGAGCGGCTGAGTTCCCAAAATCGCATTGATTACCACCTGCAGGTCGAGAACATTCACCAGAATGTCGCTGTTGATATCGCATTTGCCGGTCGTCGGCAGGGGGGGAATGGTAGTGGAGACCTCGTTCGAGAAACCGCTTTCCAGCCCCAGCGCGTTAAAAGCCTTGAGAGCGAAAAAGTATGTGCCTGGAGGAAGGCTGGTTATCGTGTAAGTAGTTTGTAAGCTAAGAGTAATCGGCGTCCCGTAAACGCCCGATGCGGTTCCGTAATAGAGCTTGTATCCGGCAAGGTTCGATTCACTGTTCGGGTCCCATGCAAGGGTTACATCTGCTGCGATTGCCGGGGCGCTGCATGCCAGGATAAGCAATGTTGCGATCATTAATAGGGGGGAGGAAGGGCGAATTTGTCTCAAATGAATCATATTCCTCTCCATTCAGCCGCTCGCGCAGGTTTCTCGCACAGAGAAATCCGACGTCGGTGCATGGGGAATTCCATTTCGCATGTCTATATCGGTACATACACCCAGCAATCCTGTGCTACGGGTCACAGATTTATCGGTTTCAAGTCCAGGCGAGATGGTGGTGATTCTGAGGTTAAGAGATTAGGCTGCAATTATTTGAGGATTCTATCATAGCCAATATTGCCACTGTTCGGCGCCGATCACATAGGCAGCGAGGCATCCATTGGTGATGCTGTGGGCGAGGATGCAATCTCCCAGACTTCCGGTGCGCACCATCCACCAGCCGTACAGGATGCCTGCTATCAGGCCAACTTCCCAGTATGGGCCGTGCTCGGAGGCAAACAGCAAGGCGGTCATTCCGAAAGAGAATGCTGAATAGGCGCCGAATCGAACTTTCTGGAAATCGGGTGAGATCAAAAAGCGCATCAGCCATCCCCGCCAGAAAAGCTCCTCGATGACAGGCACCAGGAAGACGGTTCCGGCAAGGCGAAACAGGAGGAAGACAGGATCGGCTCGCAGCTCCTGCGGAAGCGTACTCCTTGCGGTCCCCATGAGGGCATTATGAAAAAGCCAGTGCTGCCGATAGGTTGAGGATAGGAGGTCCGGTCCTATCCAGGTGACGAACACAAGCGCCCCTACCAGGATGCTTTGGATGGGATGGGACAGATGCAAGGATACGATCCTTCGCGAGAACAGGATTACGATCGCGGCCACTGCAATTACGCGAAGCGGATATTCGCGCGGAAAATAGCTCTTGAGTGCCAGAAAAAAAAGAAATGCGGCATAGGGCGCGATATAAGGTATTGCCGGATGTGATGCTTTCATCATTCTTTTCGTTCCCTAAGGTCTCCGTGCCGATCATTCTCGGGTTGTGCCGCAGCCGTCTCAACCGGAACCAAGTGAAGTGTCAGGACTTCAAGAAATCAAATATGGTATTCGCGGATGCGATCGCCATGCTGCGCCGGCAGCTGTGATAATATCAGGAGGGTTCGGGCCGGCCTATGAGAATCAGGCGCAATGTCATTCCGGCTTTGTCGTCCGGGCCTGCGTGCGCGCGCAATCTCCAGAGGACATTGTCGAGCATTCCCTTTTCTGGCAGCACAAGCCCCGGGGAACCAAAGCCAAAACTTCCCCGGATTCCGTAGAAGCTTGCTGGGAGCAGTGATGTCTGATCCATACCCGAAACTTTCGGTTGTCGTGCCTGTTCGGAACGAGGAGAAATATATCGCACGGACGCTGGAGTTCCTCCTAAATCAGGACTATCCAAAGGATAAGGTGGAAATCCTGGTAGGCATTGCGGAATCCAGGGATCGCACGGTGGAGGTGGTTGGGGAGATCGCGCAGCGTGATGATCGAGTCAAACCATTCCAGAATCCCTTTTCCCTATCATCCGGTGCGCGCTCGCTGGGCGCCAAGATGGCCACCGGGGAGATCGTCATTTACGTGGATGGCCATGTCTGGATCGACAACGATCAGATATTTAAAAACACCGTGCGACTGCTCGCCGATCAACAGGTGTCGATCCTGAGCCGGCCGCAATTTCTGGACACACCCGAAAGCAGCCCCTTTCAGTCGGCGGTTTCTCTCGCCCGCAAGTCGGCCATCGGCCATGGCCTGAATTCGACCATTTACACTGCCGAGGAGAAATATGTCGATCCCACGAGTTCAGGAGCGACCTATCGAAAGGAAGTATTCGACCGGGTAGGCTACTTCGACCCGAATTTTGATGCTTGTGAGGATGTCGAGTTTAATTACCGCTGCTCCCAGGCCGGATTCAAATCGTTTATCTCAACGAAGGTGGCCGTTTATTATTACCCTCGCTCTTCGCTAAGGGCTCTCTACAACCAGATGATCCGCTATGGGATCGGTCGATTTCGTCTCGCCAGAAAACACCGGGAAACCCTTTCATTGGGCACCCTGATTCCCGTCCTTTTCGTGACAACACTGCCAACGCTCGCTATTGTCGGGATATTTTCGCAGGCTGCGTTCTATCTGTTTGCCGGAGCAATGCTCTTGTATGGGGTGGTCGTAGGATGCGTGTCCTTTGCGCTTGCAGTCAAACATGGATGGTGCTACCTGCCCCTTCTGCCCGCAATCCTGTTTACCATCCATTCCGGATTAGGGATCGGCTTTCTGATGGGGTTGGTTCGCGCAATCCGGAAACGATGACGGTCCGGACTCATTCCCGAGGCAGGCTCATGCCTTGATTATTGCGGCAGCTCCTTGGTGTCGTGAGGATTTTCATTCCGGAGATAGCCCCGAACTGGAACGCAGCGCTGTGAAGTCTTGCGGACGGCATCAGAGCTTCTGGAGGATGGCCAGGGCTTCGTCCGCACCGGGGAAGTTCGGCCTGAGCTGGAGGGCTTCGCTCAGATGTTTCCTGGCATTGGCCTTGTCACCGTACTTGAAATAGCTCATCCCCAGATGGTACCGGAAGGTCGGATTCTTCGGTTCCTTTTCGACGCACTCCTCCAGCAGATCGATTGCCGTCCGGTAGGCGGTACGGCGGTAGTAGATCCAGGCAAGGGTATCGGTGACATTGGCCGAGTCGGGCAGTTTTTCCTTGGCAATCTTGGCAAGACTCAGCGCCTCATCCAGATTTCCACCGGTCTCGCCCAATTGCCATGCCAGGTTGTTGGCTGCCACCGGGAATCGGGGATCGATTTGTAGAGCCTCGCGATAGTACTGCATTGCCTTCCGGATGTTCTTTTGCGACTCATAAATGGAAGCCAGGATTGTGTAGGCTTGAATGGATCTTGGATCAATCTTCAGAATGTTCTCGTACTCCGCGATGGCCTTCTCGACCGAATTCTGGACTATGAACAGATTGCCCAGTAAACCATAGGCCACGATGTTGTTTTTGTCGAGAGAGAGGGCTTTGCGGAAAGCTTCTTCTGCTTTCGGGTAATTTTTCTGGCTTGCGTGCACACGGCCGAGCAGTTCATAGAGCCGAGGCTGATCCGGTTGCCGTGCGATCTGCTGGGTTAGGCATTGCAGCGCCTTGGCTGGATTTTTCTGGATGATATACAAATCAACCAATCCGGCAAGGGCGTCGACCCGCGCCGGATCGGCTTTCAATGCCGCGTGGAATTGAGCCTCAGCCGCAGGAAAGTTCCCTTGTGCAAGATATGCGGCGCCCAGGTTCTGCAGCCCATGCAGATCGGCCGGATTGTGTTGGATGTATAGCTGCAACTCAGCAATTGCGCTGCTGAGGATGCGCTTCCGCAGATATGCTTTTCCCAGAATCAGATGGGCCCCATCCACGGTGGGAGTTATTGCCAGGGCCTGCTGGGCATATCGGATTGCAGAGTCGGCATCGCCGGCATCGAGTTTCAGCTGGGCCAACGCCAGGGATGGCTGGTAAAACCGCCCCGGGTTCCGCGAAGCCGCGATCCACTCCCTTTCGGCTTCTTCCTGCCTGCCCGACCGAAAGTGTCCCACGCCGAGAAAATAGCGTACTTTCGGGGAATCGGGAGTGATGTTTGCGGCAGCCTGAAACTCTGCCATGGCTTCAGCAACCTTGTTCTGTGCGAGCAGGATTCTTCCTTTGAACAGCAAGGCATCGGCATTTTTCGGAGCAGCCTGGAGGGCCTCATCAGCAAGAGCGGCTGCTTTTTCATAAGCCCTCTGATTCAGGTAGATGTCGGCCAGCCGATCCCGCGCTTGCGAGTTGCGTGGGTCCTGTTTCAACAGGGCAATCAGTGCCTCGATGCTCTTCTCCTCGCTGCCGGTCGCAGCGTAGAAGTCGATTAGCGCTTGGCGCTGGTTTGCACTTCCCGGATTCAGCGCTACAGCCTTCAAGTACGCCTCTTCGGCTTTCGGCAGGTCCTTTATCGCCAGGTAGGTCTGGCCCAGGATTTCGTACAGGCGCGCTTGATCAGGATCTTGTGAGATGGCCCGGGCGATCCTCTGGAGGGCTTTCTCGGGATTTTTCTGAGACAGGTAAAGGCTGGAGAGTGCGGACAGGGGATCGAGATACTGCCGGTCGGCCTGTAATGCAGCCTCAAATCGGGTCTCGGCCTGCGGCTCCTTACCCTGTGCAAGGTATACCCGGCCAAGGCGATAGTGCCCGAGGGCGTTGGCAGGGTTCTCCTGGACAGACTCTTCGAGTTCGGCGGCAGCCATGCGGTAGTCCTTGATGTTCGCTAGCGCGCTGCCCAGCGTGAGATGCACCTCGCCGGCTTTGGGATTGATGTCCAGCGCCTGCCTGGCAAGCACAATCGCGTCCCGTGCATCTCCCGCATTCAGTTTACATTCTGCCAAAGCCAGGTAGGCTTGCCAGAGAGCAGGGTCGAGCCGAAGAGCGAAGTTGAGCTCCTTTTCTCCCAGCGGCAGGTCGTTGGTTTGCAGATGCGCGAGGCCGAGAAAATAGTGGGCACGGGCGGAAGCCGGCTTTCCTTTGACGGCGGCCTGCAGCCTGGTGACGGCTTCGGGGACTTTATTCTGCACCAACAGAATCCTCCCCTTGATCAACTGGGCGTCCGCATCTTTCGCGTCGATCCCCAGAATCTCCCCGGCCAGTTGATCAGCCTTTTCGAGTTCCTTGCGCAAGATATGGATGTCCGCAAGCCGCTTGCGGGGAAGCAGGCCAAATTCCTTGTCATTTGCGAGTTTCCGATAGGCTTCCATTGCACGGTCAACCTGACCGGTCGCGGCGAGGAAGTCGGCCAGCACTACCTTGGGACGGACATCCTGCGGGTATGTTTCGCAGAGCCGGATGTATGCTTGTTCCGCTTCGCCCAGCCTCAGATTTTTTAAATAGAAGAAGGCCAGCGCGCTGATTGCATCGTACGATATCGGATCAACCGCAATGGCTTGTTGGAGCTGCTGCTCCGCCTCCTCCTTCCTCTGCAAAGAGAGGTAGAAATTTGCCAGGGCGAGCTTCGGCTCCATTGCCTTCGGATCGAGTTCGGCCGCCTTCCGGTAGGCTTCCTCGGCTGACTGCAATTGCCGGGTGCCGTCCTGGGCATCGGACAGATTGATGTAGGCCGGAAGCAGGCGCGGCTCATGTTTGAAGCCGCGGCTCATCTCCCCGATTGAATTGTCGAGGTGGATCAAATGAGCAAAGGTGTTGCCAAGCAGGATTTGCGCTTGGACATTGTTTGGATCCCGCCTAAGGACGAGTTCGGCCTTGACGCGGGCATCTTCGAATTTTCGGTCCATCAGCAGGATGTTGGCGAGATACATCTGTGCCTGCAGCTTTTGGGGATCCAGCTGAACCGTCCTGAGCAGAGTCTGGTAGGCCTCTCCGAACTGACCGATGCTCAGGTAGCCGAGGGACAGCTGATAATGGGATTCCGGGAGGTCCGGCGCCACCTTGACCGCATTGCGGAACTCGATTATGGCTTCCGAGCATTTCCCCTGAGCCAGGTAACCCTTTCCGTTGGCAATGTATTTCTGGGGATCCTTGGAACAGCTCGTACCCAACAGCAGCAGCCCGATCCATAGGACGCATGTGAGATATCTCTGACAGGGTGCATGCATTAAATCCTCCCGGCATTCGGTGTTGCACACATCAACAGGAAGGGTGTGCCTTGACTCGTCCATTTCTTCGATCTCCACAGCCCATGCGGCGCGATCGGTGATTGGCTGCGTTCCTTGGTCCGCGATCTCCGAAATACACTGCTGTGATCTGAGGACTCGCCCTCCCGCGACTATTCAGGGATGTAGGCGCCCAGCAGGGGATACAGCAGCTGCACGAATGCGGCAGCCCGTCGGGCAGCGGCATCTTCCGCTGCCTGATCCAGTGATGCCGCAGGGCTAACGATGCGCACAAGCGCGGCGTCCGTTCGGCCCGTACGCAGGGCGTCGAGAACGGAGTACATTTTTGCCTTGTACTCGCTTGCAACCACGCGCGCGTGACTCTGGTACCAATACAGCACAACCTGCTTGACCAGACCCTTGAGAACCACAATCCGATTGACCCGGATTTTGGTGTTGCCGACCGATATTTCCAGGTATTCATGCTTGACAGGATTCCACCCCGCGCCCGGGAGGCAGTTCAGCGGGGAGTGAATCGAAGCTCCCTGGCGCTGGCTCTTGTAATACCCGACATAGAGGCTCAACGCATTACCGTCAGGACCGGTATAGAATCGGTTGGCATAATCATCGACCCCGAGGGCCGATACAATCTGAACGCTGATCTCGCCGGCGTCCCGTCCCTCCCATCCGCCGATGGACAGGGGCAATGCGGCCAGCGAATGGCGGGGTGGCAGCGCCTGGGGCCGGTGGGCGCGAGCGACATAGGCGGAGGCGGCGAGGAGGCAGGCGCACAGAATGGAGATTCGAGTCAACATGGATTCATTATCCCGGAGAGGCCTAACCGGCCCGCCACCCTGTTGTCGTGACCTGCCAGGTTCGGCGGATCAGGAGCAGGATCCGGTGCAGTGCAAAGAGCATGGCAAATGCCACGAGAAATACCAGCCATCCTGAAAACGAGTGAAAAAATCCTTGCGCCGCAGCGGAACCGTAAAAATGTGCGGCCAGGCCCGTTCCTGCGACCCGGAAGGCGTTTGCCGCAATGGCAACCGGGATGGTTGCCAGGGCCAGCACGATCCTCACCCAAAGTCGTGCCTCCATAAAATAACCGTATACGATTCCCAGAGTGAGGAGCGCAATAAGGGAGCGGATGCCACTGCACGCCTCGGCGATCTCGATGCTTGTGTTGGCGAGGTTGATGACGTTGCCCTCGCGGAATACCGGCACTTGGCAGATCGCCAATGTCCCCTCCGCAAATCGCGAGGCGAGCAATTGGAGCGGGAGGGCAACCTGATTGAAGATAATTGCCGGGATGGGAATCATGAGCAGTAGGAAAGCGACAGGGAAGAGCATAATCCGCAGCTGTGCCCATCCGAACAGGAAAACCAGCGATCCGGCAATAATCCCCAGCATTGATATTCGGGTTGTAAAAAACTCGGTCCCGAGTACGCCTGCGAATAGCAGCAAGACACTGCCGAGCACCATGATAAGTCCGAAGTTGCTCGGCCTGCGTTCTGTCGAGGCAAACTTGATGCGCCGTTCCCGTGCCAGATAAAACGCAATGGGCACGATCAGGAAACCGTGGGAATAGTTGTTGTCACGGGACCAGTCGTACACCAGATCGCCGATGACCTGGCGGTACAGAAACGCGAAACAGGCGATGAGAAAAAGCAGTGCGGCTACGGTCGTCTTATGGTTCATACCGGTGCGCATCCCACAAAGATGCCGGAAAGGTAAGCTACCGCAGATTATGTCGCTCCATAAGCTGGTAGAGGGTAGGCCGGCTTATGCCCAGTGCCCGAGCGGTCTTGGAGATGTTTCCGCCGTTCTCCTGGAGAGCCTTCGTGATGACATCCCGCACGAGGACTTGCCTGGCTTCCTTCAGAGTTGTCTGCGGGCTTCCGTTAGCTTCTGCGAGGCTGCCTAGCTCCAATTCTCCGGGACCAATCACACGTCCATCCGAGAGCACGATCGCCCGTTGAACCCGATTCTGCAATTCGCGGACGTTCCCCGGCCACGAGTGTTGCCGCATGGCATCGAGTGCGGGCTTTGAAAAGCGCACGGGCGGCTTCCGCAATTCCCGGCAGTAGGACATCATGATATGCCCGGCGAGCTGGACTACGTCGTCCCCGCGATCCCTCAACGGCGGCAGCGTTAACCGGACAACCGACAGGCGGAAATACAGATCCTCCCGAAACCGGCCGGCCTTAACCTCCGCCTCAAGATCCCGATTCGTGGCTGCAACCACACGGGCATTGACCGGAATCAGTTCGCGGCCGCCCACACGTTCGATCACTTTCTCTTGCAGAAAGCGCAGGATTTTGACCTGCAGTTCAGGTGCCAGGTCGCCGATTTCGTCTAGGAACAGGGTGCCGCCATTCGCATATTCGAACTTGCCCCGCCGCTGCGAGGTTGCCCCGGTGAAAGATCCCCTTTCGTGCCCGAAGAGCTCGCTTTCGAGCAGGTTTTCGGGTATCGCTCCGCAGTTGATTGTGATAAAAGGGCCCTTTTTCCTGTGGCCCAGGCTGTGAATGGCGTTGGCAATCAGTTCCTTGCCGGTTCCGCTCTCGCCCAGTATCAGCACCGGCACGTCCGTCGCGCCAACCTTCCGCACCATCGCGAAGACGGAGAGCATCGCGGGGCTGGATCCGATGATTTCCTCTATGGAGATCTGATGTGCCAGCTGCCGTTCTTCCAGACTCTCCTTTTCCAGCTGCACGCGTTTGAACACGCGGCTCAAGACGACCTTGAGTTCATCGACCTCCACGGGCTTGGGGAAGATGTCATGGGCGCCCTTCTCGATGGCAAGCAGCGCATTCTTCCGCTCGGAATTGCCCGAGACGATGATCACTTTGACCAGCGGATCCTGAGCGATGAATTCCTCGAGGACCATGAGACCTTGAGTGGCCTCCCGCGGTTGTGGGGGGAGTCCAAGATCCAGCAGCACGACACGGATCCCCTCTGATTTGAAAACGTGCAGCGCGGTCGCGCTATCGGTGGCTGAAAACACCTCATACTCGTCCGAGAGCGCCCACTGAATCTGCCTCAGGATCTGCTCGTCGTCGTCGACGATCAGCAGCTTGGGCAGAGACGTGTTTACCTGGTGCTGAATGACTCCGTCTGCCATACCTGTCTGTATGTCCAATCTTGAAACCTTCACTGGCCGAACCGAAAGGCGCGCACTGGGGAAGCGGTTTGGGCGCGCTACAGCCGAGCCCAGGAGTGCAGCCGTCTGCTGCTCCTGTTGCTGGTGACCCCATCAGGAAGCCGGCCCTTGCCCGCCAACCTCACCGGCCATCTCAGGAGCAGGCAATGCCTGCGCAACCGGGAACAATACGCGGACGATGGTTCCTTTTCCCTGCGCACTTTCTACCCTGATGGCGCCGTTGTGGGCTTCCACAATCTTTTTCGACTGAAAGAGCCCGATGCCCAGGCCGTCGCTCTTGGTAGTGTGAAAGGGCAAGAATAACTCCCGTTCCAAAAACTCTGGAGTCATACCTCGTCCGTTGTCTTCCACGGAGAGCTCCACCATGCCATTCCGACTCCTGGTTCGCAAAATGATGGAACCTTCAGGTGCTATCGCCTCGCGAGCATTGAGTATCAGGTTCTGAAGCACGCGCGCTATTTCTTCCCCGTCGACAAACACCGGCGGCACTTCGCCGAGGTCAAGAATCAGCCGGTTCCCAAGGTCCCCAGAATAACTATCGGCAATTGCGCGCGCGATTTGACATAAATCATGCATCTTCCTGTGGGTAGCCATCGAGGTCGAGAAAATGCGGAGGCTGTTGCAGAGATTCTTCATTCTCTCGGCGATCTCGAAAACAGACCGGAAAGCATCACGCTGGAAATCAGGATTGTCCTGATGTCGGGACGCGTTCTTTGCGATCAGAGAGAGCGTCGAGGAGAAGTTTTTCAAGTCATGAAGAAGGAAAGTGGAAAAGGTCCGGAAGGACTCTGTCTCCTTGGCCTGCACCAGAGTGGAAAGCAGGTCGGCCTTGTGCAACTCGGCGGCACCGTGTTTGCCAAGGACACCCAGGAACTCGCGTGCCCCCCAGCTGTAGGGCGTGCCGCTGCGATCGGGCCCGACGGTGAGGAGACCGACCAACCGGCCGCTCGACTGCAACGTGACGAGCAGAGAAGCGCGGGTCCGAGCCGAAAAGTCGATGATGGCTCCTGATCTGTCACGTGAGTCAATTTCGTTGACGGCAATGATATCTTCCACGTTCATCAGCCTGTCAACCAGACCTTCCCATTCCGGCGGCAGTGTATCTGCAATTGTGCCGCGCGCGTCCAGGAGCTTGAGGCGGTTCGGGTGGCGGAGGCGCATCCAGAGGCTGACGTCGATCGCTCCCAGAGAATGTTGCACGATGTCCATCAGCGCAGCGGTGCTGTCTTCCAGGCGGTCGATGAACCGGACCCGCTCCGTGGCTTCGAGCCAATAGAGCCGGTAGTCGTAAGCGCCCGCCAGCAGGTTCCGGCGGATCCACAGCTTGATGCGATGCCGGAAATCGGCCCAGAGGAGACAAACGGCAAGGGCGATAACGGCCAGAAGGAAGACAATCGCCTCAACCGGGAAACCAAGCGTTTCCCATTGGCTCGCCCAACTCGCTGCGAGACCTGATGCAATGAGATAAATGCCTACACCGAAAAGGGTGATGGAACTGTAAATGGCACGGTGCGAGATTACCACCTGGCTGTGGCCGGAGCTCCTATGCCACGAGACCAATATCAAGAAGCACGAGAAAAGGAAAAGAATCGGGAACAGCTGGAGGGAGGTCAGGGGGAGTACGCCATGGAGCGGCGAATACAGGAGCACCTTGGAACTGACATACAAGATTGCCCCGAAGGTTGCTGCGAGGCCAAGCAGGAGGAACTTGATCTCCCATCGGATGTGCTCCTGCGCGCTCCGGATGGTCTGCTCGAGATTGGCAAGAACGATGACTGAAACCAAGAGCAGGAACATGGCAGAGGGAGCTCCCCCGGGGCCGAGCAAAATATGTCCAACCGGCAACTGCAGGGTTGCGGGGACGGGGCTCGCGAGGCGGTACAACGAGAGGATGAGAACTACGGATGCGAGTAGGATGAACCCCGTCGAATAACGCC
>CAYGWQ010000008.1:0-44049 GCA_964353465.1 uncultured Acidobacteriota bacterium | reverse complement strand
AGGCATTCGCGTGAGGACCCTATTGAGGGGCGATCGCGGCAAGGTGGTCATTGTTGAGCCGCCGTCGATCGACTCTCCTGCTCAGAGGCGGGGCCTGCGTGCCGGCGACGTGATCAGCAGGATCGAGGGAGAAAGTATTGACGACTGGACGCAGGACCAGGTGGTGGATCATCTGCGCGGCCCTCGCGGGACGACTGTGGGAATTACGGTGGAGAGGCCGGGGATCAGCACACCGATTCAGTTCAAGATCGAGAGGGACGAGATCCCGATCATCACCGTGCCCTATGCCTTCGAAGTGAAGCCCGGCGTGGGCTACATCAAGATCGATCGGTTTTCCGAATCGACGGCCGATGAACTCCGTCAGAAGCTGGACAGGCTTGGGGCCGGCAAGCTTGCCGGCTTGATCCTTGACTTGCGCGACAATCCGGGCGGCCTGCTCAACCAGGCCATCGATGTCGCCGACTTCTTCGTGCGCAAGAATGCGCTGATCGTCTCCACTCAGGGCCGGATGCAGGGCTCATCTCACAAATACACCGCCCCCAGTCTGGAGAAGATTCAGGTGCCGCTTGTGGTGCTGATCAACAAGCACAGCGCGAGCGCCTCCGAAATCGTAGCCGGCGCGCTCCAGGACCACGACCGGGCGCTCATCGTCGGAGAGACCAGCTTCGGCAAAGGCCTCGTCCAATCGGTCTATACCATGGACAGCAGCACGGGCCTGGCCCTGACCACGGCACGGTATTACACTCCCAGCGGGCGCTTGATCCAGCGTGACTATTCGGGCTCGGCGTTTGATTATTACAATCTGCCCGATGCTCCCGGAAACAATCCGAACCGGGAAAAGAGAGCTACCGACAGCGGCCGCCAGGTCCTCGGCGGCGGCGGCATCACGCCGGACGTGACTGTGCCATTGCGTGAGTTGAACCGTTTTGAAGCACTCCTAAATGCGAAAGATATCTTTTTCGAATACGCGCGGCGCCTTGCTTCCGGGCAGGTGCCGGCGGGCAGCAATTTTCAGCTGCCTGTCAAAAAAGATGAGGTGAAAGGCGCCGCAGCACGAGATGACGCGGCGTCGGCCATTGCCAAACTCGAGATTACCGACGCGCTCCTGGAGGATTTCAAAGAATTCCTGCGCAGCCGGAAGCTCGAGTTCACAGGCCAGGATATCAATGACAACATCGACTTCATCAAGCGCCGGATCAAGCAGGAGATCTTTATTTCCTCCTTCGGACTTCAGGAGGGTTTTCGCGTGGCGGTTCAGGGCGACACGCAAGTGCAGAAGGCCCTGGAGCTGATGCCCGAAGCGAAGACGCTGATGACCACCGGCCGTTTGACTTCGGTCGAGCAGTCTCTGGAAATCAAGAAGTAACGTACCGACTGCCTTAATCATGAAGCGGCGACTGCCTATTCACGCTGTGGTAGGATTTTGCGTTCTTTTTGCGCCTGCGGCAGCTCTCTGCCAGCCGCAATCGGTTATCCTCCGGACCACATCCTCGCTCGTGGACCGCAAAGGGATCAGCGATCCCGCCGGCCGTGCCGACCTGCCCCCAAGTTTGCTCGATGTCATGCGGGCGAGCCAGATGCGCTACCTCGAGGGGTCCGGCCTGATCAAAGCGGGAGAGTCGGCCAAGGCCCGGATCGCGTTCGATCAGGCGGTCGACCTGATATTGCTGTCCTACTGGGATCTCCCCTCAACTCCCGTACTCAACGACTATTTCCAGGATCTCATCCGGTGCATCCAGCGGGATGAGTCGCGATACCTGCGCCCGGACGTAATCGATGAGCAGAAGCCGGAACGGGCGGTGCTCGATGAACTGGAGAACCTCGACCTGATCCCGATCCAGGTCGATTCGGCCTTCAAGGATGCGGTGGATGCCGACATCCTGAACTCGAAGTACGACATCCCTGTCGTCGTCAATGAGAGCGTGTATAAGGCGATGAACTACTGGCTCAGTCGCGGCCGGAAGTACTTCATCGACGGCATCAAGCGCTCGGGCAGGTACCAGGAGATGATCGAGCGGATCTTCCGCGAAGAGTCGGTGCCGAGGGACCTGATGTATCTGGCGCAGGTCGAAAGCCTCTTCAAGACCAACGCCCTGTCGCGCGCCATGGCGATGGGTATCTGGCAATTCACCAAGGCTACCGCGATCCGATATGGGTTGAAGGTCAATTCCTATATCGATGAGCGTTCGGATCCGGAAAAGTCGACTCGCGCGGCCGCACGCTATCTCAACGACCTCTATGACATGTTCAACGACTGGACCCTCGTGCTGGCCGCATACAATTGGGGTGAGGGCAAGGTCCAGGGTCTGATCAACAAGAGCGGCGTGACTGATTTCTGGCTGCTCGCAGGGTCGAAGCGAAAAATGCCAAAGGAGACCAAGAACCACGTTCCCCTCATCATGGCCAGCATCATCCTGGCCCGCAATCCGGAGAATTATGGCCTTCCCGTAGAGCTGGAGGCGCCCATTGCCTGCGACAGCATCACCGTCTCGAAGCGCATCAATCTCAAGACGGCAGCCTCGGCACTGAACGTGTCGCTCGACGAGCTCAAACAGCTGAATCCGGCATTGAAAACCTATTCGACCCCTCCCGACTATCCGAACTTTGAGTTGAACGTGCCTGCAGGGATGGGTGTGTACTTCAACGAGATGCTTGCCTCGCTGCCCGCTGTCGATCCCAAGGCGGATCCCATATTTACCGGCGAATACAAGGTCAAGAGCGGAGATACGCTGTCGTCGATTGCCGCCAAATACCGGACTACGGTCGCGGAACTCCAGGCGGCCAACAACGTGCGTTCGCCTAAATCTTTGCGCATCGGCACTTTGCTGCAAGTGCCGGCGCCTCGAACAACCGTCCGCCCTGCCACGGCACCTCCCCCTGCCGCCGGTTCCGGCAGCCGTCACCAGGTGAAATCAGGTGAAACGCTGGCATCGATCGCCCAGTTTTACGGAGTGTCCATGGAAGCCCTCCAGAGGGTGAACGGCATCATGTCTACCTCCCTGCAAGTCGGCACCTGGTTGCAGATTCCTCCCCAATAGACCGCCCCGAGCAACAGGCTCTCGGTCGCAAGAAAGAGCTGGCCGGCTAAACCCCCGCAAAATCCCGTTTCGGGAGCACGCAAGTCTATGTTCTTCAAATATATGGCAATATCCCGCACTATTAGAGAACCTTCGTCCCGCTTTTATCGTATCTATCACTGTCGATTGCGCCGATATGCGCCTCGCCGGGGAGCGGCCTGATACCATGAACGCGACATATACAGAACTCGACACGACAATAATGATCAAGGAGCAGGTTCTGGCCCGCAAGCAGCTGCGGCGCCTGCGGCCGCTGGCTACCCTGTGGGAAGCCTTTTGCATCGCCGGAGACTCGATCTGGTCACACAAGCTGCGGTCCGTGCTCACTCTCCTGGGAATCATTATCGGCGTAGCCTCGGTCGTGGCTGTGGGCGGCGCTATTGAAGGGCTTGGCTACTATGTCAAGGACCGCCTCGTCTCCACCTTCGGGAGCAACACGTTCATGGTCGCGCGCATTGCGCGGGTCAACATGTCGCAGGAGGAATACGAGCAGGTCATCAAGCGCAACAAGCGGCTTTACCTGGATGACATGCGCGCCGTCGAGAGGCGGTGCGAGGATTGCGCCGCCATCAACACCAACATGGGACGGACCGCCGACGCCAAGGCGGGCAACCGCACCTTCTATGACGCCAGCGTGAGAGGGGTCACCGAGGACGCCCCCAAGATCCAGGAAATCGTGCTTACGGAAGGCCGTTTTATTGCCTTGTTCGACACCCAGCACGCACGGCCGGTAGCGGTAATCGGCGATGCGGTGCGCAAGGAGCTTTTCGGCTCTGTTGATGTCATCGGCAAGCAGATCAGGGTCGGGGCTGATGCCTTCACGATCATCGGCGTCGAGAGAGAGAACGGAACATTTTTCGGCCAGTCGCTGGACAACACCATCTACATTCCGTACACCACGTTCATGAAGATCTTCGCGCAGCGCACCGTGGCTTTCCAGGTGAAAGCCCCGTCTGCAGAGACTCTCGAGTCCACGCAGGACCAGGTAAGGGTGGTCTTGAGATCGCTCCACAAGCTGCACCCGAATCAGGAGGACGACTTCGACATCCTGGGAAGTGACTCGATACAGCAGGCTGTCGGCCAGTTCACCGGCGCCATCGCCGCCGTCGTCACACCAATCACCCTCATATCCCTGGTGGTCGGCGGCATCGTGGTGATGAACATCATGCTGGTGACTGTGACGGAGCGGACCGTGGAGATCGGCATGCGGAAAGCGCTCGGGGCGCGGCGCCGCGACATTCTGCTGCAGTTCCTGATCGAATCTTCCCTGCTTGCTTCAGTCGGCGGGGCGCTAGGACTGGTCCTGGCCTATGGGATTGCGGCCTTGATTCGCGGCACCACGCCCATCCCGATGACCATCACTATCGGCTATATCGTGCTCGCGCTCCTGGCTTCAGGGGGAATCGGGCTGATCTCCGGAATTTATCCGGCCCATCGGGCGGCGAAGCTCGATCCAATTGTCGCCCTCGCCAGAGAGTAGGTATGAAGAGCTTTCAGCAGAAAGAAAACATGGCCATGGCGATAAAGACGCTGATGGCTCACAAGTTCCGCTCATTCCTGACCGTCCTCGGGATCATCATCGGCGTTCTGACGGTCGTGGTCATTTCCTCGATCCTGACCGGCATGCGCCAGAACATCATCAGCATCGTCCAGGAATTCGGCACGGAAAACATCTTCGCCTTCCACCTGGGAATGGGCCCGCGCATGGGCGGGCGGCGGCCGCGTGAAGAGATGATGCGCAAGCCCTTGAGCGTTGCCGATGCCCTGGCCATCCAAGAGCAGTGCCCGTCCGTGAGGGATGTCACCTGGCAGGGCTTCCCGTGGCGCACGCGGGTGGCGATCTCATACCAGGGGAATGTAGCGCGCAACTTCTCCTTCAACGGCGTGCCGGCCAACTATGCGAGCGTGGCCAACGTGGCTATGCAGAACGGACGCTTTTTCTCCGATCCGGAGGATGCACACGGTGTAAACGTCGTTGTGCTGGGACCTAACGTGCGGGATGCTCTGTTCCCCCACAGCGACCCGATCGGGAAGCGGATTCTGATCAATGGACGCCCGTTTACCGTCCTGGGCATCACCGATAAGAGCAAGGCAGGCGCCATGGGAGACAATGAGCGCGACGGTGCAGTGCTCATCCCCTACCGCTCTTTCCAGAAAATGATGCCCTGGGAAGACAAGCATTTCCTTCTCATCCAGGCGCAGCAGGGAAAGCTGGACGTCGCCATGGACGAGGTGGAAAGCCTGCTGCGGAGAAGGCGGGATGTCAGGCCGAATGAGGCGAGCAACTTCGACCTGTCGACCGCGGACCGCCTGATTCAGCAGTTCGATGCCATCACCGCATCCGTGGGGCTCATCGCCATCGCCATCTCGAGCATCGGCCTGCTGGTTGGCGGCATCGGCGTGATGAACATCATGCTGGTGTCGGTCACGGAAAGAACCAGAGAAATCGGGGTACGAAAGGCTGTGGGCGCCACGCGCCGGGACATCATTGTCCAATTTCTGGTTGAGGCCATGACGCTGACGGGGGTCGGCGGCATCCTCGGCGTCATCCTGGCAATTGGGACAAGCTACCTGGTCATGGCCCTGGTGCCTTCACTGCCGGCGAGCGTGCCGCTCTGGGCGGTCATCACAGGATTCGTGGTCTCGGTTACGATCGGACTGGTCTTCGGAGTCTGGCCGGCGCGCAAAGCGGCATATCTGGATCCCATCGAGGCCCTGCGCTACGAATAGCCTGCGCAAAAATTTCAACCACGAAATACACGAAATACACGAAAACCGGATATAGTAGGTGTATGGTTTTTCGTGTATTTCGTGGTTTAAAAAATTCCTGACATAGCGCGCGGAGTAAAGGATGGAAAGTGATCCGGATTCGGCGCCACTGAACCCGCAACCAAGAAACTGGCCGGCGGCTGCAGCTGTGGCTGTTTATGTTGTTCTGATGCTGATCTGGAAAGGCCTGGGCTGGCAGCACCTGGGCCTCGCTTTGCTTTTCTGGGCCTGCCTGACGACCGCGCCGGGGCCGCGCCGCTTCGTGCGGGATTGGTGGCCCATGATCCTCTTCTGGCTGGGCTACGATGTGATGCGCGTTTTCGCATCGTCCCTGTTCAGCCGGGTGGCGGTCGAGGATCCCCTGCGCTGGGAAGCCGCTCTTTTCCGCGCGCCTGAAGGGACCATCTGGCCTTTCTATTTCGCGCGCTGGCTGGCGAGGGCCGGAGACGCTTTCTGGCCGCGCCTCCTTGGGCATTTCTGCAGTGTGATTTATCTATCCCATGTGTTCCTGGTCCCGCTCGCATTTCTCATCATCTGGATGCGCCGGGCCGAGCGCCTGTTCCAGCGGCTCCTGTGGTCGTATGCCGCGCTCCATGTCGTGACCTTCGCGGCCTGGTTCAGTTATCCGGCGGCAGCGCCCTGGTGGATCTACGAGAACGGCTTTGTTCAACCTACGCTCGCCCACTCCATGCCGATGAGTGTGTCGGCGGGCTCGACCCTCTTCGCCTTGTTTCAGTTCAATGCCAACCGCTTCGCCGCAATCCCGTCGCTGCATGCGGCCTACCCGATGCTTCTGACGCTGGTGCTGGCCATGGACGGCGCCCGCAGCCGCTGGATCGTGATGGCCGGCATCTACGCGGCCGGCATGTGGTTCTCCTGCGTGTTCCTAAACCAGCATTACATCATCGATCTGCTCATCGGGGCGGCAACGGTTCCAATCGCTCTGCTCATCGCGTGGCGAAAAATTCGCTGACCGTCCGTGCAATCCCTCAGGTAGGCGCCGGCTGCCAGACGGCGCTCTGTCTTTACCGCCGCAACACCTCAAACCCCGTCCGGCGGCCGGGGCCTACATCCAGTTTCGGGGATCCAGTTCCACTGAGTTGGCGAAGCAGTACTGCCGGATGGCGAGCAGCATGGTTTCACCGTACTGCTCGAGTTTTTTCTCCCCGACTCCGGTGACTTTCAGGAAGGCCGCGGGCGTGGAAGGCCGCTTGCGGGCCATGTCCCGCAGAGCGGCATCCCCGAAGACGATGTAGGCGGGCACGGACCGCTCCGCCGCAAGCCGATGCCGCACCGCGCGCAGCTCCTCGAACAATCCCCGGTCCACGCCTTCCCATGAATCCACCGCAGCCGGGGGCTTGGGCGGTGCCTTCTTCTTCGCGGGCTCGAGCAGGAGCGGTTGTTCCTGCCCCTTCAGAACGTGTCTTCCCTTCTCGGTCAGCCGCAACACGCCATATTCGCCGAACCGCTCGAGGCATTCCTGCTCCACCAGCTGCTCGATCCAGTCCCGCACGGCGGACCGCGTGTCGTCGGCCAGAATGCCGTAGGTGCTCAGCTCATCGTGATGGTTGGCCAGGATGCGGTCTTCGCGCGAGCCGATCAGCACGCCGGCGGTATAATCGGCGCCGAAGCGCTCCCGCTGGCGCAGGACGCTCGACAATATTTTCTGCGCCACGACCAATGCGTCGGGAACACCTTCCACCTCGCCGAGGCAGATGTCGCAGGCCCGGCAGTTTTCCTTGTCCAGGTCCTGTCCGAAGTAATGGATGATCGTCCTGTGCCGGCAGGCAACCCCGCTGCAATAGCGATACATCTGGCCGAGCTTGGCCAGGCCGATGTCGTGCGTTTGCGGTTCGTTCTCTTCCAGGATGCGCTTCCAGATCAGGTAATCGCTGCCGGAGTAGAAAAGGATGCATTCCGCTTCCAGGCTGTCGCGTCCGGCACGGCCGCTCTCCTGCTGGTAGTGCTCCAGCGACTTGGGCATGCCGGCATGGATGACATATCGGACATTGGATTTGTCAATCCCCATGCCGAAGGCGACCGTCGCCACTATGATGTCTGCTTCATCTTCCACAAACGCATCCTGGCTTTTCCTTCTGTCCTCATCGCTCATGCCCGCATGGTAGGGCGCAACGCGATAGCCGCGGGCGGCGAGCTGCCTGCTCATTTCATCCACGTCGGCGCGCCGGATGCAGTAAATGATCCCCGACTCGCCCCGGTGGCGTTCCAGGACCTCGCTGATCTGTTTGGACGCATTGGCGCGCCGGCGCACCCGGTAGAGGAGGTTACCCCGGTCGAAGCTTCCGACGAACACCCGTGGACGATCCAGCAGCAGCTGTTCCGCGATATCGCGCTGCACCTGTTCCGTGGCGGTGGCGGTATAAGCGCCGACAGGGACCCCCGGCAGCGCTTCCTTGAGGATGCGCAGCTGGCGGTATTCGGGCCGGAAGTCGTGGCCCCACATGCTGACGCAGTGCGCCTCGTCGACGGCAACCGAGGCGATGCCGTGCGTCTTGAGAAAATCAAGGAAGCCTTCCATCACCAGGCGTTCCGGCGACACGTAGAGGAGCCTCAACTCCCGCCTGCGCAGGCGCGCAAACGTCGCGCTCCGGTCCGCCGCAGACATGGAGCTGTCCAGGCGCGCGGCCGGGATGCCGTATTCCAGCAGAGCGTCGACCTGATCTTTCATGAGAGAGAGCAACGGGGACACGACGAGTGTCAATCCAGGCAGGAGCAGCGCCGGGGCCTGAAAACAAAGCGACTTCCCGCCGCCGGTAGGCAGAACCACAATCGAGTCGCGCCCCTCGCAGATGCAGCGCATCGCCTCTTTCTGCAGCGGCAGAAACCCGTCGAACCCCCAGTACTTCTTGATTACCTCTTCAATACTCTCAGCCATTCCCGTGCCTATGCCATTACTCTATAGGTGGACCCAAAACCACGAAATACACGAAACACACGAAAGCCGTTTCGTGTATTTCGTGTATTTCGTGGTTAGGAGCGGTTGAAGGCATCCCCCTGCACGATAATCACGGGCCGCTGGAGGCCGGGCCCCGAGCCGGATGGCCTTGGGAGGTCGGCCCACCAGATATCGCCCTGTGAGAGGTTCACCACGGCGTACTCTCCAAGGCCCGGCGGGTGGCTTCCGTGACAAATGCATCCTCCTGCGGCTCGATTTCCCGCCACGTCCGGTTCAAGGTTTCCGTCACCGCTTCCGGCGCGTGCCGCGCAAGATATTCCGTCAGCGCCGTGCTGTATAAGGCGCTCCGGGACTTTTTGACGTGGTGAGCGTACCGCTCCGCTTCCCTGAAAACCTTGTCCGGCACCGAGATCGCTGTTTTCATACCCATAATATAACCACCGCTGCTTCGATAATCCACCTGCCTGGCAGGCACTTCATGTGTTTCCGCACGGCCCTTCTTATTTCAATCGATTGGCGATTTCTTTTGCGGATCTGCTGTTTGCAGAGGCAGCGAGCTAAGTTCTGAAGGGATTGCGCACCCGCACATGGGAGAAGCGGGCCAGGTCCCGAGCCGCCTGATTGGTCAAGAATTTCTGGCTGACGGAACCCTGGACAGGATCCCGAGAAAAACCCGAAGATAGCTTTCGTGTATCTCGTGGTTTCTCTTAGAACATGCCGAGCTGGAGTTTGGCGGCATCGGTCATGCGGCTCGGGTCCCAGGGCGGTTCCCATACCAGCTCGACATACACGTCCGTCACGCCCGGCACCGCGGCGATCTTCCGCTCGACTTCAGGCATGAGCGATCCGGCGACGGGGCAGCCGGGGGATGTCAGCGTCATGCGCACGAGGACCCTTCCGGCCGCATCCACGTCAATCTCGTAAATCAGGCCCATCTCATAAATGTTGACGGGAATCTCGGGATCAAAGACCGTGCGCAGGACCTCAATCACCGCCTCCTCGATCTCGCCCGCGCTGCGGGTTGCCGGGGTTTGCGCTGCGACCTGGGGTTGCACTGCAGCCGAGGGTGGCGCTGCTGCCGGTGGTTGCGCGACCGCCGGGGGATCCACCGCAACTGCGGCCTGCTGCTTCTTTCGCCTTAACAGCTTCGAGATTTTCATGGGATTTATTCCGTTGCCACGGTTTCGCGGCTTCCTGCCAGCGCCGCACGCATGGTGTGCCAGGCGAGCGTCGCGCACTTGACTCTAACGGGATAGTCCCGCACACCCGCGAACACGGCCAGTTTGCCTAGACCTGAGTTGTCGCCATCGATAGGGGTCTTGCCTGTGACCAGGTCGTGAAAGCACTCGAAGATTTGCGCCACTTCGGCCTCAGACTTGCCTTTGAGGCTCTCGGTCATCATGGAAGCCGAGGCCGTCGAGATGGCGCAGCCGGAGCCCTGGAAGGCGATGTCGCGCACTACGCCGTCCTCAATGAGCACGAAAACGCTCACCTTGTCGCCGCAGAGCGGATTGAATCCATCCGCGTGCATATTGGCGTCGTCGGGCTTGCGGCAATTGCGCGGCCTCTTGTGGTGGTCGAGTATGACTTCCTGGTAAAGCTCCCGCAGGTCCGCCATCAGGAAAATACCTCGGTTACTTTGAGCAGGCCCGCCACGAGCGTGTCGATTTCCTCCCGGGTGTTGTAGAAGGCCAGGGAGGCCCGGGCGGTGGCCGGCAGGTTGAAGAAATCCATCACGGGCTGAGCGCAGTGATGGCCGGTACGGATGGCGATGCCTTCCTGATCCAGGATAGTGCCGACATCGTGCGGATGGACACCCTCGACGACAAACGAGAGCACGCTCGCCTTTTCCCCGGCCGTGCCGATGAGCCGGACTTTTGAGAGTTTTGATAACGCCTCCGTGGCGTATTGCAGGAGGTTGTGCTCATACGCCGCGATCCGGTCCATCCCTATGTTTTCCAGGTAATCGATTGCGGCTCCGAGCGCGATGCCGGCGGCGATATTGGGGGTGCCGGCCTCGAACTTGTAGGGGATCCGGTTGTAGATCGTCTTTTCGAAAGTTACGGAGCTGATCATATCGCCGCCGCCCTGGTAAGGGGGCATGGCCTCGAGGTGCTGCATCTTGCCGTACAGAATCCCGACCCCGGTCGGGCCGTACATCTTGTGACCCGAAAACGTATAGAAATCGCAATCGAGTTCTGTCACATCCACCCTGGTGTGCGGCACCGCCTGGGCTCCGTCCAGAAGCACAGGAATGTTGTACACATGGGCCAGCTCGATGATCCTCTGCACGGGGTTGATGGTCCCGAGTGCGTTCGAGACGTGCGCGACAGCGACCAGCCGGGTCCGGGGGCCGAGCAATTTTTCATACTCACCCATCAGCAGCTCGCCCCGCTGATTCATGGGGATGATCCGGAGGTGTGCGCCTGTCTCCTCGCAAAGGATCTGCCAGGGCACTATGTTGGAATGGTGCTCCATTGCGGAAATGAGGATCTCGTCCCCGGCGCCGACTCTCGGCCGGGCGAAGCTCTGGGCAACCAGGTTGATTCCTTCGGTCGCGCCGCGCACAAAGATGATCTCTTTTTCATCCGCGGCATGGATGAAGTGCCGCACCTTGGCGCGGGTGTCCTCGTATGCCCTGGTGGCCCGTTCGCTCAGGAGGTGAACGCCGCGGTGGATATTGGCGCAGTCGCGGGTGTAAAAGCCGACGAGCGCATCAATGACCGACTGAGGTTTCTGGGTTGTGGCGGCGTTGTCCAGGTAGACCAACGGCTTGCCATAGACCTTCTGAAACAGGGCCGGGAAGTCGCGCCGGATCCTCATGGGATCGATCGCGACGCGCCTTTCGCTCCCGGACATCGTGCCCGCGGTTTTCATATCCGCCCATTCCCCCCTTCTCCCCTGGAGAGGCTTTCGAGCAGGACCAGATCGAGCTGGCACTGGAGAGGCTTGATTTTCATGGCGCTCAGAATGTCCCCTGCGAACGCATACGTCAACAGGGCGCGTGCGGCTTCTTCGCCGATGCCGCGGGTACGCAGATAAAAGAGAGCGTCCTCATCAAGCCGGCCAATCGTCGCGCCGTGCGTGCATTTGACATCATCCGCAAAGATCTCCAGCTGCGGCGTGCTGTTCACCAGCGCGCTCTGAGACAGGAGCAGGTTCTTGTTGGTCTGTTTGGCGTTGGTCTTCTGAGCGTCCGGGCGCACCACAATCCTGCCGGTAAAGACGCCGCTCGACTGGTCGTCGAGAATGCCTTTGTAGAGTTCCCGGCTGTTGCAGTGAGGTTTGGCATGGACGATGGTGGTGTGGTTGTCCACATGCTGGCGGCCCCTGGTAACATAGAGGCCGTTCAGGGTGAGTTCGCCACCTTCGCCGTTCATCACGGCTGTGATGTCGTTCCTCGTCAGCATCCCGCCGATGGAAAAGGAGTGGGAGGAAACATCCGCGTCTTCCTCCTGCAGCACATGCAGGGACGCGATGTGAAAGGCATCATCGCTCTCGCGCTGGAGCCGGTAATGTGCAACCGCCGCGCCGTCCTGGGCAACGATCTCGGTTACGGCATTCGTGAAATAGACTCCGCCCTTGGGGCCGATGTAGCTTTCGACCACGCTTGCCCGGCTGCCGCTGCCGACCACGATCAGGTTCCTCGGGTAGCTCACGGTCTCTTCGCGGGCGGAGGTCGAGATAAAGAGAAGGTGGATGATCTTGTGAAGCGCCGTTTCAGGCGGCACGTAGATGAAGCCGCCATCCAGCATAAATGCCGTATTCAGAGCAACGAATGCGCTCGTCTGAAAGTCTGCGTGCCGGGCGAGATAGGGCTCGATCTTCTTCGGTTCGGATTGCAGCGACGCCGCCAGGCTGCCGGCCCTGACGCCTTTGGGGAGTGCTCCCGGGGTGGAGAGGTCCGCCGAGTAGAAACCATTGACGAAAACCAGGTTGCAGCAGTCGGTTTCGCCGAATACGAAGTTGCCCAGCACCCCGGCGGTGACGCCGTTGGCGCCCGGCCGCGCCGGCTTGAATGAGGCCGAGGCAATGGGGGCGACGTTGGTGTGGCGCCATGCTTCATCCCGTGTTGTCGGGAAGCCCATCTCGATAAAGCGCGCCGCTGCCTGCCTGCGGATCGCGCTCAGCCACGGGTAGTTCCTCCCGGCATCGCTCCGGCCAAACTGATCGAGCCCTGCGATGTAGGAGCTTTTTTCCTCTTTGATATCGATCATCTGGAAGACGCCCCCTTCAGGACACAACAAGCCGGTCCGCAGCTGTGTCCTCGATCCAGCCGTAGCCTTTTGCTTCAAGCTCCAATGCCAGCTCCTTGCCTCCGGATTTGACGATGCGTCCATCCACAAGCACGTGAACCTTGTCGGGCACAATGTAGTTCAAGAGGCGCTGGTAGTGAGTCACCAGGAGGATGGCCCTGCCGGCACCGCGCAGACTGTTGACGCCGTGCGCAACGATCCGCAGGGCGTCGATGTCCAGCCCAGAATCGGTCTCATCGAGGATAGCCAGCTTGGGTTCCAGCACGGCCATCTGAAACACTTCGTTGCGCTTCTTTTCTCCCCCGGAGAACCCCTCATTCACAGCCCGGTTGATGAGGCTTTCATCCATCTCGACCAGCTTCATTTTCTCCTTGGCCAGCTGGAGAAAATCCATGGCATCGAGATCTTCGAGACCCCGCTGTTTCCGGATGGCATTCAGCGCCGTTTTCAGGAAGTACATGTTGCTCACTCCCGGAATCTCCACCGGGTATTGGAAACCGAGGAATAGGCCTTCCCGCGCGCGCACTTCCGGCAGCATGTCCAGAAGGTTCTTGCCCTCGTAGAGCGCTTCGCCCGCCGTCACCAAATAGCCATCGCGGCCGGCGAGAACGTTGGCAAGTGTGCTTTTGCCCGAACCGTTGGGCCCCATGATGGCGTGGACCTCGCCCGCTGCCACCTTGAGGTTGATTCCGTGCAATATCTCGTTGCCGTCAACCGAAGCATGCAATTCTCTTATTTCCAGCATTACTCTCCTTCAACAGGGAAAAGGGGACATCCCGGTTTTCCTGCCTCTGTCATCATTCGTTTTCATTGACCCGTCCTTCAGAGGAAAAGATGTTCGTCCCGAATGGCGCTTAATTACCTTCTGTCGCGGAATTCGCTCGGCCGGCAGGCAAGCCCCGGAGGGGCGGGCAGATAATAGCCCCGGGTGCAAACCCGGGGTCGGGAGAGCATGTAGCGCGGAGCCCTGGAAGGGCGATAGCATCATATTGCGAACAATGCCTATCGCCCCTGCGGGGGCTCCATAAATATAATTTCCTATCCGGGGGCTTGCGCCCCCGGCTACTATCTCTCCGCCCCTCCGGGGCTTGGCTGCCGCATTCTGCAGCCAAATCTCGCGACAGAAAATAATTGGTCTTGGCCGCGGCCATTCCCAGGGCTCACACCCTGGCTTTTGCTGCGGGACTCCTTCAGGGTCGCAATTGAAATCCATACCCAATCGCCATTCCGGCATGTCCGTTGTTTCCTTAGCCAACGCTCCCTTCGAGGCTCACTCCGAGGAGTTTCTGCGCCTCTACAGCGAACTCCATGGGGAGCTCGCGGAAGACCTCCTTGCAAAAACCGTTTACGATCATGGAGACTGCCGTTTCAGCATCGATGCCGCGTTGCTGGCAGTAAAAAATTTGATCCTCACCGATCTTCGAAGCCGAGGCCTCATGCTCCATTTGCGCCGTCGGGTTCTTGACTTCGATATAAGGAAACGTGTGGGCGCCGCATTTATCTCCGAGCAGGAGCGAGTCGCAGCGCGAATAGTTCCTGGCATTGGAGGCTCCCTTGAGTATCTTGACCATCCCGCGATAGGTATTCTGCCCATGTCCGGCTGAGATTCCCTTGGAAACAATTGTGCTCCGTGTATTCTTGCCCAGGTGGATCATCTTCGTACCGGTGTCCGCCTGCTGATAGTTGTTGGTCAGGGCGACGGAATAGAACTCGCCGATGGAGTTGTCGCCCATGAGGATGCAGCTCGGATATTTCCAGGTGATCGCGGATCCGGTTTCGACCTGGGTCCAGGAGATTCTGGAATTCACCCCCTGGCATTTCCCGCGCTTGGTGACGAAGTTATAGATCCCACCCTTACCGTCCTTGTCTCCGGGATACCAGTTCTGCACCGTAGAGTATTTGATGCGCGCGTTGTCCAGGGCGACTAGCTCCACAACTGCGGCATGAAGCTGGTTTTCATCGCGCATGGGCGCCGTGCACCCCTCCAGGTAGCTGACGTATGCCCCCTCGTCGGCGATGATCAAGGTGCGTTCGAACTGTCCCGTCGAGGCCGCATTGATGCGGAAATAGGTGGACAGTTCCATCGGGCACCGCACTCCTTTGGGCACATAACAGAAGGAGCCGTCGGAAAAAACCGCGGAGTTTAAAGCGGCGAAGAAATTGTCCGTGTGCGGGACGACTGTGCCGAGATACTGCTGCACCAGGTCCGGGTGATTCAGGACGGCATCCGAGAAAGAGCAGAAGATAATGCCCATTTCCGCCAGTTTTTCCTTGAAGGTGGTCGCCACGGAAACGCTGTCAAAGACGGCATCTACGGCCACCCCGGCAAGGAGCTCTCGCTCTCTCAGGGGGATGCCCAGCTTTTCATAGGTTTCCAGAAGCTGCGGATCCACTTCGTCGAGGCTCTTGGGTTTCGACTTGAGCTTGGGCGCTGAATAGTAGCTTATGGCCTGATAGTCGATCGGCGGATAGTGGATATTCGCCCAGGTGGGCTCTTTCATGGTCAGCCAGTGGCGATAGGACTTCAGGCGCCATGCCAGCATGAAATCGGGCTCGTTCTTTTTGGCGGAGATCAAGCGGATGACATCTTCATTGAGCCCGCACGGCACGGTGTCGGCTTCGATCTCGGTGACAAAGCCGTACTTGTACTCCTGACTGGCAAGAGCATTGATGTCGTCGGTGGTACTGCTCATAATGCTTCTCCCAAGATCGATTCGGGGCTACCCCTGCTGCAGAGCCCGGGGCTGCCCTTCCTTCAACGGCTTCGCCAGGTCTATCTGCAGCTTTTGCAATGGCCGTATCATCTCTGCAAGAGTAATGGTCTCCAACGCCTGATCGATGGCAAGGTTGATCCGATGCCAGTTGCCGCGCACCGGACAGCCCATCTCCAGGCCGCACTCCCCGTGAATGCTGTCCGTGCATTCCGTGACCGCAATCGGCCCTTCCAGTGCCCGGATGATCTGAGCCAGTGTTACCTCCTCCGGCTTCCGTGCCAGACTGTAGCCGCCCTTTATCCCGCGATGCGATGTGAGCAATCCGTGCCGTGCCAGCAGTTTCAGGATTTTGCTCACCACCGGCAGCGGAAGCCGGGACTCGGCGGCGATATCCCGGGCATTGCAAGTGGTTATGCCCTGTCGCGCAAGGCGGGTCAGAACGATGATTCCGTAATCAGCCAGCTTCGTAACCCGGAGCATGGAAGTCTTTCTCTCCAATACAGTACCAAATTAGTCTTATATCCAACAGCAGTATAAGAGCCCCCATGCCAGATGTCAACGATCAGTGCGAAAAGGGGAGAGATTCTGCTCTTTCAGCCTGCGGCTTTCTGTCGCGAAACTCGTCCGGCCTACAGGCAAGCCCCAGGGGGGCGGAAAGATAATAGCCCCGGGCGCGAGCCCGGGGTTGGGCCAGAAATCGACGCGGAGCCCAGGAGGGGCGACAGAAAATGGTTGCGGAAAATGGTTGCGGATAAAGATCTTTCGCCCCTGCCGGGGCTCATTAAATGCAACATTCTATCCGGGGGCTTGCGCCCCCGGCTATTGTCTTTCCGCCCCTCCGGGTCTCGGCCGGCACATTCTGCGACCGAATTTCGCGACAGATACTGGCTACAGCTATTTGAGCGGCAGTCCGGGAAAAGCGGAATGTCCCCCTTTTCACTCTTGCGCTTGGGGGGGAGAGGCAAATAGAATTGTTCGCTCGCCAGCGAGTGAGAGGAGAACAGCAGTGGCAGAATCGGCTTCCAGTTCGACCACGCCGGTAGTGCTCTCCGGGATACAGCCTTCGGGCAACCTGCACCTTGGAAACTACTTCGGCGCTGTGCAGCAATATCTGGAATTCATCGCCAAGGGATTCCGGTGTTACTATTTTCTTGCTAACTATCACGCGCTCACCTCTTTGCGCGATCGTAACCGTCTCCTGGAATTGACCAAGAGCACGGCCGCGGACTACCTGGCGCTGGGGCTGGTTCCCGAGCGATGCACCATCTACCGCCAGAGCGACGTGCCGGAAGTCTGCGAGCTGCAGTGGATGCTTACGACGGTAACCCCGATGGGTCTGCTGGAGCGGGCTCATGCGTACAAAGACAAAGTGGCGCAAGGGATTCCCGCCGATCACGGGCTGTTTGCCTATCCGGTGCTGCAGGCTGCCGACATTTTGATTGTGCGTGCCAACTTCGTTCCGGTCGGGCAGGATCAGAAGCAGCACATCGAGGTCACGCGCGACATCGCGCAGTACTTCAACACCGCTTATGGTGAGGTGCTGACCATTCCGGAACCTTACATACCGGAGGCGGTTGCCATAGTTCCGGGGCGGGACGGGCGCAAGATGTCCAAATCGTACAACAACACGATCGAGCTGTTTGCTGGTGATGACGAAGTCCGCCGCCAGATCTTCTCGATCGTGACCGACTCGGCGAGGGTTGAAGATCCGAAGGATCCGGATCAGAACGCGCTTTACGCCATCTTGAAATTATTCTGCACACCCGGGGAGCAGGCGGATTGGGGGGATCGTTTCCGCCGGGGCGGTCTGAGCTATCGCGTAGTCAAGCAGGCGATATTCGATCACTTCATGCAGAGATTCGGCCCGGCGCGCGCGCGCCGCAGGGAGCTCGAGAGCCAGCCCGATTATGTAGAAGAAGTAATGCGTCGCGGCGCCGAGAAGGCTCAGACCATCACGCTTCCTCTCGTCCGCCAGGTGCGCGACGCCGCAGGCATCCCAAACCCCTAAGAGCAACCACGAAACACACGAAAAACACGAAAGGGATTTCGTGTATTTTGTGTATTTCGTGGTTTGATGCTTATTTCCTGCCCATGGCGGCTTCGACTTCTGCGACGGTTTTCGGGATGCCCGGGCACAGAACTCGCGCGCCCTTCGCGGTGACCAGGACATCGTCTTCAATGCGGCAGCCGCCGAATGTGCGGTAGGCGTCGAGTTTCTCGTACGCGATGAAGTCCTTGTGCTGCCGTTCTTCAGCCCATTTATCGATAAGGGCCGGGATGAAATAGATGCCGGGCTCAACGGTCAAGACGAAGCCTTCCTCGAGGGCACGGCTCAGGCGGAGGAAATTGAGCCCGAATTGCTTGCTGCGCGCCTCGCCAGCGGGATAGCCGACGACGTCGCCGAGGTCCTCCATGTCGTGCACATCCAGGCCCATCATATGTCCGAGGCCGTGAGGGAAGAACAGCGCATGGGCGCCGGCCTCCACGGCGGCGGCGGGATCACCCTTCATCAGGCCCAGGGCGCACAGCCTCTCGGCCAGGATCCGGCAGGCAATCAGGTGAACATCGCGGTAGCGGATTCCCGGCCGGATTGCCTCGATGGCTCCCAGCTGCATGCTCAAAACCGCCTCGTAGATTTCCCTCTGCACGGAGCTGAACCGCCCGTTGACGGGGAAGGTGCGGGTAATATCGGCCGCGTAGCCGCTGGGCGACTCCGCTCCTGAGTCGTTGATCATCAACTGGCCGTCCTGCAGCAGGTTGTCGTAGGAGTGGTTGTGCAATACCTGGCCGCGCACGGTGACAATGGGAGTAAACGACTGGTGGAAGTTGGCGCGCAACGCCACAGCCTGGATTTCTCCGGCGACTTCGTACTCATAAATCCCCGGCCTGGCAACAGCCATGGCGCGGCGATGCATGTGATCTGTGACCCGGAGCGCTGCCTCGATCTCCGCGATTTCGAGCTTCGACTTGATGGAGCGCTGGCGGGCAACTTCATCCTTCAGGCGGGATGAAACACCTGAGGTCACCTCGTCCGGCTCCATGACGAGCAGTTCGGCAATCCGGAAGAGTGAGGAAGCCTGGTAGGGAGGAAGGTAATGGATCTGCAGTTTCTGGCTCTGCGCTTTCGCAAGATACACGCCCAGGCGGCTGATATCCTCGATAGTCTCGATGCCGGCCTGGCGTGCCATGTTCATTCGTTCCTGGCTGGCCCCGCTCCAAATGATGTCATCCATTGTGGTCGGTTTGGAGAAAAGGATGTCGTTGTCCCGTTCCGGATAGGACAAAACCGCCAGATCGGGGTCACTCAAGCCCATGTAATAGAGGAAATGGGAGTTCTGGCGAAAGTGGTAGGTATTATCGGTGTAGTTGCGAGGCTGGAGCATGTGTCCCAACCAGAGGATCACGCCGCCTCCGACTGCTTCCCGTATCTTGTTGCGGCGGTCGCGATACATGCCGTCACTCGAATTTGTAGCTTTTTTTTCACTCATGATTGCACCCTCTCAAAGATGGAATAATCGCCCTGTCCTGACTCTCCCTACCTTACCACCGGCTGCGCAATTCGCCAACGGTTGCCTGTGCCTACCAGTAGGCCCCGGCCGCCGGACGGGGTCTGGGGCTCTATATCCCAACGAGCGCGCCATCTGGCAGCCGGCCCCATCGGGGCTGGACTGGCGGCTGTGGCTTAAAAGACGGCGGGCTTGGGGTTTGCCGCGGGCTCAGTCGAAGCGCCGGCAGGCGAGCTCATGACCTCAAGCGGCAATCCCCGGCTGCGCCAGGCTTCCAGGCCTCCCAAAAGCGGGCGCACACGGGTTATGCCGTGGCGAAGCAGGAGAAGCGCCGCCCGGGCGCTGCTGGCTTCGTTGGGTCAGGTGCAGTACAGCACGATATCGCGGTCGCGTGGAATCTCCTGATGGCGGCGCGCGACCTCTTGGGGAATCATGTTGATTGCCCCTGGAAGCCTGACCTCTTCGGTCCCAAGTTCGAGCTCGTGCCGCAAGTCGATGATCACCGGATCCTCTCCTGCGGCTAATTGCCGCATCAGCTCATCGGGCGAAATCCGGGCAACGCGCAGCTTCCGGAGATATCTTCGCCGCTGCACATACTTCCACACGAGGTAGCCGGCGAGACCGGCCATGGCGAGAATCACCGCCCCATTCCCCAGGCGCGCCAGCATGAGGGCAATATCCTCTATCTGTTCGCTGAAAAGGAATCCTGCTCCGGAGAACACGCAGATCCAGAGGATGGCCCCGGCAACATCCAGCAGCATGAAGCGGATTAGCCTCATACCCAGATGGCCGGCCATCGGTGGGATCGCAACGCCAAAGCCGGGGATAAACTTGGCGAGGATGAGCGCACGGCCGCCGTGCCGTGCGAAGAGATCCTCGGTGCGGCGCACGCAGGAGTCGGGTTCCAGCGAGAGTTTGCAGAGCAGCTTCAGTACCTTGTGACCACGACTGCGGCCGAGCTGGTACCAGACGAGATCTCCCATAAGGCTCGCCACGACCCCCAGCACAAGAACTGTGAAAAAGGAGAGGTGCCCGTGTGCTGCCAGCGCCCCGGCTGCAAGCAATATCGGTGCGGAAGGGACAGGAACGCCAAACTGCTCGAGAAACACGGCGATAAAGAGAACGGTGTACCCGTGCCGAAGCAGGAACGAGATCAGTTCAGTCATGCAGCTCCGGCAGATCCATTGTGTTCTCCGGTATGCGGGTGATCCAGGCCCTCATTTGGGCTAAATCATTATTAGCTCGATAGGCAACTTGGTCAAGTCCGGCGCGCTGGAAACCTCCCATTCAGACACTGCAGGTGCCGTCGGTTTCTTCCCGCCATAAATATTTTCGCTCAATCGGGGGGCATGCCTGTTGGATAGGGTGAAAGGGGGACGTGTACAAACCATGCTTTTCCGGGTTCAGTCGGCCGCAGTCTTCGGTATTACCGCCTATCCTATTGCCGTGGAGGTGGACTTGAGCAAAGGCCAGAAGTTGAACCTGATGACCGTGGGGCTTCCTGATACGGCAGTGCGGGAGAGCAGCGAACGGGTGAAGGCGGCATTAAGAAACTGCGGGTATGTGCTTCCGGCGCAGCATATTACGATCAATCTGGCTCCGGCGGATGTGAAGAAGGAAGGGTCAGCCTTCGATCTGCCGATGGCGATCGGCATCCTGGGCGCCTCCGGATGCGTCCGACCACAGGACCTTTCGGAATATCTCTTTCTGGGCGAGCTATCGCTTGACGGTTCGGTGAGGCCGGTCAAGGGGACGCTTTCCATGGCGGTGATGGCGCGGGAGCGGGGAATTGGCCATCTGATCGTGCCCGAAGCCAATGCGCGCGAGGCTGCCGTGGTGGATGGCGTACGGGCTTATGCTGCGCGTTCGCTGGGGCACGTCGTGGAGTTGCTGAATGGCCGGGAACCGTGGATTCCGCTGATTGTGGACCGCAAGCAGCTGCTCGAGCAAAGAAGCAGTTACGGCGTCGATTTCAAGGACGTCAAAGGGCAGTATTTGGCAAAGCGGGCGATGGAGGTGGCGACCGCCGGCGGACACAATATCATCCTCATAGGCCCTCCAGGCTCAGGAAAGACCATGCTGGCTCGCCGGCTACCCACTATCCTGCCGTCCATAAGCTTCGACGAGGCCATCGAGACCACTAAGGTTCACTCCGTTGCCGGCCTGCTGTCGGAGAAAGACGGATTAATAGGAACCCGGCCGTTCCGCGCTCCGCACCACACCATCTCCAATGCAGGCCTGATTGGAGGCGGCACGCTGCCGCGCCCCGGCGAGGTCAGTCTGGCCCATAACGGCGTGTTGTTCCTGGACGAACTCCCCGAGTTCCAGCGTCACGTGCTCGACGTGCTGCGGCAGCCGCTCGAGGACGGCGAGGTCACGATCAGCCGTGCAGCGATGGCCCTGACGTTCCCGGCGCGTTTCATGCTCGCGGCCGCCATGAACCCCTGCCAGTGCGGGTTTTTCGGCGATCCGCTGCATCAGTGCACCTGCACGCCGCCGATGATTCAGCGTTACCTGGCCAGAATCTCCGGGCCCTTGCTCGATCGCATCGATCTGCACATCCAGGTGCCGGCGGTAAAATACAAGGAGCTGTCCGAGGACGATAAGGCCGAGGAATCGTCTGCAATACGGGAACGCATCCTGGCAGCGCGCCAGCGCCAGCGCCGCCGCCTCGAGCCGTTCGGCCAGTTCTGCAACACCCAGATGACGCCCCGCACCCTGCGCCGCTTCTGCAAACTTGATTCAGAATGCGAAAAGCAGATGGAAAACGCCATAACGCGGCTGGGGCTTTCCGCCCGCGCCTATGACCGCATCCTGCGTGTTTCACGGACGATTGCCGACCTCGAGGATTCGGAGAAAATCCTGGCGCGCCACGTCTCCGAAGCCATCCAGTATCGCACTCTCGACCGCACCTACTGGATGCAGGGAATGTAAACATGCAAACCCCGAAGACCTCAAAGAATCCCCTGCAGCATAGTTTCACCAGGTCTTGCAGTCTTGACGGTTTGCCTAAATGGAGGATGCCTTCACATGGATCACACGGAGGAACAGGAGCATGAAAGGCGACAACAGCATATCGAAGAGCTGATGGAAAAACTGGAGAAACTGGCGGGCGGCCCGGTGCCCATGGGATTTTCCCCCGACTGTCCTGACGAGATCCGAGAGCGATTCCTCGAGCAGGTGCTGGCCTTCGAGGAACAGGATGAAAAACCGTTATTTGATGCGCTCGTGGAAAGCGGCGTCCAGCTGACCCCGCCCGAAGAGCTTACAGATGACCAGCTCGGCCCCAAGCTCTGGGAAGTGATCCGGGCCATGTCATTGCTGGGCCACTATCTATACAACACGAATCACTTGAGCGACCGGCAGCTCTACCAGCTGTTATGGACCGACACACTGCGGGTTCCAACCACCTTTATCCCACACGATCCTTACTTCGCCTGCCATACAGACCTGGTCGGCAGCGGCAGCCTGGATGACAACCAGATCTATCTCAGATATTACGCGGACGAAGAGGAGCGGCAGAGGTGGGCTGTGGAATGGCCGGAGGATGCCATGCCGGAGCGTGAACCACCCCCGTATGACCGCGACCGCCACCTCCCGGTCGCTCCATAAGTAGGGACGTCTCCCAAGTTCACCTGGTTTTCGGGCGAGAGTGGCGTGCCTGAATCGCACGGAACTGTCGTCGAAAATATGGAAACATGGGGGACGTCCCTGTTTCTTGGTGACAGTCTATTTATTGAACCCTTTGGGGGTGGGGGGCATCTAGATTAGAGTCGTGGATGGAAGGCCGGCAGACTGTACGGCAGCCGTGCTCCACGGGGGGATAGATAGAATGAAGCGCACCGAGCATCTGTGGGCCATTTTGCTTGCGCTGATGTTGCTTGGTGCCCTGCCTGGTAATGCTCAGACAACACCTCCTCAAGCCTCGGCAGCTTCGGCTGATAGCGCATTGACCATCCCCACGGGCCAGAAGTTCATCATGCAGCTCGAGACGCCCCTTCATACGCGCACCACCCGCAAAGGGGATCGGGTGGAATTCAGCACCGCCGCGGACATTCTGGTTGATAATAAAACCGTTATCCCTGACAAGAGCTTGGTGCGAGGTACCGTAACCAAGGCCAAGCGTGCGGGCCGCCTGTTCGGGCGCTCCGAAATCTATATGCGCTTCGACGAGGTCCGCCTCGCAGACGGGTCCCTGGTCCCGCTGCGCGCAACTCTCCTCCGCATCGGCTTCGACCCCGTCTCGCCCAACCAACAGGGAGATCCCGGCCTCAAAGGGGAATCCGGAGCCGGGGGAGACGTCGGAGTAGTTGCCAAAGGGGGTATGCAAGGGGCTGTCATCGGCGTGCTGTCGGCCGGACCGCGGGGAGCTATGTACGGCGCTGCGGCCGGAGCCGCAATCGCAGCGATCAGCATGATTATCAAGCGCGGGCCGGATCTCGATCTGCCGCGCAACACCATGCTGGAAGCTCAGTTCGATCAACCCCTCGACATTCCGCCCGCAGCCATGCCCCGGCCCGCACCGGCAGCCTCCAGCCCGCCGCCGGAAACATCGGCCGCGGTGTCCGCTGTCGAAGAACGGATTTCGCCGCCACGGCCCAGGCTCGTCAGGCCGGACCGCAATGAACCGCCCCCCGTCGAGAGTCCGTCCGCAGCGAAGCCGCCGGAAAATCCTCCCGCCGCCGCTTCCACTCCTCCCGCTCAGGGGTCCGGGGAAGCACAGCCGGCAGCCGCAGGAGGATTCAAGCTCAGCGTGAACGTGCGCATGGTGCTGGTGGATACGGTCGTGAGAGACCGGCAGGGCAGCACGATCGAGAACCTCACCCGGGACGACTTCCTGGTGTTCGAAGACGGCGTCCGGCAGGAGGTGCAGATCTTTTCCCGTGATGAGCTGCCGATTGCCGTCGCCCTGGTTATCGACCGGAGCGGGAGTGTGGCGCCCTATATTTCCGAACTGCGCAGGATCGCCGAGCGCGCCCTCCAGCAGCTCAAGGCGGAAGACCAAGTCGCCCTGTTCTCCTTCGCGGCCAGCGTCGAACGCATCGAAGACCTGACCACCGACCGCCAACGGATTGCGGACGGCATAGCCCGTGTGCGTGCCGGAGGCGGCACGAACATCATCGATGCCTTGCACGACTCGATCGCCTATCTGGCCAAAACGGCTCCGGATCGCCGCCACGCAATTATTCTGATATCCGACAACCAGGCCACCGTTCAGCCAACGGCGAGCGAAGGGGAAACGATTCGCAAGGCCATGGAAAGTGAAACCGTGGTGTACAGCATCAGAACTTCGGGGCAGGGCGCCCCATTGATGGTGCCGTTGGCGTCGATTCTCACCGGGGCCGGTTCGGTTTCAAAAGTGGCACGGGAGACAGGGGGCGAAATTTTCGACGCGAGGAACGTCGCTTCGCTCGACACGGCACTGGCGGGGGTGATTACCCGCCTCCGCATGCGCTACTGCCTTGGCTACTATCCTTCCAATCCGATCCAAGGCGTGTTTCATGCCATTGTTGTCCGGCTGAGCGACAGCCATGGCAAGCCGGGCAGCGACTATTTCCTCCACGCGCGCCGCGGCTACTATGCCACCGCCGACCGCAAAAATCCCTGAACCGGACTCAAGTACCCGGACGAATATTGCCTACCCTTTTTTGAGCTTTTCCTTGACCCTCTCGGGCGTAAACGGAAACTGGTTTAAGCGCACGCCGGTCGCATCGAACAGGGCATTACCGATCAGCCCGCCCATGCCGACATTGGGAGGCTCTCCTCCGCCGGACGGAGGAATATCCGGATTGTCAAGCAGCACTGCTTCGATCTTGGGCACCCAGGAGAATTGTGTGATCTCGTAGCTGCTGAAGCTCAGGTCCTTGATCTCGCCCCCCTTGAAGTGGATCTCTTCGGACAGGCAGTATCCAAGTCCCATGGTGATCCCGCCCTCAATCTGCATCCTCGCTCCTTCGGGATTGATCACGGGTCCCATGTCCTGGGCGTGAACTATGCGCACAACCTGGATCTTGCCGCTGTTTTTATCCACCTTGATTTCCGCCATTGCGGCCACATAGGTCCCCAGATAGTCGAAGCAGACCATGCCATGGCCGCGGCCGCTCGGTGCTTTGGCGGATTTCCAGCCGAACTTCGCGGCAGCGGCTTTCAGCACCCGGACCATTCTCGCGTCCGTCATGTTCCTGAGACGAAATTCCAGCGGATCGATGCCGGCCTTCGCAGCCATGACATCGATGGCGGACTCCCGCGCAAAGATATTGGTATTGCTCCCCGGACCGCGCCAAGCGCCGGTACCGAACGGATGAGTGGTTCCGCCGCCGGAAAATCCGCCGCGCGACACCGTGCGCACGTGAGGAACATCGTAGATATTCTGGGAACTTCTCTCCCCGGCAAAAGACACCTGGAAGTCCCAATATACAATCCGGCCGGACGAATCGAGGCCGGAGCTTATCTTAACGATCGCAGCGGGCATGAAGGTGTCATAAAAGAACTCATCCTCACGTGTATAGAAAACCTGGACGGGGCTCCCGGTCATTTTTGACAGCCGCGCAGCCTGGACCGCCTGCCCGATCTGGCTCTTGCCGCCGTACCCGCCGCCCACGAACGGAGTGATGACCCGGACCTTTTCCGCGGGGAGGCCGAGGAGCCTGGCGATCTCCTCCTGTGCGCCAAAGGGCCTTTGTGTCCCGATCCAAAGCGTCGCACTGTCCTTCTCGACGTGGGCGACCGCCGTGTGGGTTTCCATGGGCGCATGGGCCACATAGGGGGTGTAATAGGTCTCCTCAAATTTCAGGGAGGCAAGTTCGCGGCCCCTGGCCAGATCACCCTTGTTCTCGATGACCGAATCCCGCGGCGGCAAACTCAGCAGGTGCTGGTGGATGGTTTTCTCATCTACTTTGGCTTCCGGCAACTCATACTGAGCCTTGATCAGCGAGAGAGCCTGCTCTGCGACATCGGGAAGCGGGTGGACGACAGCAACAAAATCCCCCTCTTGAAGAACCCGGGCGTCCTTGACTGCTTTGGCGGCGGCAACATCTACGCTTTTCAGCTTGGCGCCGTGGGCAGGCGGCCTCAGCACCCGCCCATACAGCATGCCGGGCAGGCGGATGTCGCCGGCATACTGTGCTTTGCCGGTTACCTTGTCAGTCAGGTCGACGCGCGGCAGCGATTTCCCGCACACGGTGAAAGCCGCAGGCGGCTTGAGGGAAGGTTTTGTCTCGATATGCTTCTCGATGGTTTTGCCTTGGGCCAGCGCGCCGTAGGTCACCTTTCGCGACGGATTGTTTTTGTCGCTGACAACGCCGTCCTTAGCCGTGAGACGATCCCGCGGTACCTTCAGTTGATCGGCGGCCAGCTGCATCAGTACTTCCCGGGCTTCCGCTCCGGCGGCTCTCAGCACCGGGCCGAAATACTTCACGCTGCGGGAGCCGTTGGTGCCGCCATCCCATGGGCAGAGCTTCGTGTCGCCCAGGACTACGCTCACGGAGTTAAACGAGACTTCGAGTTCCTCGGCGAGCATTTGAGCCAATGCGGCGATGATGCCCTGTCCCATCTCGATCTTGCCCGTATAACAGGTGACGCGGCCATCCTCGCCGATCCTGAGATAGGCGTTGAAGTCGGCCGGATATCCGCGGGCGCCGCCGCGTTCCTGATCGAGCGCCATGGCGTCCTCGAGCGCGAAGAAGAAATAGACGCCGGGTCCGAGCAGCGTGAGAAAATCCCTTCTATCCAGGGCTCCGTCTGCGGTGGCTTCCATGGGAACAGGATTGTTTATTTCACCAGTCGTCATTGCGCCTGCCCTCCTCTCATTTCTGTTGCTGCTTCCTGAATGGCATCGATGATGCGGGGGTAGGTGCCGCAGCGGCAGAGGTTCCCGCTCATGCCTTCTATGATCTGCGTCCTGTTGGGTCTGGTGTTTTTCAGCAACAGACTATACGCGTTGAGGATCATGCCCGAAGCACAGAAACCGCACTGCAGGGCTCCGTGTTGCACAAATGCTTTCTGCAGCGGATGAAGTTTGCCATCAGCCGCAAGGCCTTCGATTGTGATGATCTCCTTGCCGGCGACACTCTTTACCGGCAACTGGCATGACCGGACGGACTCCTTGTTCACGATGACCGTGCAGGTGCCGCAGATGCTCTCGCCGCAGCCGTATTTCGTGCCGGTCAATCCCAAGTCGCAGCGCAAGACCCAGAGAAGCATTCTCTCGCCATCCGTGGTCACGCTGACGGGACGATTATTAAGCTTGAATTGAAAGGTCTGTTGCATGGGCGTTCCCTTCCTCTTATCGTTGTTCCTTGGTGTCGGCTTGCTGACGCCATCTTATACCAGTTGTTTCTCCGGTGTCATGCCCAGATCGCACCGCGGCGTTGTCTTTCGCCGCGAAGCCTTATATAAATACCTGCTGGCAAACCGTTCGAACCTTTTCCAGGAAAGGTGCGACCTCCATGATCCTTTCAGACACATTCTCACCCGAAACTACACCGGTGCGACGGCGCGCCTTTATGCGGCAGATCGCCTTCTTGTTCGCCGCGGCCGAGGCGGGCTTTGCCCGCTCTAAAGATGTGCAGCCCCGACAGCAGACGGGAGACAAGCCGGGTCCGGAGGCAGCGGCCCTTGCGCCGCCTGCGGCGATCTTCAACGGGATTCAGATGGGCCCGCACACGATGCTCGACGAAGGCATCGAGCCTTGCCTGGACCTGATCAAAGAAACCGCGGACATCAATGCCATATTTACTTACAGCCATGCCTTTCACGCCGATCTGCGCAAGCCCGCCAGCGCGCTGGCCAACGATCACGGCAAGCCGCCGAGGGTGAACCGAAGCCCGCTGCCTTCCGTCTGGGTCAAGCACCACGACCGGTATTTCCGAAACACCCGCCTGCGCGTCCGGCCGACGGATCCGAGCCTCGAATACGCAGGCCGCGACCTGTTCGCCGAGATGGTCGAGCCGGCGCGGCGGCGCGGCATGAAGGTTTATACGCGCATCCTGGAAAGCTCCGGCAGCTCGATCGAAAATTTTTCCGATATCGTGACCACCGACGTCTACGGCAACCGCACGCGCGTGGGGTGCTGGACCCATCCCGACTACAAGAACTTCTGGGCCGCCGTTGTCGAAGACATGTTCCGCAGTTACGACCTGGACGGATTCCAATGGGGCGCGGAGCGCATGGGGCCGCTCATGAACGTCATCCTCCCCTGGAACGATACCCCGCCGACCTGCTTCTGTGAGCATTGCATCGCCCGCGGGAAAGCCCGGGGCATCGATCCCGATCGCGCGCGCGAAGGCTACAAGAAGCTCTATGAATTCGTGCGCAAGCAGATGGCGGGGGATCCCAAGCCCGCCGAGGGCGTCTTCACGATCTTCCTGCGGCACATAATCCGCAATCCGGAAATCCTGGCGTGGGAATACCAGTACCGCCTGTCGCGCGAGGAGGTCATGAAGGGAATGTACGACACGATCAAGGCCATCAAGCCCGCGGCACAGGTAGGCTGGCACGTCGACCACCAGCCATCGAGCTGGGACCTGGTCTATCGCGCCGAAATGAGCTATGAAGAAATGGCGCCTTACTCCGACTTCATCAAGCTCATCCTGTACCACGCAGTGCTCGGGGGGCGCATCCGCTCCTGGTATCTCGACCGGTTCCGGCGGACCATCCTGAGCGAGCTTTCCCTCGAACAATCGCTCGAACTCTACTACGCCGTCTTCGGCTACGACAAGAGCATCGAACCGAAGGTCGACGATCTCGCGCGCCAGGGATTTTCGCCCGACTACGTCTACCGCGAAACAAAGCGCAGCGTGGCCTCGGCAAACGGCAAGACCAAAATTTATTCGGGCATCGGCTTCGATGTTCCGGGGAGCCCGCCGGAAGACCCGGAAAGAATCTACCAGGCAACCCTCAAGGCCTTCGAGGCCGGCGCCGGAGGCATCGTCGTCTCCCGCGAATACGAGGAGATGCACGTCCCGAATCTGAAAGCCGTCGGCCGTGCCATCCGCGAACTGGCGAAGAAGCGGACTTGAGAATTTCGGCCTTAGCCCTGCGCATCACCCCAAAGCGGCGCATAAGCCTGCATCTTACACGAATCTCGCTCTCGATATGCGCGTGCGCCTCCCCTCGTGGCCCGGGGCTTCAGCCCGGTCTATGAAGTTATTTGCTGAACAGCAATCCATAGGCCCGTGGCGCACCCTTGTGGATCAAAATAGATGGTTGGTTGCTGCAAATAGGCGGGCTGAAGCCCTACGCCACGAAGAGTCGTCAAGTTGCGTGGCGTAGGGATTTCGGCCGAGACTGCAACATCCGCAGTCCCATCGGAAACCTTGTCTCCATTCAACGCAGAAAGACGGCGCAACTGCAATGCCTGTCATATCGTGCTATATGACAAATATATTATACTTTTTTCTTGACAAAGCAATATATAGATGTCATATTGTAATTGCGATATGTCAGATAGTGAATTATAAATGCTGTCGACAAATGGAGGTGACACCATGAGACAAGGATTGAATTTGGGAATGCCGGGTCGGAAACCTAGGGCGCTGCGGATGACGAACATCATCATTATTGCAACGCTGGTTGTGTTCTGGCTGCTCGCGATTGTTTCACGTGCACCGACCAAGGTCGTATTCGTTAACAAGGATGGGAAGCGGATGCTGACGCTGGATTACGAGGCGACATCCGGCTTCGCAGAAGGTTTGGCGCCCGTGAAGCGTGGCGGCAAGTGGGGCTATGTCGACAAGAGGGGTGTGGTGATCATTCCGCCGACTTTCATGGCAGCCGGCCCATTCCATGACGGGCTCAGCCTGGTTGTGCATCACGGCAAGGCGGGCTTCATTGATCACAGGGGGGAACTGGTGATTCCGCCGCAATTCGAGCGCGGGGCGGATTTTTCTGAGGAACTGGCGGCCGTGGTGCAGGGCGGCAGGTTCGGATACGTTGACATCGGCGGGAAGTGGGTACTACCGCCGCAATTGGAATCGGCTGACGGGTTCCACGAAGGGCTGGCAGCCGTGAAGGTTGGGGCGGCGGAAGGGGGCAAGTGGGGTTATGTCGACAGGACCGGCCGCGTGGTGATTGCCCCGCGGTTTGAAGCGGCAAGCCGTTTCAGCGATGGCGTGGCGGCCGTCATGGTGCAGGAAACGGGCGGCTTCCGATGGGGCTACATCGGCAAGTCCGGGGAATTCGTCATTTCTCCCGGGTTTGACGAGGCTGCCCCGTTTGCGGATGGTTTAGCCTCCGTTCGGCTTGGCGCTGATGTGCCGGGCCGGATGCTGAAGGCGGCCCTGTCTTCTGTGGATGATCCCGTCAGCGCCTGGGGATTCATCGACAGGAAGGGCTCACTCGCCATAAGTCCCCGATTCCAGCAATCGCTGCATTTTTCGCAGGGCCTGGCAGCAGCCCGTTCCGGCGAAAAGTGGGGTTACATCGATAAGACCGGCAAGTGGGTGATTGCCCCGCAATTCGACGAGGCACGGGATTTCTGCGAGGATCGGGCGATCGTCGGCGTCCGGAATGCGGCGGGCGGGATAGGCTATGGGTACATCGACAACGCCGGCAGATATGTGGTCGAACCGCACGGGGGAGTCGTCAATGCCTCCCAGTTTTCGGGGGGGGTGGCAGCACTTACTGTAGCCAGAACATGGTACGAGCGATTGAGCCCTCTTGACTGACAGGCGGCAGGGGTCAGTGGGCGCCGGCTGCCAGACGGCGCTCTTCCTTCACTCCCCGCATCATCCCAAACCCCGTCCGGCGAGACTGTCTCAAAACATGGCGTCCCGGAGGGACGCAGAGAAAATAGCCGGGGGCGAGCCGCGCAGCGGCGCTGCCCCCGGTCACGACAAACACGGGCAGTAGCCCTGAAGGGGCGACAGAAAACGATTGAAAAGCAAAGGCTTCTGTCGCCCCTGGGGCTATATCGGATTTGTGTCCTGACCGGGGGCTTACGCCCCCGGCTATTATCTGCCGCCGCTCCGCAGCTGATTCAGCAATGAACCCTTGCGCTGGAGCTGCCGCGAGGGAGTTCTGAGACAGCCTCGGCGGCCGGGGCCTACTGCATGCCCAGTCACAGCGGCGACCTATTGGTGCTTTGCGCGGATTCGGATATGATCTTGCCTTGTGCATCAGGCTTCAGAACTGCAGGATCCAGACTGTGCTCAAAATGCCAATGGGGAGGTAGAGACCATGACCAGGAAGTGGTTGCTCGGTGGGGCGGTCTTGTTGGCCGGCTTGATGGTCGTGAGTGGGGCTCGCATGGATGCGCGGCACCAACAGAAGAAGAAGGAAGTGATCCAATATGTCGAGACCGAGACGGGCCGGTGGATGGTACACGACGAGAGTCGCCCGGCGCCGCCGGTAATTACGCCGGGAACGTGCGGCTCCCAGGAACCGCCGGCGAAGGCCCCGTCCGACGCGATCGTGCTCTTCGACGGTAAGGACCTTGCGAACTGGTCGGACGGCAAGGGGGGGCCATCGAAGTGGATCGTCCGTGACGGGTACATGGAGTCGGTCAAGGGCGCCGGAAACATCAGAAGCGTGCAGCAATACGGCTCATGCCAGCTGCACCTCGAATTTGCCACGCCGGCCGTCGTTACCGGAAGCGGTCAGGGCCGGGGCAACAGCGGCGTGTTTCTCCACGGCATGTATGAAGTTCAGATTCTCGACTCCTATGAGAACAAGACCTATCCGGACGGGCAGTGCGGAGCGTTGTACGGACGTGCTCTCCCTTTGGTCAACGCCTCCTGCAAGCCGGGCCAATGGCAGACGTACGATATTGTCTATCACCGGCCGCTTTTCGACCAGTCCGGCCAGGTGACAAGGAAGGCAATGTTCACGGTTTTGCACAACGGCGTTCTTATCCATGACCACGTCGAACTACAGGGAGGCACCAACTGGATCAGCGCCCATGCCATTACCGATTATGTCCCGCATGGCGACAAGGGTCCCATCATGCTTCAGGACCACACCAATCCGGTGCGGTTCCGGAATATCTGGATTCGCGAATTGAAGGACTAGAAGGGCCGCACCATCCTAAGGGATTTCGGTGACGGGCGCCATAACCTCGAAATTGAATCGAACCCATTCATTGCCCTTTTGTTCAGGAATTTCGAGGTTATGGCGCCTGTCACCAAAATCTTTTGAAACCGGGTGCTACCCTGGCGTATAAGGAGTCTGGCGATTCGCTTGAATCGTGCCGCAATTGCCTTTCATCTCGCTTCCCATTGTCTGGAGGGTTTCACCGTGAACCGGAGGAAATTTCTTCAACAGTTTATTGGAGCATCCGCACTATCGCTTTGTGCCGGGAGGGATCTGAACGCCGCCATCTACGCCGACATGCAGGCTCTCAGCCAGTCGATCGGGGACCCCGTTTCCCCGGATGGCACCTACTGGGAGGGCATCCGAAAGCACTACCTGTTCGAAGACAACCTGATCATGATGAACAATGGGACTGTCGGCCCCATGCCGAAGCCCGTTTTCAACACCCTGATGAACTACATGGAAGTCCAGGTCAAGACACCCTGCGACTGCTACACCTATCTGCCGGAGCTGGTGAATGATGTACGAGCCAAACTGGCCCGCTTCATCCATGCTGATCCCGATGAGGTGGCCATTGTCACCAACACTACCGAGGGGATGAATTTCATCGCTAACGGCTTGGATCTCAAAGAAGGGGATGAAGTGCTGATGTCGGATCTGGAGCATCCCGGCGGGACTCATCCCTGGAGGTTAAAAGCCAAGCGGTTCGGGATCAGCGTCAAAGAGTTCCATTTGGGCGTGCCTCCCAAGGATGTCGACGAAATCGTGGAATCGTTTAAGAGGAGCGTCACACCCCGCACCAAGGTTCTTTCCATCAGCCACACGGTTTTCATCACCGGGCTGATTACTCCGATCAAGGAGCTTTCGGAGGAGGCCCACAAACGCGGCATTCTCTTACTGGCAGACAGCGCTCACGGGGCCGGAATGCTCGACATGGACATCCACAAGTCGGGCGTCGATTTCTGGTGCTCGAGCCCCTACAAGTGGATGGGCGCGCCCCCAAGCGCGGGCGTGTTGTATGTCAGGAAAGACGTCCAGGATCGGGTCTGGCCCACGATTGCGACCTCGGGTTGGGATACATACAAGAGCGCTCAAAAGTTTGAAACCTTGAGCCAGCGCGCCGACGCTCTGGCTTTGGCGATGGGCGAGGCCATAGAGTTCCAAAACCACATCGGGCGCCCCCGCATCGAGCGGCGAATTCACACGCTTGCATCTCATCTGAAGAATCAACTCATGCAGATCCCCGGCCTGAAGCTGCACACCAACAGGGACAATTACCTATCCGCCGGGTTAACGGCGTTTTCCATCAAGGGCGTGAAGCCTGCCAACCTGGTAGACTATCTGCGCGAAAAATGCAACATCGTGGTTCGCACGATCGGGAACGAGGAGAAGGGCACCCTCGGAGTGCGCGTGTCGACCCACATTTTCGTGACTTTGAAGGACATTGACCTGCTGGTTGCAGGAGTGAACGACTATCTCAAGACGGCAGGCCTGAGCTAAGTTCTGTCGCGAAAACTCATTATTCTGTCGAATCACCGATGCGGCGGCTTGGACCTGGACCTCGACGTGACTTGGACAATCCGCGTCGAGATAAACTATCTCAAGCGTGCCACTTAACAGATCACCTTCCGCTCTTGCTGCATCGACGTCCAGGTCCAAGTCCAGGCCTAAGTCCAGGACCAGGACGGAGCACCTTGGAGTTACGCGACAGAAACGAGCTAGAGATCCACAGGTCGGGAGCTGGCGGTCTGCTCAGTTACTGGACGTCGATCCGCAGCTCCGGGGGAATGGGCCGCGCCGGCGTCACCAGTTCGTTTGTGGCAGCCGCGATCAACCAGCGGCCGTCGCGCCGGACGAGGAGCCAGCTGTCGACGCCCTGCTGGGGAGGCATCGGAAATCCGGTGATGCTGGCTTCATAGAGGACAAGGACGTGAGCCATGTCCCCGTACTCCCAGGTTTTCATGCGGACGACTTTTTCAGTGAATCCGCTGTCTTTCGGCAAGACTGTTGTTTCGCCCCTTTTGAACGGCCGCTCGTAGAAATCGACGAAATCCTTAATGAATCCGTCCAGGGAAAAAACGGTCGTAGCCGTCCGGCTTGTCCGCAGGACGATGACGGCTTCCTTCAGGAAGCATGCGCGGACCTTGTCCCAATCGGGGAGCTTTCCCCCAGTGGAACTCACGAGGCCGTAGAGCCCGGCGACCATATCCCCGGCGGGCTGAGGGGGCGCCTGGGGTGCTGCATTCTGCGTCTGACCCAGGCAGGCGCCCAGGCAGAGAAATGCAAGCGCAGTGCAGGTACCAACCTTTCCTGGAGATCCAAAAAACGACCTGTGATCCGGGGCTTCGTTTTTCACGATACCCTCCGCTATGTAAAGGGGAATGGCACTTCGCACGGCCGCATTCCGGCCAAAGCTCATAGATAATATACGAAGCCCCTGCCCGGAGCGGGAGTGAAATTCTGCAAGCGCTTGATGTAACCGACGACCGGCGGTTTCTGAACGGGCGGCACTTACAAGCCATGCCGGAAAGCGGAAGTGTTCAAGATTTACACCGCTACTCCTCCGGATCGAATAAAATAGGCAGGCGTGGCCGTCAAAGAGTCTCTGAATCAGGCGGAGGAACCTAACTGGTTTCTGTCGCGAAACTCGTCCGGCCGGCAGGCGAGCCCCAGCGGGGCGGAAAGTTCATAGCCCCGGGCGCGAGCCCGGGGTTGGGCCAGAAATCGACGCGGAGCCCTGGAGGCGCGACAGATAATGGTTGCGGACAAAAATCTTTCGCCCTTGCCGAGGCTCATCATATGCAAAATCATATCTGGGGGCTTGCACCCCCGGCTATTATCTTTCCGCCTCTCCGGGGCTTGGCCGGCAGGTGCTGCAACCGGGTTTCGCGACAGAAACCAACGAATCACCGGACCCGGATGCTAGGCAGGCAGCAGAGCCCAACACCAATTCCTTGGTGTATCTGATTCGAGCTGTCCGCCCGCCGGCATGGTCAGGAGCAGTGATTCATCGCGAGGAGCGGGAATTCGCCGCAACGAGAAAAAGGGGAATTCCCATATTTTATCGAGGAGAATGTCATGAGCCGGTGCCGAATGATCCTTCTATGCCTTGTTGCCTTCATCCCCATGGCTTCCTTTTCGCTTCCTCAGGAAAAGGTCCATCTCGATATGGTCGAGCGGATCCGGGACGAAGGATTCGTACGATCCAGGGTTGCCGAATACGCCTGGTATCTCAGCGATTTCTCAGGTCCAAGGCTGACGGCCTCTCCCAACATGAGGAAGGCGCAGGAATGGCTCAAGGGCAAAATGGATGAGCTCGGACTTGCCGGGGTCGCGCTCGAGCCCTGGGGAGAAACGTTTGCCAGCTGGGATGTCGCGTACACGTCTGTCCACATGGTTACTCCCAATTATCAGATGATCATCGGCTATCCACCGGCACTTACGCCCGGTACAGCCGGCAGGATCGTGCAGGAGGCTGTGATTGTGGATATTCAGAAAAAGGCGGACCTCGAAAAATACCGTGGGAAGCTGAAAGGCAAGTTCATCCTCTCGACGCCCAAACGGGAGTTCAGCCCCCGTTTCACGCCGGACGCCGTTCGCTACGATGAGAAAGCCCTGGCAGCCTATGAGATCGAGGGGGTGGATCTCAATCTCAAGAAGCTGCAGGAGGAAACCTGGATGAAGAGTCCCCCCACTCCTAAGGACATCACCGCCGATGAGTTGGAGCAGTTCTACAAATCGGAAGAGGTCGCGGTGATCTTGCAGGGGGGTCAGGGGGGAGACGGCACCGTAGTCGTGTCGGGCCGCCCTTTTCGCCGGAACGACCGTTCCGTCGAAGGCGTCAAGTCGTCGCTCCCCATGTTGTCTGTTGTCCCTGAGCACTACAACCGGATCTACCGCCTCCTGGAACATGGAACACCGGTCAAACTGGACATCGACATTCAGGTCCGGCTGGGCGGAGATGTGGAGGAGCGCAACGTCGTGGGCGAGATTTCCGGGACGGACCTGGGCAATGAGATCGTGATGATCGGGGCTCATCTGGATTCCTGGACGGCTGGAACCGGCGCGTCGGACAATGTTTCGGGCTGTGCGGTAGTCCTCGAGGCGATGCGCATCCTGAAGGCAATTGGCGCAAAGCCGCGCCGCACGATCCGCATGGCACTTTGGAGCAGCGAAGAGGGAGAACTGAAGGGTTCGAGAGGATACGTGAGGAATCACTTCGGCAATCCCCGGGACGGGAAGAAACCCGATTACGACAAGCTCTCAGTCTATTTCAACATGGACAACGGCTCGGGCCAGTTCCGTGGCGTGCATCTGCAGGAAAACAGGCTGGCGGCGCCGATTTTCGAGGAGTGGATGAAGCCATTCCACGACCTGAGGATGAAGACTCTCTCGCAGTTCAGCAACCGGGCCACGGATCATTTTCCCTTCGATCAGGCGGGATTGCCCGGATTTCAATTCATTCAGGACCGGCTCGATTACCGCAGCCGCACCTGGCATTACAACATGGACCTGTACGATCATCTCTCCTTCGAAGATCTCAAGATCAATGCGGTGATCCTGGCGAGTTTCGCCTTTCATGCGGCCATGCGCGACGAGAAGTTTCCCCGCAAGCCTTTCACTGACTGGAAACCGCAGTTCACCTTGCATCAACCCGACCTGTTCAAGGACGCAGGTTCTCTGACCAATGCCATCGCCGATTGCGACAACGACGGGGACCTCGACATTTTCGTCGGCTTCAACAATAAACCGAACCGCCTGTACCGCAACGACAATGGGAACTTCCGGGATGTCGCCAAAGAGGTGGGGCTTGCCGATGTCGGCGTTATCAGAACCAGCGCATGGGGCGACTACGACGGCGACGGCCACCTGGATTTGTTCATTGCATCGGTTTCCGGCCAGAACAGTTGGGACCGGCTATATCGCAATGACGGCAATGGAACGCACTTCACAGATGTGACCGCATCTGCCGGCGTTCAGCTCGCGGGAAGCTTCCGCCAGGCTGCGTGGGTTGATTTCGACAATGACGGAGATGTCGACCTTTTCGTGGCACTGCGCGACAAGCCGAACGTACTGCTCCGGAACAACAATGGGAAATTCCATGACGTCGCCAAAGAGCTGGGTGTGGACGACCCACGCCGGAGCGTGGGCGCCGTGTGGTTCGATTACGACAAGGACGGCGACCTGGATCTCTATGTTACCAACATGGACGGCGACGCCAACGGCCTCTTTCGCAATGACGGCAATCGTTTCACGGACGTCGCAAAAGAGGCCGGCGTCGAGAGTGGCGGGCGGCCCCTGGGCTCGCTGCTGTTCGGGAGCGTCCGGCCGTCCCTCGCCGACTACGACAGTGATGGCAATATCGATATCTTCTGCGCCAACTACGGGCCCAACGCGCTCTATAGAAACATAGACGGGAAGCAATTCGTCAACACGGCGCCCGGCTTGGGTCTGGCTATTGACAACTGCTACGACAGCGGCGTCTGGGGCGATTGGGACAACGACGGCCGGATCGATTTATACGTTAATGGCACCATCACCCGCGGGCGGAGCTTTGAAGACTACCTCTTCCATAACGATGAAAACCGGTTTTCCGATGTTACCCCCGACATCATCAGGAAAAACGACGCAGATCATGGGGCTTCGTGGCTCGATTTTGACAAGGACGGCGATCTTGATCTGGCGCTCACCGGCGCAATGCATTATCTCCTGCGGAACGACATGGCAGGAGACAAGGCGAAATGTTCCCTTCAGGTAATCGTGCTCGATGCAAAGGGTCACTACACCAAGGCGGGTTCGGAAATTCGAATTTACGACAGCGGAACGAAAAAACTTCTCGGCACGAGTCTCCTGGACACCGGGTCGGGATACGATTCCCAAAACGCAATGCCGGCACACTTCGGCCTGCCGCAGGCAACTCCTGTTGATGTGGAGATCACCACCATGACGCAAAAAGGAAGGCGAAGCGTCCGGCTGCCGAATATCAGCACCAAAGATTATTGGGGCCGGTACTTGGCTCTAAAGGTGGATCAGAACGGAATGATCGTGAAATAGCAAAGACGGGGACAGTCACCAGCGTCCCTTCCACACCTGCAGGTGTTTCGGAAAACCTGAAGAAGGCGAAGGGACACTGGTGACTGTCCCTCTCCCCTCCCCGTTCAGGCGGAACCACCATATACCCGGGCACTCCCTGCGCTCCTCTTTGGATTAACTCGCGAGCCAGTGCATGCTCGGTTCCCTGCCGGGTATCCTTCCGAACGGTCATGACGAATGCCGCCACCTTTTTCCCTTTCCAGTTAACGGGCTGGGCGTCCGGATTTTTCCGGGTTTTGACAAATTTCTCCGCACCGCCGGTCATCAGGTTCAAAGCAATCAACAAAAGGGTGGCAACAAAGGTCATTTTTATTTTCATGGTGCACCTCATGATCCAGACCATATCAAGGAAAATCGGCCGGTCATCCAATATCCAAGAACTTACACCTTCTCGGGAGGGGAAATCACCAAACCGGAAGGTGAGATCACCAAGTCCATAGCCGAAGGCGCCCGTCACGCTTGCTGCGCCGCGTCCCGGGGAAGTCGCACCAACATCTTCGATGGCTGCTGCATCGGTCACCTGGCGGGGCGGTTTCACTTGTTTGACAGGCCTACATAGAGCTTGATGATATCGACGCGATCCGCCTTCAGCTGGCGGACGATTTTGGGGATCTGTTCGACCGAGGAAACCGTCTGGGTAATCGGCGGCCAAAGCGGATCCGGCCCGTCGATCAGGGGACCGGCACAATAGATGCGGGGCCCGAGAAGACGATCGGCGGCGATTTCCTGCCGCAACTGGATAATGTAAGGTTTCACGTTCCCGGTATCCAACACAGTCGTCACGCCCGCATAAAGCAACGCGTTGAGGTAGCGCCGATAGCCCAGCATGTCCACGGCCTCGCCGTCCCATCCTCCTAGCAGGTGAACGTGCATGTCCGCCAGACCCGGCATCAAGACCTTGCCTCCAAGATCGCTTACCTGGGCGTCCGGTGGAACCTCGATGTCCTCGGCTCGCCCCACTGCTTCGATTTTGTCACCGCGGACAACGAGAGTACCGTTACTTATGGGAGCGTCGCCGTTCCCGTCAATAATCACGGCATGAGTGAAGGCAAGAGGCCGCCGGGCCTGGCCTGAAAGCGCTGCACCGGCAAGAAAGCCCAGGACCAGAACCGGCAAGACGATGCTACGTTTTTTCATAATGTTCACCTCAGCCAGGACTTGGCTCAATCCGAACTGTAAGTTGCCTCCCAGCCCTGGCCAATGTAGGCCCCGGCGGCCCGCCGGGGCAGGAGTAAATCGGAACCATGAGTAGCATCCCATCCCCGCCAGCGGCTACTTTGGGGAGCACTGATCAGTCTGAATTACAAGCTACATCCCAGCCCCGGCAGCCCTGCCGGGGCGTACTGGTTGCGAGAGGGTTTTTACTTGTCCAGGTCTTTGAGATAGCGATCCAGCTCGCGGCAGATCTCTTTGGAACGCGATTTCACCCTGCGCCAGGCTACCGCGAAAAATGCCGTAAGGATCACCATCTTCGCAAGAGCATCATACGCATTCTCACGGGCATCGATCGGCCTCGGCCCGAAAATGGCGAGCAGCAACGCAACCGCCGCCAGCACAACCATGAGGTTCTGCGAGAAGCGTTCGAACCGCAGCCGAGTCTCGACCTGGCGATGCTCTGCCTTGATAAACTCGAGCATCGTCGCCGTGGCCGGTTCGCGCAACCGGCGGGCCATCATCACCACACCCCCGATGCCGTCGATCACCAGTGCTACCGCAAACAGCCATGCCGCCCAGCGGCCCGCTCCCCGGGGCATCACCGTTACAGACGCGCCGATCGCAACCAGCGCGAAGAGGAGAAAGAATACCAGCCGCGACAGCTCTTCGGACCGCTGCAGATCGCGGCCCGCGCTCGTGCGGAGAAACTGGAGTGACCGCGAAATATGCGCCGGGGAAGCCAATGCATGACCCTCCACCGGACGCTTCTGCCATGCCGCTTTGTATCCTTCGAGTTCCATGATCACCCTCCGCAATAGCGCTGCGTAAAGGCCTTTTTAAGGCGGTTGATGCTTACTCCGACGTGGCTCTTCGTCAGGCCCGTCACCTCTGAAATCTCGAGGTAGCTGAGGTCTTCGAGGTACAGCAGGAATACCGCGCGATCGATGGCGCCGAGCGAGCGCAGAAATTCTTCCAGGATCAAGAGCTTATTTCCCGGACTGGACGGTGCGGCGGGTTCCAGACCCGTCGCCGCCTGGTGCCTGCCCGGCGGCTCAGCATGACGGCCATTCTTCCTGCGGAAGGTTATGGCAGTATTCAGCGCAATCCGATAGACCCACGTGGATGGAGCGGACCTCCCCTCAAAACCGTCCAGCCCCCGCCACATCTGGAGCAGGATTTCCTGACAGAGATCCTGGGCCTCGTCCCCACGGGCGTAACTGGAGGCAATCGCCAGAATGCGCCGGCGGTTCGCCGCCACGATTTCATCGAACCAACGCTCCTTCGCATCATCGCCGGCCATGTTGATCTCCTGACTATATTAGTCGCCGCCGGCGGCGCAAAATTACAAAATTCTCAGGGCCGAGCGAAATATTCTCCGGCACCGCAGAAAAATTTGGCTTCTCCGCGTAGCTATTCGTGTCCCATTTAGATGCAAAAAGTTTCGGTGAAGGCCACTCAACCTCCAAATTCCTAAGAATCCGTTTTTGGCTTGGGTGAGATAGTTTCGAGGTTGAGTAGCCTGTCGCCGAAACCGATCGCGGAGCGAACGGACGAGTCGCAGAACTGAGCGTGCGGCAGGACCGTGTGTACGATATGAGATTCCAGCGTCAAAATCGGGGACGTCCCCACCATTTCCGAGCGCCGTCCGGCGGCCGGCGCCTACTTTTGCACCCGCTCTGCCGGGGGTTATTTGCTCTTCTTGACCAGTTCTTCGGCGACACCAATCACAAGGCGATTGAACTCATCGGGCTTCTCGAGCATGGGGTAATGCCCCACGTGCTTCATGATGACGGCATCAAAGTCGGCTTTTATCTTCCTGACCGCTTGAATATCCGTCTCATAGAGGTCGCCGTTAATCGCGCGCAGAGGGACCGTCAGCTTGCGCGCTGAAGCGGCCATGTCATAGCCGGCCATTCCTAGAAACATGGCATGTGCCGTGGCGGGAGATGTTTTCATCATGCGCTGCTCCGCCTCTGCAATCAGGGCTGGATTGGTATCGGCGTGGAACAGGGCCTTTACCATTTCCTTCATGCTCCCGGAGTAATCGGTGCGGAAAGCATCGGCTCGCTGGCGCGCCTCATCGGAGGTAAAGGTATAGTCAAGTCTCTGAAACGTGTCGATGCCGACGACGCCGATGACAGTGCCGGGAAGAACGAGTGCGGCTTCGACGGCGGAGGGTCCGCCGAGCGAATTGCCGAAGAGGATCACCCGCTTCAGCTTTTCGGCTGTAACAACGGCCTTGATGTCGGCGCCGAACTCCGGCAGCCCCCATTTTTTCCGGTTGGTGCCGGATTCACCATGCCCGGCAAGGTCCAGGGCGATGACCCGGTAGCGGCCGGCAAAAGCACTGAGCTGACCGTTGAAAAAGCTGCGGTCGGCGAGGCCGCCGTGGACAAAAACGAGAGCCGTCTCACCGGCTCCGGCCGCCGAATACACGATCGTCACCCCGTCCGGTGCCAGGCATGTCTTGCGCTGGATCCTGGCATCGATACGTTCTGCGCCGGGCGCTCCTGGCAACAGAATCGAACAGACAAAAGCGAGAGCCAAACCATAACTCAGGCAAACGCAGAATCTCATTATGACTCCTTTCTCCGGCGGATCGGCATTAGTTGCTGCGGAACGCCGGGGGAATTACCACGTCCTTCTGTCTACTCTGCGGTGTGACTTTGAAGCTCATGAGCCTGCCGTCCTTCACCTCGCCCTCGACTACTGTCCGGTTGGGAGCATGCAATCTGAATCGTGAGTCCCAATTCTGCGGCCAGGCGGGCAACAGGTAGATCTTATCACCCACGGTCTGCAGCAGCATGTGCTGCAAGGTGAGCATGATGGCGCTGCCATGGTCCTGGTCGGGCAGCCAGTTGTAGTTGGGGCCCCACATGGCAGGAAAGCGATAGTTGGGAAATCGTGGTTGACTTGCGCAAAGCAGGTTCACCGATTCCCACAAATGACATCTGGATTGCGGCTGCCGCCGCACGTGCCGGGGCCACGGTTCTTTCCTACGACGTTCACTTCAAAACGATTTCTCGAGTGGGGTCTCTGATCCTGCCCGCTTAGACTCCGGGGAAGCGGATTACTTCCTTTTCAGTTCGAGGGCTACTTCCTTGCCATCGATCTCATAGATCAGCTCATACTTGGTTTTGCTGTCTTTCAAGATCTTCTTGTCGATTCGGAAGTAAAGATGACCGGCAACAGGTTTGTTGAAGGCCCCGCTCGGGAGGCCCTTCTCCGACAATTCCAGGGCCATGGTCTCTTCATTCCTTGGATTGGCATCCGAAGAGGGCTCGATGCCGACCATAACGCCTGTCGAGGTGTACACGCCGCCCTGGCGGCGATAGGTTCCGGTCGCCGGATCATATCCCACCCTTCCGGTCTCGTACCCGACACCCACCACTGGGACCACCACGATATCGCGCTTGGCAGCTTCGGCTTTTTGGAGATGGGCGGCGATAACCTTGGGATTTTCAGGGCGGCTGACTCGTTCATCACTGATCCGGAGTCCAAACCGGTCTGCCTGGACCTGCAGGTCGACACCGGATTTGGGGTACAAGGCAACTTCGACAACCAGGAAGTCACGCCCAAGATCCGTGATGAAGCGCTGCTTCACCTCGAGGTCTTTCAGTAAGGTCGCACCTATACCGACCCCCCCGACTTCGAGGTGTGCCTGGTACGATGTTGCCAGTCGTAGCGGAACAGTTCCCTGCGCAGCGACGAGCAGGGTTGCGGAAAACGCCAGCATGATGCCATGTACAATGGTTTTCATGGCTTTATCGCTCCTGATGTGGTGACAGCTTCGCATCGATTTTGAGGGTTTTTCCGCCCAGGACGTAGATCCGCAATGCGAACGGCGCATGATTTTCCGCTTCGACCCTCAGATTGTAGGCCCCCGGTTCCAGCCACATGGTTTTCAAATCCTTAGCTTTGCCGGCAAACCCGTCATCGAGAAACACATCGGCATTTTCGAGATTCGACCGGAGTTTTACCTCTCCCAAGCCCTCCCGGTAGGCAAAACTGGTATACCAGCCGGGATGGCACCAAAGCGAAGGATAAGCCCCGTAATAGTACGGGTAGAATGCATCGTGGAACCAGGGCCGGTAGTAGGCATAGGGGAAATAAGAGTAATAGGGGAAGGCACCGCTGAACCGGCTGTATCCGGCTCCGAAAACGAATCCGCCAATGCGCACACGAGCAGGCCGGGAAACGCGCACGGAGGTAGAAGTGGTCGGGGTGGGCTCTTTTTTCGTTTCTTGCTTACCGCTTTGACCGCTCGCAGGCAACGCGCCCAAAAGAAGGGCTAATGCCAGTAACCCAATGATTTTCCGAGGGATGGACATCCAAGTATTCTCCTCAAGACATCCGGTGATCACTGCCTGACACTACTTTATCATTAGATGGCCCAATAGGGAAAAAGGTTCGGCATGAGGGAAAAAGACATGAAGCACATCAGGTAGGCCCCGGCCGCCGAGACTGTCTCAAAACTTGCTCGCGGCAGTTCCACCGCAACGGTTCGTTGCCGAAACAGCCGCGGAGCGGCGG
>CAYGWQ010000007.1:37542-46671 GCA_964353465.1 uncultured Acidobacteriota bacterium | reverse complement strand
CCCAAGAGCGGGGGCGTCAGGATTGCTGGCGAAAGCCCTAAAGCAGAAATCCAGCCGAGCTGGAGCGCCTGGTCCCTTTGCAACTCAGTCGGGCCCTTCATTTTTGCGCCCTTCTGGTCCCGGCCGATCACGCTAGATTGAAAATGATCCGAACTGTTCACACCGCTAAGTACGTCCTGGCTGAGCCGGGTATCCTGCTGCGCAACGCCGCGGTCCATGTCTCCGACCCGGGTCGCATCACGAGGGTGGAGCCGTGGCATGGCCCACCCCCAAACCTGGAAACCAGGGTGATCGACTGGGGTTCTGCCATCATCCTCCCCGGGCTCGTGAACACTCACACTCATTTGGAGTTGACACGGGTGCGGAGGCAAGCGCAAAAGCCGGCCTGTTTCACCGCGTGGCTCTCAATGTTGCTGCGTGAGAAGCAGGAATGGACAAGGCAGGACTACCTTGTCGCGACACGTCAGGGAGCGCGGCTCGCGCTGGCCTCCGGGACCACGCTGGTGGGTGACATTTCAGCCAGCGGCGCAAGCTGGGAGGCCCTCAAGGCGGTGAAACTGCGGAAAGTGGTCTTTGAGGAAGTGATCGCGCTTCAGCCTGAGAGGGCAATCGAAATGGAGTCCGCGCTGGAGCAGCGGCTGGTGCAGGTGGAGCCTGACGGTTTGTTGACATCCGGAGTATCGCCTCACGCACCCTACTCGGTCTCCCCGGAGCTGTTTCGCAAGGTGGCGGACCTTGCCAGGCGACGGGGCCTGCGTGTGGCCACCCACGTCGCGGAGACGATGCCGGAGCTTGAGTTTCTGCAGAGCGGCCGCGGCGAATTCAGGGATTTCCTGGTCAGCCACGGTGCGCTGCCCGGCGCGTGGCAGCCGCCGAATTGTGCTCCTGTTCTTTTTCTGGAGAGGCTCGGCATCCTGGAGCAGCCGGGTATTATGATCCACTGCAATTACCTCGACTCCGACTCGATGGCGCGCATCCTCAGCAGCAGCTGGAGCGTGGTCTACTGTCCGCGCAGCCATGCCTTTTTCGGCCATGCGCCGCACCCGGTGCGGCAATTGCTGGACACAGGGATTAATGTCGCGCTGGGCACAGACTCGCTGGCGAGCAATGAATCCTTGAGCATTCTGGAAGAGATGCGCTTTTTGTATCAAACCCGCAAGGACTTGAAATGCGATGAGATCATCCGCATGGCGACCCTGAACGGCGCGGTTGCACTCGATTTCGGCGGCCTTCTCGGCCGTCTGCGCCGCGGGTACTGGGCCGACATGACCGTGCTTCAATTTCCGGAGGACCTGAGTGACCGGCATGTGGAGGCGCAAATCCTGGAAGGCGCCGGCGAGTGCCTCGCGACCGTCGTTCAGGGTGAGATCGTCTGGACAAAAGCCCGCGGCCGGGAGCAACCTGAAATCGCATGAGAAGGAGTTGCGTGGAAGTAGTGCAGGATCGGTTTCCAAACCTTATTTTCGTACCATTCCGGTCAGTCTTTCGTCACTTGATGGGAGATATGCATGTTCAGGAAGTCAATCTTTTTGGGAATGATGGTATTGCTCGGCGCGGTGCTTGTGTCGCTCGTCCTCAGCGGGCGCAAGGAGGAAAAGCGGCTGGCATCGGCTCCTTCTGAGATTGTCAAGACTGCTAAAGCCACGCCTACGCGTTCCCTGGCCCCGGGAGATCTCGATATCACGGAATCAGAGGTGGAACTCGTAGCTCCCGACCGGAAACAGAAAAATGCCGCCGGGCAGGCGGCGCGCTGCCAGATCGTGATCCGCAACCATGGCCAGATTGCCTATCATGATGCGATGCTCAAGCTGCAGTGCCTGGGGAGCAACGGGAAGGATCTTGACAGTCGAACCCAGTTAGTGCCGGAAACGATCCAGCCGGGCCAGATCCTTACCATCCGGGATGTTACGATTGATAAGATTCCCCCCGGCACAGCACGGTGTGCGCTCAGCGTTTTATACGCCAACATAGGACCCGCTCCAGCCCGCTAGCGGGCAGGCTGTGGAAAAGCGTTCCGGTGGGGTCCTCTTACCTGCAAGGTCCATGTCTCGGATATTGCACAAGTGATAGAAACTAAAACGGTTCTGGCCATGCTTTTTGTTTTTGGAGGTGTTTCAAGGGGCATAGGGGTCAAGGGCTCAAGGGACCTCCTTGCGGCAGAATGCTAGATTCACGGGTGCGAAGCCTAAAGCCGAGGATCAGCTTCAAGCCCTGATCTCGCTTTCCCTTTGCCCCTTGACCCCTTTGCTCCTGAGTTTGCGAGCGAAGCGAGCTAAGTTGCGATGGTTGACAGGCCAAATTTCACGTGATACCCTGTTTCCATCAATAGGGTCGCTAACGAATCTTATGACCCTGGACGGCCAGGATCAGGATAAAGATTCATGAAACGTTCTGCCATCATCCTCCCATTGGTGCTGCTTCTTTCTATTGCTGCAGTTCCTTCAGCCGCCGGAGCCAATGGCACAGGTACCCTGGCGGGAACGGTTATGACACCGGAGGGCCGTGCCTTGATCGGGGCGGTCATCTCCCTTTTCAAGTTGAATGATCACAGTGCCGTCATATCCCTCGCGCGATCCGATCAGCGCGGAATATACAGCCTGAACGACATCGCACCGGGTTCCTATGCGCTGCAGGTGAGCCGGGTCGGTTACCAGGTGCTCAAGGCGCCCCGGGTCACTGTTGCTGCCGGCAAGACGACAACCCTCAACCTCGTGCTCCAGCAGTTCATGGATTTCATCTCGGCACGTAGCGATCCGCGAAATTGGGACCTCAAGACCGTAATGCGCAGCACCTCGGACCGCCGATTGATCTTTCGCAACGTGCCCGGGGTGGTTGTGGAGGACGAGCCTGACGAGAGATTTCAACGCAGCGGCATATTGAACATAGCTTCCACCTCGCTCCTCGGCGGCGACAACTATGCCGTATACCCTAATCTGGGCGATACCGGCATCGCCTCCAATTTCGCTTACGCCGAGCCTCTCGGGCCGCGGGGCCGGATGATCTTTTCCGGACAACTCACCTCGGGTTATGACTCGCTCTGGCGTGTGCGCAATACCTTCCAATATCGCCCGGCCCCTGGCCAGGATTGGAAGTTTTCGCTCGGGTATGGGCGCCTGAATCTTAACCGCCTGAATACGGGGACCATGACGCGGCCGGCGGAGTTTTTCAGGCAGGATCCGCTAGAGCGCGACTCCGGGGTGGAAACTCTCGCCATGGGCTTCCAAGCCACCAGCGAGTTCTTGAACACGATGGCGCTTGAATACGGATTCGACCTTTCCCGTATCAACTATGGCGCCAGGAAAAACATCTGGAGCCCCTACTTTAAGGTTGTCATCACCCCGCGCGCGGGCTGGCTGCTGGGGACGATGATGACCTCGCGGCGCACCAGCGATAACCATAGCGTCGAGCTGCCCGACGGCTCGGTCATAAATCTGTTGGAGCCCGCCTCCATTTCCAAAATCAACAACCAGTACAGCATCAGCCAGGTCCGCCACTCCGAGCTCTCTTTGGCCAGAAAGCTGGCCGAAGACACCTCCCTGGAAGTGACGGTATACCGAGACCGCGTGGATGGGCCGGGGACCGCATTTTTGATGACGCTCGACACCAAAAACGGCAAGGGCAAGGAGTCGCGTGCGGCTCAACTGAGAAGCGACCAGGATGCGCAGCACGGCATCAGAGTGGCCTTCGCCCGCATGTTGTTCGATTCGCTGCGAGGCTCCGTCACTTACAATTACGGCACCGCGGCGAGTCTAACCGGCCTTCAGGGATCGATGTCAAGCGACGCTGTGGCATCACGTATCCTCGATTTTGTGCAGCGAACGTATTTTCACTCGATCACCAGCCAGCTGGACGCCAACATCGCTCCCACGCGCACCCAGATTCAGGCAACTCTGCGTTGGAATCCCGGGGACCCGATCAGCTCAATCGACCTGTTCGCCGACCGGACAGATATCTTTTCCAAAGGGATGAGCTTTTCCGTAAGACAGGCGATACCTCTGCCTGAGTTTATGGGCTGCGCGGGACGTTGGGAGGCTCTGGTCGATATACGTAACCCCTTCGATATGGGCAGAGGCCGCTATGCTACCTCGGATGGTGAGATCACTCTCACCCGCAATCCCCGCACTCTCCGCTTCGGCTTAAACCTGAATTTCTTCTAGCCCCTGATCGAGGTTTCAAATCGCCATTTGGAAAATCCACGCGGGAGGTGCCATTGCTTCCAAAAACGCAATCCATTCCCCTTGCCGCCAACTATCCGAAAATTTTATACTTGTGCTAAAAGTAAATAGCATCCAAGATGTTGGATGACGATTCAAACCCTTGAAGTGCTCTGGAGGCATATTTTGAATGCCTTTCGGATCATCCCGCTAAACTTTGAGCGGTAAATGGTTATAGGTCCCAACCGCGTGGCCTACGGCCATGGTAATGGTACGAATATTGCTTGTCACTAAAATGGACCATCTACCCAGTTAGCAGAGTTCAGCAAGATGAATGCGTTTCCCGTGCCTTTCAAGGCCGTTGCAACGGTGTTGCTCACGATACTGATGGTATCGATCGGTGTGCTTAATCTGCGCGATCGTGCCGCATGGAGCGATCCTTCGGACGGCGTATTCTGGGAGGAATCGGAAGCTGGGCTTAGAGCGGCGGCGGTAACTCTGGAGGGACCGGGCGCGCGGGCGGGCATCCGGCCCGGTGATATTTTGCTGTCTCTGGATGGCCGTGCGGTCGGCAATCTTGGAGAGTACTCTTCGGATTTGTATCGCAGCGGCCCGAACGGATCGATCCTGTACGGGCTGATGTCCGGATCGCAGACACGGGAAGTGACCCTGCAACTGGCTCCCAAGCCTCTCATGGAAGCCAGGGATGGGCTTCGCATTCTTCTGGCGTTTCTCTACCTGAGCATCGGGTTGTTTGTCATCTTGCGCGGCAATCGTCTGTCGCGAGCCTTCCATTTTTACCTCATTTGCCTGGCTGCTTTTGTGGCGGTCCTTTACAGCTACACGCCTAGATGGGGCGGATTGGATCAATCGGTTTACGCGCTTTCGGTCACGGCCTTTCTGGTGCTTCCGGCCCTTTTCCTCCACTTCTGCCTCCGTTTTCCCGTTGATCCGGCGCCCGAGCGCAGTCGGGCGCCGCTCCTCTACATTCCGGCCGTGATTCTGGGTGTGCTGCACCTGTTCTGGACGCAGGGCCATTTAGCTGGAATGGGCTTGGCGCGCGATGCGCGATCCCTCGCCATCCTGGACCGCATTCACCTCGTGCACTTTTGTGCCGGCTTCCTGATCGGAGGGATGATCCTCCTGCACCGCAGGCTCAAGGCCAGGGACCTGATGATACGCCAGCAGATGAAGTGGGTCAGCTACGGCACGCTTGCAGGCATTGTGCCATTTGTGTTGATCTATATCCTGCCTTGGCTGGCCGGCGTGCCCGCCAGTTTTGCGATGCACTCCTCGATGCTGTTTCTCGGCCTGATCCCGCTGTCTTTCGCCTACGCTATCCTTCGCTTCCGCCTGCTGGATGTCGAGACCATCGTGCGCCGCAGCGCCGCCTATCTGGTCGCCAGCTCGCTTCTGCTCGCGCTGTATCTGGTCTTCGTCCTGGTGTTGGGAAGATGGCTGCAATGGATCGCCCCGAATGCCGACTTTGTGATTATCTGCATCGCAGCCCTGGCGATTGCCCTGATGTTTGCGCCGCTGCGCAACTCGATCCAAGCGAGGCTGGATCGCATCTTCTACAAGGCCCAGTTTGACGACCGGATCAGTCTGCTCGATTTCGCCCGCACGCTGAGCACTGAGATCAGCCTGCCGCGCCTGTCCCGCCGGATCCTCGAGCGGATTGCCAAGACGTTCCAGATCAACCAGGTTGCCCTGTTTCTCGTGGATCCGGCGCATCCGGGCCGCTATCGCCTGACCGATGCGCTCGGCATGCAGGCGCCGCCGCTGGGCTCGTGGCTGGTGGATGAAGGCGACTTTTCGATGCAAAGCCAGGCCAGCGGCACCGATCCCCGGCAGAGCAACAACCGCCTGAACCCGGCGCGACCGGCCCTGGCCGAAAAGGGGCTGCATTTTCTGCAGGATCTTACACTGCGCGGGCGGCGGATCGGAGTGATCGGCCTGGGGCAGCTGCCGCCGGACCGTCATTTCTCGACAGAGGACCTGGACTTGCTGGATGCCCTTGCCGGCTATGCCGCCATCGCGCTCGATAATGCCAATCTTTACCGCTCTGTCGAAACCAAGGCCCTGGAACTCGAGCGGCTTAAGATTTACACGGAAAACATCATCGAGAGCATCAACATCGCAGTTCTGGCCCTGGATTGGAGCGGTATCGTCACCTCCTGCAACCGGGCCTTCGAGGAGCTCTACGGGATCAGTCGAAATCAGATCCTGGGCACCGATGTAGCGAACCTGTTGGCACGGGACGTGATCACGTCCATTTGGGAGGCTGCCGGAACCGCCGGCTGGGAACTGAAAACGGCCGCCAATATTTTCAAACTTTATGTGCAGAACCGCAAAAACGAGAAGCTGATCGTCAATCTAAGCATCATCCCATTGATCGATTCGACGGATCTGAATTCCGGATGCCTGATTGTGATGGACAACATCACGGAAAAGATCCGTCTGGAGGACCAGCTGCTGCAGGCGGAAAAGATGAGTTCGATCGGCCTGCTGGCGGCCGGCATTGCCCACGAGGTCAACACCCCCATCACCGGCATTTCGAGCTATACCCAGATGCTGCTGAAGCAGACCCCGTCCGGTGATGAGCGCAAGCCAATGCTGGAAAAGATCGAGAAGCAGACCTTCCGGGCCGCGGAGATCGTGAATGGGCTGTTGAATTTCGCCCGCATGAACGGAAGCGAGTTTACCGAACTGGACCTGAACCAGTTGATCCGGGACAGCCTCGCTTTGCTGGAGCACCAGTTGCGGCAGAACCGCGTGGAGGTCCTGTATGCTCCCGACGAATCCATCCCGAGAGTCTATGGGAATGCAGGAAAGTTGCAGCAGGTGTTCGTCAACCTCTTCCTCAACGCCCGGGACGCAATGCCCTCCGGGGGTATCTTGAAGATCGAGACGGCTAAAAACGACACCATGGTTGTGGTGGACATCCACGACTCGGGGGTCGGCATCTCGTCCGAAAACATCAGAAAGATCTACGATCCGTTTTTCACCACCAAGAGCACGGGAAAAGGCACCGGACTCGGACTCGCCGTGACCTACGGCATTATCCAGGAGCACGGGGGCAGGATTTTCGTTGACAGCGCCCCTGCCCAAGGGACTCATTTCAGGCTGAAACTGCCAACCCGGCAAGCTGCGCAGCAATGAACCATAAACGCCGAATATTGGTGGTCGATGACGAGGAAGTCGTGCGCGACGTCCTCTCCACACTCCTGGGCACAGAAGGCTATATCGTCGATCTCGCGGAGAGCGGCACTCAGGCGCTCGACATGGCGCGGGGAGAGGACTACCACGTCGTGCTCCTGGATCTCATGATGCCGGATATGGACGGTCTGGAGGTACTGGAATCCTTTCAGGCCAGGGAGAGTGCCCCGGCGACCATCGTTCTTACCGCCTATGCATCCATCGAGAAGGCGGTGCGCGCTACCAAGCTCGGGGCCTTTGACTTCATCACGAAGCCGTTCAAGAATGATGAAATCCTGGTGGCGGTCAAGAACGCCATCGAGCAGCACCGCTTGCGGGATGAAAACGAGAGGCTGAAGAGCTCGCTGCGGCAGCGCTTCAGCTACCGGAACATCATCGGCAAGAGCGTGCCGATGCAGCAGACGTTCGCACTCATTTCGCGGATCGCCCCCAGGCGCAGTACGGTTCTGATCCAGGGCGAGAGCGGGACCGGCAAGGAGCTGGTCGCCAAAGCGATACACGCTGAAAGCACTCGGGCAGACGCGCCTTTCGTGGCCATTAATTGCGGAAATATACCCTCCGAGCTTCTTGAAAGCGAGATCTTCGGCCATGTCCGCGGCGCATTCACCGGCGCCACCAGCGCCAAGAAAGGCCTCTTTGAGGCGGCTGACGGGGGAACTATTTTTTTGGACGAGGTCGCCAGCATTTCGCTCGAGATGCAGGCCAAGCTGCTGCGCGTAATCCAGGAGCGGGAGTTCCGCCGCCTGGGCGGACTGGAGAATATCAAGGTCGATGTGCGCATTATCGCCGCCACGAACAGCGACCTGCAGGAGGCGGTAGCTGCCGGGACATTCCGCGACGACCTCTATTACCGCCTCAATGTTATTGTCATTAAGCTGCCGCCTCTGCTAGAGCGCTCCGAGGATATTCCTTTGCTCGCGGATCATTTCATGCGCAAGTATTGCGAGGAAAACGGACGGAGCCTGTGCACGATCGATCCGGCTGCCATGCGAAGCCTCATGGAATACAACTGGCCCGGCAATGTCCGGGAACTCGAGAATGTTATGGAACGCGCCGTCGTTCTTTGTCCCGGAAACCTGATAACGGTGGACCTTTTTCCCAGGAACGTCATCGAAATCCACTCTGCGGAAATACACGGCCTTCAACAGGAACATCTTCCCCTGAAGGAACGAGTGGGAAGCTTCGAAAAGAGCCTCATCTTGGCGGCGCTGGAAAAGACGGACTGGAACCAGAAAAAGGCGGCGGATATTCTCTCGGTAAATCCGACCACTCTCAGCGAAAAGTTGAAGCGACTGAAGATCAAGTCGCGCTGATCTTCCCGGCCGGCCCTGAAAAGCAGAGCCCTGAGGCCGTTTCCCTATTCCCTCTGAGCCGTTTCGCCTTTACCCCTGAATCCTCGCCGCCGGAAGCGAAAGTCAAGGCGTCACCTTGACTTGCCGGATCGTTGCGGCTACATTTTGGCAGCGGCTGCCCGGACCGTCTCTTTCTGCGGCATATTGCCGCAACTTGCAGGCACCCGGCAGTCTCTTTACTAGGGGGGGAAAGTTCTTTTATCGCTACCTCGTCACGGGGGATCAGGCAAATGAAACGGCTACATTTCATCGGGCGGCTCACTTTGGCGGCCGGCGCCTTTCTCATGGCGTTGCCCGCGATGGCAGACTGGAAACAAGCCGTCGCCTATTACAACCAACGCCAGTTCGACAAGGCGATTCAGGAACTAAAGGTGGAAGATGATTTAGATCGATACGGCCAAATT
>CAYGWQ010000007.1:4801-37532 GCA_964353465.1 uncultured Acidobacteriota bacterium | reverse complement strand
TGACAAGAATCCCGATTGGGAGTTCGGCCACCGACTGGTCGGACTCTGTTATCTGAACCTTAAAAACAACGCCCTCGCCATCGTGGAGCTCAGCCGGGCCGTCCAGCTGAAATCCAAGGAGTTCGTCACCTATGAAGGCCTGGCACAGGCCTATTTCAACAGCGACAGGCTCGACGGCTGCGTCCAGAGCCTAACGCAGGGAGAAGCTTTCGCCAAGGCGCCTAATGAAAAGTACCGCCTGTACCATTTACGCGGATCGGCGTACTACCGCCTGCAGAAGTATGACCAGGCAATCAGTGATCTCACGGAGGCCATCCGCATCAAGCCCGGCGATTGGGCCGATTTTTCGCAACTCGGGGTCGCCTACTACAACCTCAATCGCCATGACGAGGCCGCCCAGGCGCTGCAGAAAGCCTTGACTATCAAGCCCGGGGACGGGATCACGACTCAGATGCTGGGCAAGTCCTACTTCAAGCTGGGCGTCGGCGCCCTTGCCGCCAAGCAATACACCCAGGCAATCGACCTGTTGCGCAAAGCGGGAACCTACATCCCGAACGACGGCTACGTATTTTACAATGTCGGCGAGGCCTGTCTCTTTTTGAGCAATTACCCGGAAGCCGAAAAGGCGTTCAACCAGGCCCTCAGCCTCCTGCCCCGCAATGCCGATGTTTTCCACCGGCTGGGCCTGGTCTATGAGAAGCAGAAAAAGTGGGATCTTTCGCTGAACGCTTACCGGAACGCCAATGAGATAAGCAGCTCGCCCCAGCTGAAAGAGGCGATCGCCCGGGTGACCGAGTTGAAGAAACAGTCGAAGTCCCCAGCCGATCACTGAAACCGGCGCGCGCTCCTTTTAAAACCACGAAATACACGGAATACACAAAAACGATTCATCTCCGGCGCATTTTCTTATGCAGACATTTCGTGTATTTCGTGGTTTCTGTTTTGTCTGTGGCCGATTGCGCTGCGTCCATCTGCGTATAAATCGGAGCACTAGCGCACGACCGAGTAATGCGCATCCCACTCACGGAGGTTTCCACCTTCATCGATGGCAATCATGCGCACCCGGTATCGTCCTGCCTCGCGTTCGGCCGCAATCGGAATCGTGAAAATGATGTGGCTGCCCTCGGCGGGTTTTGCGGGAAGCCCCTGCAGCACCTTGCCGCTTGAATCGTCGACAACAAAGATCCCGTTCGGAAGAAGATCGCTGTCTCCATCCCGCGCGAAAACCCGCATGACCAGCGGCGCGCCCGCCTTTCCTTGCTCGGGAACAAACGAGACTTTATCAAGCACAGGCGCAGCGTCCTCCCCGGCGACGGTTATATCGCCCGGCGCATAGCTCCGCACTCGCCTCAGCCACTCGGTTTCCAGGAGGGTTGCCGGAGGTCTGAAGGCGAGCGCCAAGCTATCCACAAGGCTCTTTTTGGCCAGCAACTCAAACAGCTTCAATATCCGGTCCCGTCCATAGAGTTCTCGGCAGAAAGTGAGGAAAGTGATTCCTGGCGCCGCGGCGCGCAGATCGCCGCCACTGAACAACTCGGGACGATTGGCCAGCTCTTTGAAGCTCAGGGGATTCATCCGGTCCAGGTAGTAGCAGATCGCCCAGGCTGTACCCAGCCGCTTGGTGGTGCTGGAAAACTCGCGCGCAAGTATTTCCGCCATTCCTCCATGCAGGAAACGATTTTCCTCCTTGGCTACGCCTCCCTCCGAAAGGGTGCGCAGGGCCATGCGGGCCAGTTCGCGGGCAGCACTGTGGAGCAGGAAGCCCTTCAAGTCCTTCGCGGCTGCAGGATGATTCATGCCGATTGAGACCACACTGCGCATTGCGTCGAAGGTCGAGGTCGCGTCTTCCCAATCGATCTCCACCAGCACCCGGCCGGGAAGGCTCCCTTTGGTGGCCCGCCGGACGAAATCCCAGCAGCGTTCCAACTCGACGATGGAGTCACGCCCGAACCACTGGCGCTCCACCGGGATGCGGATGCGCACGTGCTTTGCGACAATGCTGTCATCCATGATCTGCGCACGCAGCGGCGGGCCAGGCAGCAGGCGGCACAGGCAGGCAGTCACAAACGCGGCTGCGCAAGTCCATCTCAAAATAGGCAATGGAATCCTGGACATCTTGGCGGATCAACTCGATCAAGCGGAAACCGAGGCGCGTTACGAAGCCGGTTTCGTTACAAAACTGCTCAGAGCGCTGGACTCCTCGCTGTACCAGTCAAAAAGATTGACAAGTTTGGTAACGGTCAGGAGATCGACGACTCTCGGGTTGGGCGACAGCAGCTTGAGCGAGCCGCCCGCCTTCCGGATAGCCGTAAAGCCCCGGATGATCTGACCCAGACCTGCGCTGTCGATATAGGGAACCTTGGCCAGGTTTAACAGGAATTTCTTGCGCCCCTGCGCCAGGTGCTCGTCAATCACCTGCTTGATCTCGATATCTCCTTCGCCGAGGAGGATCTTCCCTTCCACATCGAGGATCAAGACTTCGCCCGTCACCCGGGATGATAGCTTCATGCACACCTCCGGCATTTGAGTTCAGAAACTAACACAGCCCCTGCCCGCTGTCAATTTCGGCGCGCGGGAGCTTTCCTTGATCCCCCCGGGTTCCTATGCTATACATCACGGCTGTTGTGCAGGATCCGTTTTCGGGCAGGCAATGCTGTTTATCCGGAGTATGAAATGATAAATCCTATTCGTTCGATTGTCGCCAGAGAAATATTGGACTCCAGGGGCAACCCCACGCTGGAAGCGGATGTCACCCTGGATGGGAATGTGCGCGGCCGCGCGGCAGTGCCATCCGGCGCTTCCACAGGCGTTCATGAGGCGGTGGAACTGCGTGACGGTGACCAGCTCCGCTTCGGGGGCAAGGGCGTTCTCCGGGCGGTTGAGAATGCAAACAAGATCATCGCCCCTGCTCTCCTCGGCGAAAACGCCCTGCAGCAGCGAACCATTGACCGGATCATGATCAACCTGGACGGTTCCTCGAACAAGGACCGGCTGGGGGCAAACGCGATTCTGGCTGTTTCCATGGCCGTGTCACGTGCCGCGGCCGCTGCACTCGGCCTGCCACTCTACCGCTATCTCGGCGGCACTAATGCCTGCATCCTCCCCGTGCCCATGATGAACATCATCAACGGCGGGGCCCATGCCGACAACAATGTGGATCCCCAGGAATTCATGATCGTCCCTGCGGGAGCCAGGTCTTTCGCCGAAAGCCTGCGCATGGGGACGGAGACATTTCATGCGCTCAAGGGAGTCCTCAAGAAGAAGGGTTACGCCACCAGCGTCGGAGACGAGGGCGGTTTCGCGCCGAATCTGAAATCAAGCGAGGAAGCGCTCGACGTGATCATGGAGGCCATCAAGAAGGCCGGCTATGAGCCGGGCAAGCAGATCTATCTGGCTCTGGACGTTGCGGCGAGCGAAATGTACGAGGACGGAAAGTACTTCTTCAAGAAATCGAGTGGAGCGCGTCTAGCCGCCGACCAGATGGTCCAATTGTACGAGCGTTGGACCAGACAGTACCCGATCGTTTCGATTGAAGATGGCATGGCCGAGGACGACCGGCAGGGCTGGATAGCCTTGACTGAGGCTCTCGGCGATAAGATCCAGTTGGTGGGGGATGATGTTTTTGTGACGAATGCCGAGCGCCTGGCAAACGGCATTGCCGACGGCGTGGCCAACAGCATCCTGATCAAATTGAACCAAGTCGGCACCGTAAGCGAGACCTTGGATACAATCGAACTGGCCAAGACAGACAGCTACACCACCGTAATCTCCCACCGGTCCGGAGAAACCGAGGACTCCTTCATCGCTGATCTGGCGGTAGCCTGTAATGCCGGCCAGATAAAAACGGGATCGGCGAGCCGCACGGATCGAGTGGCAAAGTACAACCAGCTCCTCCGCATCGAAGAGGAACTCGGAGGCCAGGCGCGTTTCTTGGGAACGGAGCTTTTCTGAATCCGGATTCCGGATCGCAGCTTTTGGGTTTGGCGGCTGAAGCCACGGCTGTCATGGATGCCCGTCATTCCCATCGATGCATCCGGTTTTCGCCAGGTCCGAAATCTGAAATCCTATATCCAAGATCCAAGATCTAAATGGGTCCTCCACCGCAGCCTCTTCTAAAGATCGAAAACCTCTCGGTCACCTATTTCTCTGCCGCCGGCCCGGTGCGCGCAGTCCGCGAGTTCTCGCTGGACATGGAACCCGGCGAATCGGTAGCCCTGGTTGGCGAAACCGGCAGCGGCAAGTCGACGGTAGCACTGGCATTGCTCGGCCTCCTGGGGCACCCCGGGCGCGCGGAAACCGGCGAGATTCACTTCGAAGGCGCGGCGCTCTCTGCATTGGACCTCCGCTCCTGGAGGCAGGTGCGCGGCAAGAAGATCGGGATGGTTTTCCAGGATGCCCGCGGCGCGCTCAACCCAGTGCTGACGGTCGGCGCCCAGGTAGCGCAAGCTCTGCGCGCCCACCAACGCCTGAGCAGGAAAGCAGCGCGTGAGACTGCGGCTGTGTTGCTCGCTGTGGCGGGAATACCCGAGCCACGGTTTTATCTGCGCCGATACCCGATTGAGCTTTCCGGCGGCATGTGCCAGAGAGTGGCCATCGCAATCGCTGTCTGCAATCAACCCAGGCTTCTCATTGCCGACGAGCCCACAAGTGCGCTGGATCCAAGCATACAAGCTCAGATCCTTGAACTGCTCTGCAGCATGAAAAAACTCTATGGACTTGCTATCTTGTTGATTAGTCATGATTTGGCCATGGTTTCGGAGTTTGCGGAACGTGTGGCGGTTATGTACCATGGGCGCCTGATCGAGTGCGGACGGACGGAGGATGTTTTCCGGCATCCTGCGCATCCATATACTTCATCTTTGATGGAGTGCCAAGCTGACCTGCACCATCGTTGGGATCTCAGGCCGCTGGCTGCAATCGCCGGCTCTCCGCCAGGGGCGGGGCAGGAAGGACGGGGGTGCCCTTTCGCTCCCCGCTGCCCTCGCGCCGATGCTGATTGCTCAAGGCAAATGCCTCCGCCGGTGGTGATTTCCGATGGTCATTGGGCTGCATGCATCAAACTGACGCCGGACTAGTTGGTTTCTATCGCGAAACTCATTATCCGATCCGCAGCGCCGGCTGGATTGAAATCAAATGTGGGGACGGGCTGTAGCCCGTGCATGGAGGTTTACAACCAGGATATGGCACCCCTTCTTGAGATCCGGGGCCTACGCAAGAGTTTCGGGACAGGCTTATTCCAGGGCGGCCGGAAGATACATGCGCTCGCGGGCATTGACCTGGTTGTGGCGCCGGGTGATACGCTGGGGATCGTGGGAGAATCCGGATGCGGCAAGACCACGCTTGCACGTTGCGCCCTGCGCCTGTTGGAACCCAGCGCGGGGTGCATTCACTTCGACGGTCAGGACCTGCTGAGCCTTACACCGGCCGAACTTCGCACCCGGCGGCGCGAGTTCCAGATCGTCTTCCAGGATCCCTTCGCTTCCCTTGACCCGCGTATGACGGTTTCGGAAATCCTGGCGGAACCTCTCGAAATTCACGGTCTGGAGAATGGCGCAGGGCGTGCAGCGCGGATTTCGGAGCTGCTCATGGAGGTGGGGCTCGACAGCTCCCTGGCAGATCGCATCCCGGCGGAGCTGAGCGGCGGACAGCAGCAGCGTGTTGCCATCGCACGGGCGCTGGCGCTGAAGCCTCGCCTGCTGGTCGCCGACGAACCGGTCTCGGCCTTGGATGCCTCCGTGCAGGCTCAGATCCTGAACCTGCTTGCGAATCTCCGGCTGCACTTCGGCCTTACCCTCATCATGATCTCCCATTCCCTGCCCGTAATCCGGTATTTATGCACGCGTGTCGTCGTCATGTACTTGGGCCGCATCGTGGAAGAGGCGGAGGCGGAGGAGTTTTTCCGCGGGCCCAGGCACCCTTACAGCCAGGCGCTGCTCGAAAGCATGCCCATCATGAATTTCGAGCATCCAGGGCCAAAACCGGTCTTGCGCGGGGACGTGCCTTCGCCCGGCGCCCCCCCGCCCGGTTGCCCATTCCACCCCCGCTGTCCGAAAGCCTTTGCGCGATGCCGGGAAGAGCGCCCCGCGCTCGAGCCTGTTCATGGCGCACCGGCTGCGAAGGTGGCTTGCTTTCTTTACAGGTAAATCGTCTTAGTGCGGAACAGGTTCGTCGCTGGCAATCTTGCCGTCGAGGAGCCGGATTACGCGATAGGCGTGCAGTGCAATATCCGGTTCATGGGTAACCAGGATGATTGTGTGGCCTTTCATGTGCAGCTCGTCCAGGAGTCGCATGATATCCATGCTGGTCGCCGAATCCAGGTTCCCGGTTGGCTCATCCGCCAGGATGATGGAAGGATTATTGACCAGTGCGCGGGCAACCGCGACCCGCTGCCTTTGGCCGCCCGACAGCTCATTCGGCCTGTGGTACATGCGCTCCCCAAGCTCGACGGACTGCAAAGCCTTGATGGCTCTTTCCTTGCGCTCGTGGGACGGGGTGCCGTTGTAGATCAGCGGAAGTTCCACGTTGTGGAGTGCCGAGGCGCGCGCCAGCAAATTGAAGGTTTGGAAGACGAAGCCGATTTCCTTGTTGCGGATATGCGCCAGCTCGTCGTCATTCATTTCCGAAACCAGGCGCGAGTTCAGGTAATATTTCCCCTTCGTCGGCGTATCCAGGCATCCGATCAAGTTCATCATGGTCGATTTGCCGGATCCGGATGGGCCCATGATGGCCACATATTCTCCGCGATGGATCTCGAATGACACACCGCGCAAGGCGTGGACTTCTTCCGTACCCATCTGGTAAGTCTTCTGGAGGTCCTCGGTCTTGATCAAAATGTTATCTTGCTTTGTGTTTCCGTTGCTTCCGCTCATTTGTTTCCTCGAAGCGCTGTAAGCCAATGATCAGCTTTGGGTTTTGGTTGTCTCCGGCTTGGAGGTCGTGTCGACTTTTACCATGGCGCCGTCCTTGAGAGTGCGCAAAGTCTGAAAACTCCCCGATACGATTACTTCCCCTTCCTGGAGGTTCGATTTTATCTCAATTTCAGACTCCCCTGTTATCCCCGTCTTGACGGGACGAAACCGGGCTCGATTGTCCTTAGTAACTACGAAGACACCCTCAAGTTCTTTCTTATTTATTTTTGCCTTGGCGGAATCCGCCTGGGTGACGGTCTCCTTCTTTGCGGCCTGATTGAGATCCGGCTCCTTATAGTTGCCGTCTTTATCCACCTCTACTTCCCGGATTGTCAGGGCCTGAATCGGTATCGCCAGAACATTTTCCCTGGTGTCGGTGATGATGTCCCCGGTACAGGACATCCCGGGTCGAAGCTTCGCAGAAGGGGCTTTAAGCGTGACGATAACCTTGAAGTCTTTGGCCTCCTGGGTTGCAGCGGTGCCGGTCGTGATGGGGCTGTTACCGATCTCGGTTACCTCCCCCTCAAGCACGAGATCGGGCAGAGCATCGACCTTGATTTTGGCGGCATTGCCCAGGGCAAGGCTCACGATATCCGTTTCATCTACCTTGAGTTCCGCCTGAATTACGCTGAGGTCGGCAATGGTCATCAAGGTGGCCTGCGGGCTGTTCAGGACCCCGGGAACTGCGCGCTCTCCCTTCTCAACATTCAGCTGTGTGATGACACCGTTCAACGGGGATGTAATCGTGGTTTTTCTCAGGTTATCCGTGGAAATATTCAGCTGGGCCAGCTGGGATTGCAGCCGTTTTTGGGAAGCCTCGAAGCTGCGTCCCATCTGCTCGATGTTGTTTTTGGATACAGTCACCTGGGTTTCAATCTGGGCAAGGCGAGATTTGGACACCTCGCGGCTCGACTTGGCAGCTTTCAGGCTGTTCTGCGCCTGCTCATATTCCTCCCGTGAGATGAGCCCTTCCTCGCTCATTTGCTGGCTTCGGTCGAAGCTGGCCTGGGCCCTTGAGAGGTTGCTTTCGGCCTGATTCAGCTCTGCCTGGGCGGATGTGAGCGACGCTTCCGAGCTGGCGAGGTTCTGCTTGGCGTTGGAAATCTGGAACTCCTGGCCCCTTATTTCCGCCATGGCGGCATCATACTGGGCTTGGGAGGACGTAGTCAGCGCCTGAGTCTGGATGGGGTCGATTTTCGCCAGGAAGTCGCCTTTCTTGACCCTATCTCCTTCCCGCACCGGGAGCTCGGTGATCAAGCCGGCGATTTCCGTTTGCAACTCGACGAACTCCTTGGCCCGGATTTGTCCGCTCGCAGCCACCTGAGCCTTCAGTACATCCTTGCGGACGACTTTGCCGGTCTGCACAAGAACCTCGTCCTTGCGGGTAGCTCTGATGCTGAAAAATATTATCAATGCCAAGGTGACAACCGCACCACAGCTGATCCAGATTTTCTTTTTCTTGGTCATGAAAGTGCCTCCTGCGATATCGCCATTACTACGAAAAGCGGCGCCAAAAGGTTTCAATTAACTCCCTCCGCTGGAACCTGGAGCGCGGGGATCATTGGCGATACAATACAAACTTTTTATTTTACACGATTTCCAACAAAAAGGGTATGGATGGTTCTCTGAGCATCCGAATGCTTGGCATGCAGTAACAGAATCTGTTTATAGACCCGCCGATTCCCGATACACGCCGAATATGCCGCGGAGGCAATCTGAAATTTCACCGACCGTAGCCAGAGCTTCGACTGCCTGCAGGATTGGGGGCATGAGGCTTTCCTCTCCCCGGGCAGCCGCACGCAGCCGGCCGAGAGCCATCTCCGTTGCCGCAGCGTCGCGCCCTGCGCGCAACTCCGACAGCCGGCGGCACTGAGCTTCCCCGACGCGCTCATCCACTACCAGGAGTTCGATCGGGTGCGATTCGGCCGTGGTGAAGCGATTCACTCCCACAATAACTTTTTCCCCTGATTCCACCTGCATCTGAAAGCGGTAGGATGATTCCTGAATTTCCCGCTGGACGTACCCGCGCTCGATCGCTCTCAGCATTCCGCCCATGGCATCGATCTCGTGAAGGTACCGCTTTGCATCGGCCTCGATGGCCTCCGTCATGGTTTCGATGGCATACGATCCGCCCGTGGGATCGACGGTGTTTGTCACCCCGGTTTCACAGGCCAGGATCTGTTGGGTGCGCAACGCGGTTCGGGCGGCCACAGCGCTGGGGAGGGCCAGGGCCTCATCCATGGAATTGGTGTGCAGCGATTGGGTTCCTCCGAGCACGGCGGCAAGCGCCTGGATCGCGACCCGCACGACATTGTTATCGGGCTGCTGCGCTGTGAGCGAGCTGCCGGCAGTCTGGGTGTGGAACCGCAATGAACACGAACGCGGATCATGCGCACCGAATCGCTCGCGCATGATCCACGCCCAGAGACGGCGGGCGGCGCGGAATTTCGCGATCTCTTCCAAAAAGTTATTGTGGGCGTTGAAAAAAAAGGAGAGCTGACCGGCGAAGTCATCCACTTGCAGGCCGGCATCCAGTGCGCCCTGAACGTAGGCAATACCGTTGGCCAGTGTAAAGGCTACCTCCTGAACCGCAGTGGAGCCGGCCTCACGGATGTGGTAGCCGCTGATGGAGATCGGATTCCAATTCGGCACCTCGCGGCAGCAGAAGCTCAGGACATCGGTCGTGAGGCGCAGCGACGGAGCGGGAGGATAGATGTAGGTACCGCGCGCGATGTACTCTTTCAGGATATCGTTCTGAATCGTTCCCCGCAGTGCAGCCCAGAGAACTTTCTGGCGGCGCGCGAGACATAGAACCATGGCGAGAAGAATCGCCGCCGTGCTGTTGATCGTCATGGAGATCGACACCTGATCCAGGGGAATGCCGAGCAAGAGGCTTTCCATGTCGTGCAACGAAGCGATGGAAACTCCCACTTTGCCCACTTCCCCGGCAGCCAACGGGTGATCGGGATCCAAGCCGATCTGGGTTGGAAGGTCGAAGGCGATACTCAGACCGGTCTGTCCGTGCTTGAGCAGGTAGCGGTAGCGCTCATTCGATTCCTGTGCCGAGCCATAGCCGGCGTACTGCCGCATCGTCCAGAGGCGTCCCCGGTACATGTTGGGATAAATGCCGCGCGTGAAAGGGTAAGCTCCCGCGCGTTCTGATGATTCGCCCCAACCGGGCTGCGGGCCATAGATTATCTTTTGCTCCATAGGATGTCCTTCGCTGATGCCGGGACCTCATGAACAGGCCCCGAACGCGCTATTCTGGATGATGCGTGGAATGGCTGGCAAGCCTTTTTATTGCTCAACGCCACCTCTGAAACACAGAACAATCTTGACAGGAAATGCGCACTTTTCTAAGATGGAGTTACAGCAAATGATCGTTGCGCTGCAGGGCTGTGCACCATTGTAGAATCTTGCTGCCGCCACCAGGAGCGCTGCATGCCGGACGCGGAAATCAAACGCCTCATGAAAAATCTGGAAGAGGCTATCAATGAGACTCTTGGCGAGTCTCGAAGGATTAATGAATCCATACAGAATATCCACGATGCGGGCTATGAAGCCTTCCTGATCATTGACGCGACGATCGGTTTCAGCCGCAAAGGGAAGGGCGAAAACGAAAACATTTCCACAACGCCCAGGATCGAGGATCCGGTGCGCCTGCGAATCACCAACGAAGACGCTAAATTCTTGAAATCATTGAAGATAGCTGTTGATGTAGAGAGGTGAGCGCGCTGCGGGTGCAGTTTAATCCACAATGATTTTCACATCGTGAGGAGCTTCAACGCTGCCGACGGCTGCAGCTTCTATGCCGTTGTGTATCAGTTTCTCCAGCAATGGTGCCGCGTCATCCCGGTCGACTGCCAAGAGGAGTCCGCCTGAGGTTTGCGGATCGAGGAGGATGGTGCGCAGGGGCGGAGCGATGTCATCATGAAAGGCAACCCGGGATTCTATCAGCCGCCATGTTTTGGCGACCAGGCCCGGCGCCATTCCGGCTTCTGCCAGGGGGAATGCCTCTTGAAGGTATGGTATGGCGCCTGATTGAAAGCGCAGGGTGACCCGGCTGGCCTCTGCCATTTCGCAGGCGTGTCCGAGGAGTCCGAAGCCGGTGATATCCGTAGCGGCGTGGCAGCGGAAGGAGCGCGCGATATCTGAGGCAGCCCGATTGAGTGTGGTCATGACGCGGACGGCCTTTTGGATGGTATCCGGCGCTGCTTTCCCTCTCTTGATGGCCGTGGTAATGATCCCGATGCCGAGCGGCTTGGTGAGGATAAGGGCATCACCCTGCCGGGCGCCGGCGTTGGCAAGCACTTTTCCCGGGTGTACAAGCCCTGTGATGGCATAGCCGAATTTGATTTCCGCGTCACAGACGGTGTGGCCGCCGATCAAGGCGACACCCGCCTCATGCAGCTTCTCGACACCGCCTCGCATGACTTGCGCCAGGATTGCTATCATTTCCTCGTTGTCGGGAAAACATGCGATTGTCATGGCGGTCAGGGGTGTCCCCCCCATCGCATAGACATCGCTCAGGGAGTTTGCGGCAGCGATGGCGCCAAAAAGGTAGGGATCGTCCACGACCGGAGTGAAAAAGTCGAGAGTCTGCACGAGGGCCCGCTGCTCATCTATCCGGAAGACACCGGCATCATCTGCCGTCTCAAAACCGACGAGCACGTTCGGGTTTGCGAATCTCGGGATCTGACCCAGCACCTGGATCAGGCTGCCAGCGCTCATCTTCCCTGCTCAGCCCGCTCCCGAAACCATTTCCGTCAGTCTCTTGCTTTCAGCCACGATCTTCGCTCCCGGCCCGGGCAACCTCCACGGGCGCGCCGGCGTTGCTGCGAAGTGATGGATCCGTGCTTTGGTCGATCATATTGCATTTTCCTTCAAACACGGCTCCTGCTTCAATGATGAGGCATGGCGTGTATAAATCACCGAAAACTTTGCCCATCTTATGAATCTCAACGCGCTCAGAAGCATGGACGGTCCCGCGGAGTTCACCGCTGATTGAGATGGAGCGGATGGCAATATCGGCTGACACCTTCCCTTTGGGGCCGACAATAAGGGAGGCGTCTGATCGAATCTTTCCCTGGACGGTGCCGTCGATCCTGATGCCGTGGGTAAAGGAGAGTTCCCCCTGGAATTCAACCCCTTCCCCAAGAATGCTCAGGATTTCATCGGCACTTTCTTTTTTAAACATGTTTGCGGACTCCCATGCTAATGGCGTTTCTCACTGATGATACTGTAAATTCGGATAAGATCCTCCTGGCCGAAAAAATGAATGCGGATTTGCCCCGCCTTTTCGGGGTTCTGGCCGCCGACAATCTCGACTTTCGTTCCCAGCAGCAGCCGAAGACGATCGGCGGCTGCGGTGATGTTGGGATCCTCCGGCTTGGCCACACGGGCTGAAACCGATTGGATTTTTTTGGCCCAGCGCTCAGCATCGCGTACCGACCAACCCTTCTTGACCATTTCATTGGCCGCTCGAGTCATTTCCGCGGGGGAGGCATTCGAAGAGAGCAAGGCGCGCGCATGTCCCGGCGTGAGGTCGCCCTCGGCCACCAGGAGCTTAATCGCCGGCGGCAGCTTCAGCAGCCGGAGGGCGTTGGCGATAGTGCTGCGTTCCTTGCCCAGCTGTCCGGCCAATTCTTCCTGAGTTGTGCGGAGGGTATCGATAAGATTTTGATAGGCCTGGGCTTCTTCAATCGGGTTGAGCTGCTCGCGCTGGATATTCTCGACCAGGGCCAACTCGAGCAGCCGGTCGTCAGGAACGTCCCGCACAAAGGCGGGAACTTTCAAAAGACCGGCTCGCTGCGCTGCCAGCAGTCTTCTCTCTCCTGCCACCAACTGGAAAGAGGAGCCCAGCGGACGCACCAGAACGGGCTGCAGGACACCATGAGTCCGGATCGATTCAGCGAGCTCGTTCAAACTCTTCGCATCAAATTTCAGCCGCGGCTGATCGGGATTGGTGGTGATTTGGTCGATATCGATTTCGCTGGGCGCCGGCTCCGGCTGGCCAGTGTCCGGGATCAAGGCCCCCAGCCCTCTACCCAACACCTTTTTTTTCATGATTCAGGATTTCCTTGGCGAGGTTGATATAGCTCTCTGCACCTTTTGACCTTATATCATAGATAACAATAGGCTTACCAAAACTTGGGGCTTCCGCCAGACGGATGTTCCTTGGGATGACCGTAGCAAATATCTCATTTGGGAAAAAACTCTGCAGGTCTTCCCGCACCTGGTTGCTCAGGTTGGTCCTCTCGTCAAACATGGTTAACAGAATGCCCAGGATCCTCAGATCCGGATTGTAGCCGCGCCGGACGCGACCCACCGTGTCGAGGAGCTCCGAAATTCCCTCGAGGGCGAAATACTCGCACTGGATCGGAACCAGAACGGACTGGGCCGCTACGAGTCCGTTGAGAGTCAGGAGGTTCAATGAGGGGGGGCTATCAATCAGAACAAAATCAAAATCCGCGCAAACGGGCGCCAGCAGGCGCTTCAATATCGATTCCCGCTTGGGAATGTCCACCATTTCAATCGCAGCCCCTGTCAGGTTGCGGTCAGCCGGCACGATCTTGAGATTATCGAGTTCGGTATCCAGGATGACATTGACCAGTGGTTCCCCCAAGATCAGCGAATCATAGATGCTCTTGCGGAAGGAACCCCGAACCACACCCAGACCGCTTGTGCAGTTTGCCTGCGCATCGGTATCGACCACAAGCACCCGCATATCTGCCATGGCAAGGGCCGCAGCGAGATTGATCGCAGTGGTCGTTTTTCCGACCCCTCCCTTCTGGTTGGTGATGGCGATGATCCTGTCTCTTGGGCTGCCTGGTATGTGCACGATGCTGGCGAGAATAGCATAAGATCGATCCCCCCCTCAAAACAAAAAAACGGTTCTGCAAATAGGACGACTATGGACTGCTCAGGGGATTGGATTTCGTGGCGAAGGGCTTCAGCCCGTCTCTTCGGGGGATCTTGCTTGGAGTATTGACGGGCTAAAGCCCTTGGCCACGAATTGCGCTTCCAGTATTGTTTCACGTGAAACAGGGCGCGGAAACACGTTTCACGTGAAACTTATCAGGAGCAGCAACGCTTTTCGTAGATGGACAATTGCCACCCCGTGCGCCCCGGGAAATTTTCGCGCTTCAGGAGAACGAGCCGGCGGTCAACCTCCGCAGGGTCCGCGACCGGCAGCTCGTCACCATGGAAAAGCCAAAATCGGGAGTCCGGCCGGCTCAGGTCCATGAGCAGGCCGAATGCCTCGTTGCTGAGCTTGATGGCTTTCCAGGATATCACGTCAAATGGTGAGATCAAGCGGCTGCGCAAATACGCCTCGGCTCTTTCGCAGACAACCCTGGTCTCAGTCAGCTGCAATTCCGCAATGGCTGTCTCGAGAAATACGGCCCTCTTGGTGCGGCTCTCCAAAAGCTCCAGGCGCGTCGCGGGGCACATGATGTGCATGGGGATGGCCGGAAAGCCTGCTCCGCTCCCTATGTCCAAGCGATGGCCCCCCTTTTCAGGGAAATATCTGGCTGCCCAGAGGGCTTCTTCGAACAATGGTCCTATTGCCGGCCAGGCCGTTGAAGCCGTGAGGTTAATGCGGGTGTTCCATTTCTCCAGCAGCCTGAGATATCGAAGAAGCTGACTAGCCTCCTCGGCATTCTCGTCCAGCCCAAAACGCCGGACCAAATCCATCAAAGCCCCACCCGAATCCACAAATCCCCGCAATCTAGAACCTGGGGTTCCATTATTTAAAAATAACCACGAAATACACGAAATACACGAAACAAGAGGGCGGCCAGCAATAGATACCTGTTTCTTATCCTCACCCTATGCGAAGCCTCACTTTCAGAAACGACAACCTTCAAATCCCCCTTTTCTTCTTCGCTGTTATAGACCTTTCGTGTATTTCGTGGTTTAAATAGCGGATCTACGGCGCAATTCGATTTGAACGTTGAGTATGGCAACTGCCGCCGGCGTGACGCCGGGGATTCTGCCCGCCGCAGCCAGATCCCCGGGGCGTACACGGGTCAACTTCTCGATCACCTCGCGGCTCAATCCGCTGATGGCAGCATAATCCAGATCCGCGGGAATCCGGCGCCGGCTCAGGCTCCGAACCTTCTCCGCTTCCCGCTGTTGCTGCTCGATGTAGCCCTGGTAGCGTACCTCTATTTCAACCCCATGGCGCGCTTCCGCAGAAAGCCAAACCCCCTTTCTACGCATCAGAGGCTCGAATTCAGCCAGCGTAACCTCCGGTCGACGCAGGATCTGCTCCAAGGTAAAGCCCTTTGCAGATGCCGGGTCGATCCTGCCAAGCGGCAGCTGCTCCGGATCCCACCGCTGCCTTTGCAGAAAATCGCGCATTATCCCAATCTCCTCATACTTCCTCAGGCACGCGGCATAGTCAGAACCGGATATCAGGCCAAGCGTTTGCCCGATCCCGCTCAGTCTCCGGTCGGCGTTATCGATGCGCAGCAGCAGCCGAAACTCAGAGCGGGATGTAAACATCCGATACGGTTCGTCCACTCCCCGCGTCACCAGGTCGTCAATCAGAATGCCGATATAGCTTTCGGTGCGTGGAAAAACAATCGCCTCCCGTTCCTGGGCCCGCCGAGCTGCGTTGATCCCCGCCGCTAACCCCTGCGCCGCGGCTTCCTCATACCCCGTAGTCCCGTTGATCTGGCCGGCAAAAAACAGCCCCGCAAAGCGCTTGGTTTCCAGAGTCGCATAGAGCTCCGTGGGATCGACAAAGTCATACTCTATGGCATAAGCGGGCCGCAGGATCCGTGCCGCCGCCAGTCCCGGGATCGTGTGTACCATCTCGTTCTGAATCTCCACCGGCATGCTGGTCGACAGGCCGTTGAGATAGACCTCCACGGTATCCAGACCCTCCGGCTCAAGAAAAATCTGGTGGCGCTCCTTGTCGGCAAACTTGACGATCTTGTCCTCAATGCTTGGACAGTAGCGCGGCCCAATGCCGACGATGGCGCCGCCGTAAAGCGCCGACCGCCTCAGGTTCTCGCGAAGCAGCTTGTGCAGCCGTTCGTTGGTGTAGCCGACATGGCAGGAAACCTGGGGAAGAATAGCCCTTTTGGTGCGAAATGAAAAAAACGTCGGCTCCTCATCCCCACGCTGCTCCACGAACTCGGAATAGTCGATCGTTCGCCCATCCAAACGCGGCGGCGTGCCGGTCTTCAACCTCCCGGTACGAAATCCCAGATCCCTCAGGTTTTGAGCCAGAAATGTCGCCGGCGTCTCACCCAGACGCCCGCCCCCCTGGCGTTGATCGCCGATGTGGATCAGCCCATTGAGGAAAGTACCCGTCGTAATAATCACCGCAGCAGCATCCACGACAGTACCATCCGCCAATTTTATGCCGCATGCAGCCCCATCCCTAATCCTGATTCCAACAACTTCCGATTGTAATAGTATAAGATTGGGAGTAGATTCAAGAAGTATTCGCATCTCCTTGGTATACTTGGCTTTATCTGATTGACATCTAGGGGCTTGAACCGCAGGACCCCTGCTCCTGTTGAGCAGCCGAAACTGAATTCCCGTTTTGTCGGCAATTTGGCCCATGATACCGCCAAGCGCATCGATTTCACGTACCAAGTGGCCCTTGGCTATCCCTCCAACCGCAGGATTGCATGACATGTGGGCAATCATGTCGAGATTCAGGCTAAACAGAGCCGTCTTCGCACCCATGCGGGCTGCTGCCGCAGCCGCCTCACAGCCGGCGTGCCCCGCCCCGACGACAATCACATCGAAATGATCCCAAAACTTACCCATAATCCAGACTTTGACTCATAAAGCTGTGAAAAAATCGGGGACAGTCCACCCGCGCCCGGCCAAGGTGTTGGTAATTGGGTTTCTGAACGGGGCGCTTGGGACAGTCCCCAGTTTTTTCACAGCTTCATAAAAAACCTCGAAGCAAATCCTACAAATGCTTTGAGGTCTTCGAGGTCTTTGTGGTTCAATCTATTTGCCGATGCAGAATCGCGAGAAAATCTCTCCTAAAAGATCCTCTGCGGTTGTTTCGCCGGTAATCTCCCCCAGCCTCTCCAGTGCCCGGCGAAGATCCATCAGAACGAATTCTTCCGATAGACCGCTCTGCAGAGCTTGAGCGCCGTCAGCGAGATGCTGTCGGGACGCTTCCAGGCATCGGCAGTGGCGCAGATTCGTCACCAGCAATCCGTCGCTTTGTTTTGCGTTATCACCGAAAAACTGCTGCCGGATCGCCTCGCGGAGTTCGCGGATATGCGCACCGTTGAGGGCTGAGACCTCGATGCACGGCCAGCGGGAACAGTATTCCGCCTTTTGCTCAGGCGACCAGACCGGCGGCAGGTCGGACTTGTTTAGCGCGACCACGCCCGGCATCCCGCTCAGGCGCTCCCGCAGCCTGGCGTCCTCGTCGCGACAGGGCCTGCTGGTGTCCAGCACCAGCAGGATGGCATCGGCGTCCGCCATCGCCCGCAGGCTGCGGTCCACGCCGATCTGCTCAATCTTGTCGGCTCCATCCCGCACCCCGGCGGTATCGATCAGCCGGACTGCAATCCCATCGATATCGGCAAACTCGGAGACCAGGTCCCTGGTAGTGCCTGGCAATTCTGTGACGATGGAGCGCTCCTCGAGAAGCAGTGCGTTGAAGAGGCTGCTCTTGCCGACATTCGGCCCTCCCACGATCGCAACGCTGAAACCATGGCGCACAACGCGGCCGCGCCGGAAGGATAGGATCCATTTTTCCAGCGCCCGGGCCAGGCTTCCGAGCCGCGCTGCCAGCCCTTCGCGTGACTCGAGCGGCATATCCTCCTCAACAAACTCGACGGCAGCTTCCATGTTGACGATGACAGCCAGCAGCAGCTCCTTGACCAGTTTCAGCTGATGCGACAGTTCGCCTGAGCGCTGACGCGAGGCAACCTGCGCCTGGTAGAGTGTGTTGGCCTCGATCACGTCACGCACAGCCTCCGCCTGCACCAGGTCCATACGCCCATGGAGGAAAGCCCGCATCGTGAATTCGCCGGGCTCCGCGAGCCGCGCGCCGAGAGAACACAGGCAATCCAGCAGATGCGCAATCACCACGGGACTGCCATGCACGGAAATCTCGGCGACATCCTCGCCGGTATAGGAGTGGGGAGCGCGAAAGAATGTGACCAGAGCTTCGTCGAGCTCGCTGCCGGTGCGCGGATCGGAGACGCGTCCCAGCACGGCAAGGCGATCCGGCATACGCGGCTGCCGGCTGGCCGGAGTGAAAACCTGATCGAGAATCCCGGAGCAGCGCGGCCCACTCAGCCGGACGACCGCGATTCCGGACCGGCCGGGGGCCGAGGAAAGAGCGCAGATCGTGTCACTAAGGTCGACCATTGCAGTCGCGGCGCTCCCTCTCTCCGGAAGCCCTCAATCGGCAGGATAGATGGTGATGTTGCGCTGGTCCCCGTCCCCGTCGCTTTGAGAGCGCACGCCCTGGACCCCTGCCAGCGCGAGATGCACGATCCTGCGCTCCCGCGGATTCATCGGCTGCAGGCTGAGCGGGCGCTGCTGCGCAATGACTTTTTGCGAAGCGATCTGAGCCAGCAGCCGCAACTCCGCTTCGCGGTACTGCCGGTAGTTGTCGGAATCGAAAATGATCGTGGCGATCTCCTCATCCTTGCCCGTCTGGAAAGCCTTGTTCATGATGTACTCAATGCTGTTGAGTACGGCTGCCGTGCCGGCAAGCAGGATCGGACGATCCGGACCTGACAGGTTTACGTGCACGATCCGCCCTTCGTCCCGCACGGAGAGGTCGAGTTTCAGATGGAGACGCCCAATCAGCTCGCGGCAGAAGCGTTCGACGGCCTCTATCGCCTCCGCCTCCAGGGCTTCGCTAGCTCTTTGATTTCCGGTCTGATCGTTTGCCACCCATCCACCTTTCCGCAACCTTCTGGAATGCGATTTGAAAAACGTTACTACAGAGGAAATAGAGGTTCAAGCCGCTGGAGACGTTGAGAAAAAAGACGGTGAAGACCACAGGCATGATCATCATCATTTTTGCCTGGGTCGGATCCGCACCCGGTGTCATCGGAGTCATTTTCTGGGAAATCAGCATGGTGACCCCCATGACAATAGGGAGAATGTAGTAAGGATCCTTCACCGACAGATCGTGCAGCCAGCCCATGAAAGGAGCCTGCCGCAACTCGATCGAGTAGGCCAGCAGGTTATAAAAGGCAATCAGCAAGGGCATCTGCAATATCAGCGGCAGGCAGCCGCCAAGCGGATTGACATGATTCTCCTTGTAGAGCGCCATCATTTCCTTGTTCATATCGGCGCGCTTCGGGTCGGTTTTCTTATACCGCTTGTACCTTTCCTGGATTTCTTTGATCTGCGGTTGCAGCACCTGCATCTTCTTCATCGAGATCAACTGCTTGATGCGGAAGGGGAAGAGCAGCAGCGTCAGCACGAAGGTCAGAACGATGATGGCAAAGCCGAAATTATTCGTGTACTGGTTGATGAACCGCAGCCCCACAAGCAGTGGCTTGACGATGATGGAGAACATGCCGTAGTCGATTACCCCGGACAGGTTGCCTCCCGGAACCGTCTCGAGATGAGACTGCATCTTCGGACCCAGGTAGAACCGATATCCGCTTGCGCCATCTGCCGGAAGAGTGACGCGGATCAGATCGCGCGTGATCTGTTCTCCGCCGATCCCCGCAGTTTGCTGAGACCTGCGCTGTATTTCATAAGCCGGGATCGGCCTGGATGGAACTGCAATGGCGGCGAAGTACTGCATGTCCAGACCCGCCCAGCGCACATCCCCGGCAATGATCTTGATCTCGTTCTCGTCTTTAGGCCCCTTTTCGCGGCGGACCTTGCCCCCAATATCGGCGACCGTCGACAGCAGGATGGAGGGATTGGCCAGGTGTTCCTGCTCCGGCCCGATGTCCTGTGCCAGAAGCATGCGCCCGCGCAAGGGCTGATTTCCGCGCTGGAAAGCGGTTGAAACGTTGACCGTGTAGTTCTTCTCTTCGAAACTGAAGCGCTTTTCGATCACCACATCGCCGCGTCGCAGCCGCAAAACGATGGTAGCGGGCGCCGCCAATGCGGTACCGCTGCGCTGGCCGCCGACAATCTCCACGGCGTATCTCTCCTGATTTGCCAGGCTCGTCAGCGCGGCATCGTCAAAAATCAGCGACGCAGGATAAGGGCGCTGCTCTGCATGGCTGGCAGCAACCATGTCAAATATTTCTCCCTTGGCCGATTTGTACTGCTTCAACTGCCAGCTGCTCAGCACGCCCCCCTGGTTATCCAGGACGGCGCGATACAGCTCGCTCTCAATCACAATCTTTTGCTCGGGAACGATTTCCTCGGCCGGAAGATCAGCGACAGGCGCCTGTTGCTGCGGTGCCGGGGCCGCCGGGGCCGCCGGGGCCGGTGCGGATGGCGGGGGAGAGGGTGGAACCTGACTGGCAACGGGAGGCCTCGGCCTGGGCTGTTCGGCCGCTCGGCGATCTTCGAAATAGCGAAACGCTAACAGAATCGCAATAGAAAGGGCGATAGCAGCCAGAACTCGTTTTTCCATTTTTATGCTCTACAGGTTACGGCACCGGGTCAAAGCCACCGGCATGAAAAGGGTGGCATTTTAATAATCGCCTCAGGCCCAGATACAGCCCGCGGACAACTCCTTTTTTTTCAACCGCTTGAACCATGTACACGGAGCAGGTGGGTTCGAACCGGCAGGAAGGAGGCAGCCACGGAGACACATGACGCTTGTAGCTGCGCAATAGCCAGAGCAGGACACTTTTCATAGTGTCTCTCCGCGTATCCGCCCGACGGGTCACCGCACTCGATCCGGCGAACCGACCTTCTCAGCGGCAGACCTTTCGTGCAGCGGCAAGGAAATCCTCGCGCAAGACAGCGAAAGAGACTGTCGCGCAGTCGCGCTTGGCATTCACGACGAGATCATAATGGCAAGGGATATCTGCAGAGAACCTTCGAAAGATCTCGCGGAATAGACGCTTGATACGGTTTCGGACCACTGCGCCGCCAACTTTGCGCGAGACCGTGAGCCCCAGGCGATGATACCCTAGCTCATTGGGCTTTCCGAAAAGCACGAATTTTCCGGCATCCAGTCTCCGGCCCGTGTTGTACAGAAACCGGTAGTCCGAGCTTTTGACAATTCTGCGCCGCCAGGGAAACCTCTCGTCCGCCTTCCTATCCACTCACGCTCAGCCTCTTTCGGCCCTTGGCCCGCCGGCGGCTCAATACCAGCCGGCCGCCCTTAGTCGCCATCCTGGCCCGAAACCCGTGGGTCTTTTTCCGTCTGTCGTTATTCGGCTGAAACGTCCTCTTCATGATCCATCCATTTCCGGCAGAAGTATTTCAAAACCCTGGATTTTACAGGCATCAAGGCCGGAAAGCAAGGTTCTTGACAATTAAACCTCAAAGACCTCAAAGACCGCAAAGAAATAAGATATATGTCTTCGAGATCTTTGACGTCTTCGTGGTTCGTGCTTTGCGGATTACCGCCCGAAGACCCTCTGGAAGATTGCCGCAACATTTCTGAGTTGCAGGTCCGGATTCACTACTCCCCGGATTTCCTCGGCAGTGAGCACCCGTGTGATGTCGGGATCTTCCTTCAAGATCTGCAGAAAATCCCTGTCCTCGTTCCACACCCGCATGGAGCAGCGCTGCACCCAGACATAAGCGTCTTCCCGGGAGACGCCCCTTCGGGTCAGGTCGAGGAGGAGCTGTCCCGAGTAGGCCAGGCCTCGGGTCAACTCCATGTTCTTGAGCATCCGTTCCGGATAGACCTGCAATTCCTTGATGATCCGGGCCATGGAGCGGAGCATGTAGCAGAGCAGGCCGGTGGCGTCCGGCAGGATTACACGTTCGGCAGAGGAATGGGAAATGTCCCGCTCATGCCACAGGGGCATGTTTTCCAGCGCGGTCACAGCATAGCCGCGCAACAGCCGCGACAGGCCGGAGATCTGCTCGCACTTCACCGGATTCCTCTTGTGCGGCATCGCAGACGAGCCCTTCTGCCCGGCGGCAAAGGGCTCCTCCACCTCCCTCACCTCCGTGCGCTGCAAGTGCCGGATTTCGGTGGCAAACTTATCCAGGGACGAACCGATGATGGCCAGCGTGCACAGGTACTCCGCATGGCGGTCCCGCTGCAGCGTCTGGTTGGAGGCGCGCGCGGCCTCCAGTCCCAGGCGGCGGCAAACCGTCTCCTCTACGTCGGGATCCAGGTGGGCAAATGTGCCGACTGCTCCGGAGATTTTTCCTGCCCGCACCGTTTCCGCGGCACGGCGCATGCGCTCGCGGTTCCGGCTCATCTCTTCGTACCATACGGCTAGCTTCAGGCCGAAGGTGGTCACCTCGGCATGCACGCCGTGGGTGCGCCCCATCATCAGCGTGCGGCGATGTCCCCCGGCGCGCGCCGCAACGGCTTCCATGAATTCCTCGATGGCGGCCAGGATCTTCGCATTCACCGCAAGGAGTTGCAGAGCCTGGGCCGTGTCGACGACATCGGTGGACGTCAGCCCCCAGTGGATGTAGCGCGCATCGGGCCCCACATGTTCGGCCACACTCGTCGTGAAGGCAATCAGATCATGATGGGTGACCCGCTCTATCTCCTGGATGCGCGCCAGCGAGAAATCCGCCTTCTCGAGGATCCTGTCAAGCGACTCCCGCGGAATCCAGCCTTTTTCGGCCAGGACCCTGCACACTTCGATTTCAACTTGCAGCCAGGTGCGGAACTTGTTTTCCTCGGACCATATTTCCGCGACATCTTTGGGAAAATAGCGATCAATCATCCTTCAACTCCCCAAAATCAGTGATGAATGATAAGTCATGAGTCATGAGTGATGAGTCATGAGTGAGCAATTGGCAAGTGCCTGTTGGGAAACTCGGTTGCAGAATGAGCCGGCCAAGCCCCGGAGGGGTGGAAAGACAATAGCCGGGGGCGCAAGCCCCCGGATAGGATGTTGCATTTAATGAGCCCCGGCAGGGGCGAAAGACCTTTGTCCGCAACCTTTTTCTGTCGCCCCTTCGGGGCTCAGCGCTGATCTCGGGCCTAACCCCGGGCTTGCGCCCGGGGCTATTATCTTGCCGCCCCTTCGGGCCTGGGCCAGAGGGATGAGCGAGTTTCGCGACAGAAACGCAGCTGGGCTTTTTGCTCATTACTCATCACTCAACTGGCATCGGATCATCCATACCATCGATCAGAGTTTTTTACTCATTACTCATGACTCATCACTCATCACTCATCACGCAACTGGCATCGGACCAACCATGCCATCGATCAGAGTTTTTTTACTCATCACTCATGACTCATTACTCATTACTCAGTATCGGTAGGTGGTGCTTATTCGGTCGGGGCGGCCGAGCTCGAGCCTGGTTTGCAGGCTTACCAGACTGGATCGTTCCTCCAACGCTCTCCGTGCAGATAGCATGGCAAGATCCGGCAGGTTGTTCTTTTCGCTGAGGTGAGCCAGGATTACATGCCGCGCCCTGCCGTCGAAACCACTAGATAAATAGCTGCTCACATCATTGTTGGACAGATGACCCAGTTTGCCTTTCACCCGCTGTTTCAACGCCCAGGGGTAAGGTCCCACCTGGAGCATGCTGATGTCGTGGTTCGACTCCAGAATGATGCCGTCACATCCCTTGAGGCGCTCCACCACCAGGTTTGTGATATAACCCAGATCGAGGACCACGGCGATCTTGATGCCGTCCTTCTCGATGGTCAGGGCGATCGGGTCCGCAGCGTCGTGGGGCACGGCGAACGGCGTGAACAACAGGCCGCAGACCTCGAACGCGGAGCCCGATTCAATGCGCTGCCGCTTCCGGTCATCGATCGTCATGCCCAATTCCACGCATCTTCCATAGGCTCCGTCCGTCATGAAGATGGGGATGTTGAGGTGTTTGACAAAAGGCGCCACTCCACGGCAGTGGTCGCCATGCTCGTGCGATACGACGATCGCCGAGACCTGATCCGGCGCGAGCCCGCACTCCCCGAGCCGGCGCACCGCTTCACGGCCGCTGAGGCCCACGTCTACAAGGATGTGCGTATCTCCGTCACTCACCAGCGTGGCATTGCCGGAGCTCCCGCTGCCGAGCAAGGTGAAACTCAGAGCCATGGCGTTATATTCTCAGGCCTACGGATTCCAGTGAACTGCCGTTGTTGTTTCCCAACGCTGCCAGAGTCAATAAGGAGGAATCGAATATTCTCTGCGCGAGGCGCCGGATATCCTCCCGGCGCACGCGGTCGATATGGTCCAGGATCTCCTCGATCGCGAAAAACCGGCCGAAGTCGATCTGCTGCTGGGCCAGATACATCATCCGGCTGCTGGAGCTTTCCAGGCTGAGAGTCAACGATCCCTTGATGCATTCCTTGGCCCGGTTCAGCTCCTCGGATGAGACCAGCTCATCCTTCAGATTCCTGAGCTCCTTCAACACCAGCCGCACAACGGTCGCCGCAGTTTGCGGGGCTGTGGCGGCGCTCACCACCAGGGTGCCAGCGTCCCGGTACAGGTTCATGATCGATTCGATAGCATACACCAGGCCTCGTTTTTCACGGATGTTCTGAAAAAGCCTCGAACTCATGCCGCCGCCCAGGATGTTGCTCAGCAGGTGCAGACAGAACCGGTCTTCGGACACGCGCGCGGGACAAGGCACTCCGATGCAAATGTGCGTCTGCTCCAGGTTCGGCTTATAGCATACGGTGCGCGCCGATAGCGGAGCCGGCGGAGGTCCCGGATCGGTCTCGCTGCCCTGGGGCAAATCCGAAAAAAAGCGCTCGCCAAGCGCATGGACCTGCCGGTGCCGGATGTTGCCTGCCACCGAGATCACGGTATTACAGCCGGCATGATAATTGCGCCGGAAGTAGGCTATCACCTGCCTGCGCGCGATGCGCGCAACGGATTCCCTGGTGCCGGCTATGCGCCGTCCCAGCGGATGCCCTCCCCAGAAACTTTCCAGGTAAATGTCATGAATAAGGTCTTGCGGTGTATCCTCGACAGTGCTGATCTCTTCAAAAATGACATTGCGCTCGTGTTCGATCTCGCGCGCCGGAAACGTCGGATTCAGGACGATGTCCGACAACAGCTCGAATGCCAGGGGAAGGTGCCGATCCAGGACCCTCGCATAGAAGCCGACGTACTCCTTGTCGGTAAAGGCATCCAGCTGGCCGCCGACCGAGTCGATGGTTTGAGCGATATCCGCCACCGAGCGCGACTTTGTCCCTTTGAAAAGCAGGTGCTCGATGAAATGAGAAACGCCGCTGACCTGCTCCTCTTCAAAACGAGAGCCGCATCGCACCCACACACCGATCGAAACGGAACGGATGTTGGGCATCACCTCGCTGGCCACGACGATGCCGTTCTTCATTTCCTTTTTCTGAATATCCATTGAGCCCCGGATCGGCTGCGACAGTTCTACATCCTATTACTACCATAGAGCGACCCTGGTCGCAACCGGCTCGAGTGACAAGCACCATTGAACGGCGGGCGTCTGTTTTCGGTGACAGGCGCGAATGGCGCTTAGTTAGGAGGGCTCCCAATCACCTGTCAGTTCCGCCCAATATGGTGATTAAGCCCCGAAGGGGCGGGGCAGCAAAGCCCAGGGCGCAAGCCCTGGGATCATGAACATCCTGGAAACCAGCCCTGTAAGGGCGACGCAGCCTGTGCCGCCCTTACAGGGCTGATTCCTTGCTCTACGTCAGCTCCCAGGGCTTGCGCCCTGGGCTTTGCTGCTCGACCCCTTCAGGGTCCCAATTGAAACCCGTATCTAAGCGCCATTCGTGACAAGCGCCATGACCTCGAAATTGAATCGAACCAATCTCTTGTTTTCTTGTTCTGGAATTTCGAGGTTATGGCGCCTGTCACCGAAATTAGGTTGGTGCCGGAGGGAGCGGGGGAAAAAGTTGGGGGCCGGTTTCCCGGCCCCCTCCAGAGTTGAAGCCTATGGATTGGATTAGAATTGGAAACGCAAGCTCAGCCGGATAACGCGGGCTGGCTGGAAGCCGTTCGGCAATCCGTAGCGGCTTGCCAGCGTCAGGAGTGGCTGAATCTTCGTGCCGGTTGACAGGTTCCCTGCGAATGCTCCGGTTGCGTTCAAAGCATCCACGTAGTTGTAACCATTCATGACCTTGCCAAAGTCAAGCGCCAGGTCGCCCGAGAATCGAGACAACCGTGCGGGATTGATCAGGTTGGTGGGAATGACGAACTCGTAGTACGACGTCGCCGAGCGCTGGTTGAACAGATTAGTGACATCGGCTTCGAAACTCAGCTTCATGTTCTCGCGCGCCTTGTTCACCGGGATCTCATGGCGTATGTTGAGATTGGTCTGGATGTAAGCGGGGCTGCGCTTGTCAAGCTCAACGCTGCCCTTTACGAGGTCACCGTTGGCAGCCCGGGTGAAGTTCACGAAATTGCCGCGTCCTTCCGCCCACTGGCATGCCGACGAGGAGCCGACCACCGGCAGGCAGGTGCCGATCGGAGTGCCCTGGTAGAGCAGCTGGTTGATCCCGAAAATGGTATTCATTCCAAGCCACCTCAGGCGATAGGACCCGAAGGCTTTGGCAGTATGCGGACGGTCGGTAGACAGCGGCCCGTTGTCGATCTCACCGTTGGGAAGGTAGGTCATGGTCGGTATGTCGAACGCGCGGTGGTTGTTGGGTGAATGACGGCCGCCACCGCCATCGGTGGGATCCGTATTGGACAAGCCGGCGTAGTTCCCCCTCAGCTTGCTGTAGGTATAAGAGAACGAACCGAACCACTTGCTCGTCGGTCTCCGGCTCAGCCGGATCTCCAATCCGTCATAACGGCGGATGGCGCCAACTGTGGGCGGGCACTCCGCGCAGAACGGCACCGTGGTCATATAATCGTTGCCGTTAGCGTCAGGGATGACCACCGGACGATGCAGCACGTCGGCAAACGTCGTACCCGGGTTGCCGATGTAGAAACCCAGGTTGTCGGTGATCGCCATGTCCTCAATGGTTCTATCAAGCCGCTTGCGTGAATACCGGGTTTCCAGGCTCCAGTCCTGATTGATGGCCCAATCGACGCCCGCCACGTACTCATGCTGCATCATGGGCAACATATCGGGAGAGATCGCCGGATCGCGGGGATCGGCCTTTGTGGCGCGCCAGTCGACGTTTTCGATGAAGCGGCCCACGGTTACGCCGGGCGCCGGACCTTTAGCCGGACAACCACCGCCAATTGGATAGGTCGGGATGATCGCCGAATAGTTCGTATCATCCATGGCGTACACGCAGTTATGCCAGTAGTCGCTGCCGAACGAACCGCGCGCCAATCCCATTTTCATGATGTCGAAGAACCTGCCGTAGCTGGCGTAGACCTTGATCTTGCCGTTGCGCAGCAGGTCATAGGCGCCGCCGATGCGCGGAGCAATTTTGTCGCCCCAGCCGAACTTAACCGAAGGGAAGCGTACCGGATCGTAGGGAGGCTGGGTCTCCTTGTCGAAGCGGATGCCCAGGTTGAGCGTCAGCCCGTGGCCTACAGTCCAGTTGTCCTGGAAATAGAGCGCGTGAGCGGTCTGGCTGCTCGAGCCAGTGTTGACGACCCCGTTACCAACGACGAAGTACCCGTACCGGCCCTGACATACCGATTGACCGTAGTTTGTCAGATTCTGAGCTTTGATCTGGTCGCAGATGGCTGTGTTCGTGACCGGCTCATAGCTGACTCCCCAGTACATTTGCACAAATCCGCCCTGGTAGGTACGCAGAACTTCGTTCGTTTGACCGGCAAAGAAGTACCCCCCCTTGAAGGTGTGGGTGCCGCCGAGGAGGGCGGTGAAGTAGGAAGCGTCCGCGTTCCAACTCTTGCGTTTGTATGCGTCGTACACGGTCCCCAAGTTGCTCGGGATGTTGGCAAACCCCGAGGTGTTGAACGAGGAAGAGGGGAACGCCAGGCTCGCCAGATCCCTGCTGGCGGCATTGACGGTATTGTTGTACAGGTAGCGGAGGCCGACCGGAGTTCCGCGCTGTGTGGTGTTGTTGAAGAAATAGCCGTAGCGGACGCTAGCCACCAGCTTGGAGGTCGGGGTCCAGTCGCCGCCGAAGGTCCAGGTCGACACTGGATTGATCGTGCCGGAATCTGAGCGCAACGTGTTGGGATCGGTTGTGGCACCGGTATTCAACTGCCCGAAATTGCTGTCCTGGCCGCCAAGCGATCCTTGCGATCGCGAATAGGCGTAGTTCCAGGCAGCAAACAGGCGCAAGCGGCTGTACACACCGTAGTCAAGGCGGTTGTAAGCGTTGTGCTGTATGGAGCTCGAGTTTAACGTCCGGAATCCCTGGTTATTACCCTTGAAAAGCGTGGAGCGGCGCGTCGAGGTCAGCTGCGGAATATAACTGCTGAACAGCCACACCTTGTCTTTCAGGAGCGGGCCGCCGATTTCGTAACCGGGCTCCATTGTGTACGACTGGTCTCTCACCGCGTTGTAGTACTCGGGAGTGCCGTCGAGACGAGTGGTCGTGTTGAGCTGCGTCAGGGTCGGGTTGATGCGCAGACCGCGGTCCCCGTTGTTGGCGTTGAGCCCGTTGCTTGCGATGTAACTAAACAGCGAGCCCTTCCATTCATTGGAGCCCTGCTTGGGAACGGCGTTGATCACACCGCCCAACGCCCCGCCGAACTCGGCCTCGAAGCTGCTCGACTTGATCTGGACCTCCTGAATGAAGTCCATCTGGAAATTCTTCCCTACACCACCGTCCTTGATGTTCGTGGTGTTCACGCCGTCGATCAGAAACACGTTTTCCGAGTCGCTGGCACCATCAATCTGATAGCCGGCCGCCAGCGGCTCCTGGCGTGCACCGGCAGCAAAGGGGATCAGCGACTGGAAGGAACGTCCCTTGGGAATGAGATCCATGATGAACGACGACACCGTCACCGCCACCTTGCTCTGGGTCGTGTCCACCTGGGGAGCCGCGCCGGAGACGACTACCGTCTCCGAAACCGCGCCCACCGTCAACTGGACATCGATATTGGGCAGGCGACCGACCGCTAAGACGATGCCGGTCTGTTTGTATGCGCGAAATCCTGGCGCATTCACCGTCAAGGTGTATTCGCCAGGGGGAAGCGCCGCGAAACGATAATTGCCCGCGACGTCGGAATTTACCTTTCTGGTTCCGATGAGCGCGGTGCCGTAGATCTCCAGGCTCGCGCCGGGGATCAAAGCGCCTGAAGGATCTTTAACAACACCCTGAAATCCTGCCGTCGTCTCCTGTGCCAGGGCAACGGGCAGAATCGTGAGCGCGATCAAGGACCATAAAAACAACAGGCGAGTCAACTTACCATTCAAATGGCTCATACTCCTCCTTGTAAAAAGTGAGTGGTCTCTAAGCCTGGATTGCTTGACTTACCGGCTTTTCCCAAAAATGGAAAGCCAAAAAACGCCAAAGACGATCCTGCTTGAGCAATCACCGGACTCAAGGAGATGAACATCGCAGAGTGTCGACAATCAACCACTCGAAAAAAAGCGACGCGACTTCCACTGGCGTGCCAGATCACCAGTACCGGAGCATCTCACTCTTTACTGTCCGGGATCGACGGCGCCTATCCAGCGCCCCCCTTCGTTAATGTTGCGGATTATAATGTTCTCGTCTTACCCCGCGCAACCGAATTCGCAGTACTAATTTGTTCCATGCCATTAATATATTATGTTTATTAATATACGTGCGAACGTGACCCCTGAGGCCGGAGGTGGTATGTTTTTCGGGTGAACGAAGGAACGAGCATGACATGGAATCTGGTGGGCGCCTCCCTGGCGGAAATGGAGGCGCTTGTTGTGGAATTAGGGGAAGCGCGCTTTCGGGCACGCCAACTCTATACCGGGATCTACCACCGCCGTCTGCGCGGATGGGAGATGTTCACCGATCTCGCCAAGCCGCTCCGCGAGAAGCTCAGCCGTCACGCTGTGATCGCCTACCCCGGGGTTGTCTCGGTTTTTCAATCGACCGACGGCACCCGCCGGTATCTGTTTGAAGTTGCCGGCAGCCACAGGATCGAATCCGTTTTTATTCCTGAAGAGAAGCGGGATACGGTCTGTATCTCCACTCAGGTTGGCTGCGCGGTCGGCTGCCTCTTCTGCGCTACCGGCAAGCTTCCCATGCGGCGCAACCTCTCCGCCGGAGAGATCATCGGCCAGATCCTGGCCTTGCAGGCGGACCGGAACAGCGATGCGAAGAGACTGAACATTGTGATTATGGGGATGGGCGAGCCGCTGCTCAACTATGACAATGTCATGAAAGCTCTGCGGCTGATGACCGATCCCCTGGGGATGGCCATCTCCACCCGCCGCATCACACTCTCGACTTCCGGCATCGTACCCGCCCTGGAGCGCCTAGCGCAGGAAGACCTGGTGCCCAACCTGGCCATATCCCTCAATGCCACTACCGATGCCGTCCGTGACCGTCTCATCCCGATCAACCGGAAGTGGAACATCGCCGCTCTGCTCGAGGCCTGCCGCCGTTTCCCGCTCGAGCCGCGGCGCCGCATCACTTTTGAATATGTCCTGATCGAAGGCGTCAACGATTCTCCCGATGACGCGCTCCGGCTGGTGCGGCTGCTAAAGGGGGTAAAAAAGAAGGTGAATCTAATCCCGCTGAATGCCGACCCCTTAATACCGCTGAGGCCCCCCGGCGAGGAAAGCGTGCTGGCATTCCAGCGCATTCTGATCGATCACCACCTCACCGCTTACATTCGCCGCCCCAGAGGCGAGGATGTCTCCGCCGCGTGCGGCATGCTTGCCGCCCGGGACCTGCCAAAAACGAACCACAAAGACCTCTAAGACCTCGAAGAACACGGCGCAGGATAGCGCAACCCAAAAATCTCACATCCGAGGCAAAGAGAAAGGGAGCCTCGAAGAGGCGGCAGACAATAGCCCCGGCCGTGAGGCCGGGGTTTTGCAGCAATTGGCATGAGCGCCGAAGGTGCGGCACATGACATCTGTGCCGGTCCTTCGGACCTCTTTTCTTTATGTCCCTCAACCCCGCCCTCACGGGCGGGGCTATTATCTGCCGGCGCTTCGCGCCTCTCGGCTCTGCATTTCGGGGTACAAATCTTTTCCTGCGTGCAAAGCATTTGCGGGTACTGGTGAGTTCATATGTATGTCGATATGACGAGGCGTTTGAACCCTGTCGAGTGAGCGATGCTCGAGCATCCAGGTCCACTTATCAAAGAACAGCTCAGCAATTAGTACAGATAGAATTTTCTTTGAGGTCTTTGCGGTTCGTGTTTTGTGGATTACTTCTCGAGGATGACGACCGCGATAGCTGTCTCTTCGGAATGGGAAAGGCTGACGTGGACCGTGCGCGCGCCCAGTTCTTTGGCGAGTTCCTGCGCACGGCCGGTGATCATGAGCCTGGGAGCGCCATTCTCCTCCCGCCTCACTTCGGCATCGCACCATGTCACGCCCCGAGTCCATCCTGTCCCCAGAGCTTTAAAAAGCGCCTCCTTGGCGGCAAAACGCACGGCAAAGTAAGGGGCGGGATCGCGGTGCGCGCGGCAGTAGTCCTGCTCCGCGACGGTAAAGACACGCCGGACGAACCTGTCGCCTTGCCGCTCCAGAATGCCGCGCACGCGCCGGATGTCTACGATGTCGACGCCTATGCCGGCAATCATGGTTCTCCGTATGTCTCGTGGGCAAGGGCTTCAGCCCGTCTTGATATGTGACAGTCCCCATTAAAGTGAATTGACACCGGGATGACCTTCACTCCAATATTCCTGCCATGCAGAGCACCCGATTCGTGCGCCGCGAGGCAGAGGGAATAGCCTATTACAGCTGCACCGCGCTGGAAAAGGTGGTTCATCTGCGCCACGCTTTTTCGACCCGTCACGGCGGGGTCAGTTCCATGCCCGCACAATCTCTGAATCTCGGCAGCGTCTCCTGGGACACGGCCGCGCATGTCCTGGAAAACCGGCGGCGGTTTCTATCCGCATTGAACCTTACGCCTTCGAGTCTGGTCACCGTCGCCCAGGTCCATTCCGGTGAGTTTCATATCATAAAATCCCGGGTGCACCAATGGAATCCCCACACGCCCGGCGACGGACTTGCCACAGCGGAAGCGGGGGTGGCGCTGGCTGTGCAGGTGGCGGATTGCTTTCCGGTCCTGATCGCGGATCCGCAGACGGGAGCAATCGCGGCCGTGCACGCCGGGTGGCGCGGCACTCGCGCACGCATTCTCCTCCGGACTATCGTTGGGATGCAGCGCAGCCTCGGAGTAAATCCAGCAAATCTCCTGACCGCTATCGGCCCCGGAATCCGCAGTTGCTGCCTCGAAGTGGGTGATGAGGTGGCATCCGCTTTTCACGCCGAGTTCTCCGGAGCCCAGCTCTGCAGCCCGAGCCCTCACAATCCCGGGAAGTATCTCCTCGACCTGCCGCGGGCTCTGAACCTGCAGCTCGCGGATGCGGGTGTGCCGCAGGAAGCCGTTTCTGACCTCGGCCTGTGCACCCGCTGCAACCCGGCGGAGTTCTTTTCCTACCGCGCGGAGGGAGCGCACTCCGGCCGCATGATGGCGGTGATCTGCAGGACAGTTTGCACGGGCGCACGTGCTGAAGCCATCAAGCGTTAAGGTAAGCTCGTGGACTTCGACCTGGACCTCGACGTGGTCTTGGACCATGTGAGTGAAGTAGTTTTGGCTAGCACTTATCGGCTGAAGCCCTTGGCCACGAGATTTAGCACGACTTGCACTCGTGCCTGCGGGCTTCAGCCCGCACGAGGCTTGGCACGACTTGCACTCGTGCCTGCGGGACTGTCACATGATTAGACGGGCTGAAGCCCTTGGCCACGAGATTTAGCACGACTTGCACTCGTGCCTGCGGGCT
>CAYGWQ010000007.1:0-4701 GCA_964353465.1 uncultured Acidobacteriota bacterium | reverse complement strand
TGCGGGACTGTCACATGATTAGACGGGCTGAAGCCCTTGGCCACGAGATTTAGCATGACCTGCATTCGTGGCCTAGGGCTTCAGCCCGCCAAGGTAGCCCAGGTGCCTTCGGGGCGCACTTCATCGATGCGGATGTTGACCAGGCGGTTGAGCGGAACGGCGGCGCCGGCGATGCGTGCGTGGATGTAATTACCGGTCAAGGCGACCGATTCTCCCATTTCTTCTTCTATTGCCAGGCTGATCGCGGGCAGAACCTGCCCGGCAAATCGTTGCCGGAAGGCCAGGTTCTTCCTCGCCGAGATATCACGCAGGATATGGCACCGCTCACGCAGTACGCCTGGGGAAACCTGCCCGGGCATCGTAGATGCCTCAGTTCCTTCTCTTGGGGAAAATGGAAAAACATGCAGATAGGCAAGCGGGGATTGGCGCACGATTTCGCAGGTCGCCTCGAAATCTGCGTCTGTCTCACCCGGAAAGCCCACCAGAACGTCGGTACCCAGACCAATGGTCGGCAGGTTCGCCTGAATGTGATGAAGCAGATCGAGGAAACGCGCAGCAGTATATGGCCGGCGCATGCGGCGCAGGATCCGGTCGCTGCCACTTTGCAGCGGTATGTGGAAGTGGTGCGCAAAGGCCGGGTGCCCGGCGGCCAGGGTCGCCAGACTGCGATCGAAATCCATGGGTTCGATGCTGCTGAGCCTGATCCGTCCCAGTGCCGGAATCTCGAGGATCCGGCGCAACAGTTCCGTCAGCTGGGCTGGTTGCGGCAGCCGGCGCCCATAGGTGCCCAGATGGACTCCTGTCAGCACGATCTCCTGATACCCGGCCGCGACCAGGCGCCGGATTTCGCCCAGGATGTCTTCGGGCGCTGCGCTTCGACCGGGTCCCCGCACGGAAGGCACGATGCAATAGGCGCACCGTGCGTCGCACCCGTCCTGGATCTTGACGTAGGGGCGAGTCTTGACGCCGGTTTGTGTCGCGCTCATGGTCAGCATTTCGCCCACGGCCGGCAGCGGCGTCCGCAGGATATGCGCGCCGGGTCCAGGCTGGCGCCAGACCTCAGCCAACCGGTCCCTGTCGGCGTTTCCCAGGACCAGGCTTACTCCGGGAATCGCCGCCAGCGTCTCCGGATCGCGCTCCGCATAGCAGCCGGTAACCACGATCCTTGCTCCGGGATTTTCCCGGTGAAGCCGCCGGACAGTCTGGCGCACCTGCTGATCCGCGCGCCGGGTGACGGTGCACGAATTGACCACGATCAGATCGGCGTCCAAGGAGTTCTCTGCTTCGTGCAGGGACCTGCCGCACAGGCGCGCCCGGATCCCGGCGCTGTCGGCCTGATTGCAGCGGCAGCCGAATGTAGAGAGGAAGAATTTAGACATTCTGGGATTTTTTCAGTTCCCGGTCGCATTCCTCAACGCGTTCCGCGAGCTGCTTTTTGTACTCTTTAAGCCGTTTCGCCAGGCCGATATCGCTGCGCGCCAGGATCTGGGCGGCCAACACGGCGGCATTGCTGGCGCCGGCTTTGCCGATTCCCATGGTCGCCACCGGAACGCCGGCGGGCATCATCGAGGTGCAGAGCAGGGCGTCCATGCCCTTGAGCGGAGACGAATCCATGGGGACGCCGATGACCGGCAGGATCGTATGGGATGCCAGAACGCCGGCCAGATGCGCCGCTGCGCCGGCACAGGCGATGACGACCTGAACGCCGCGATCCTCCAGGGTCACCGCATAGCGATGGGTTCGGTCCGGCGAACGGTGTGCGCTCGACACCGTGATCTCGTAAGGGATCTGGAAGTCGCTCAGAATCCGGATCATGTCCTCGATCACGGGATAATCGCTGTCACTCCCCAGCACGACGGCCACCAGTGGTTTCTTCACACTCACTCTCCTTGAAGAGGAAATTACCGGACACGGATGAACACGGAAACACACGGATTATCACACCTGGGCAACCTGCTCGTCCGATCCGTGTTCATCGGTGTTCATCTGTGTCCTGTTATTTTCTTTGGCCTCCGGCCGTTGCCCGTCACCTGCTTATGCTTTTCGCGCCGATGTCGCGGCGATAGTGCATGCCTTCGAAGTGTATCTTGTTCACTGCTTCGTACGCCGAGATCAGCGCGGACGACAAATGGTCGGCCACGGCCGTCACGCCCAGCACGCGCCCGCCGTCGGTCACGATCTCTTTCCCCTGCCGCCGGGTTCCCGAGTGAAACACCACGACACTGCTGTCTTCCTCGGCCATCTTCAGGCCTGAGATCACTTTCCCCTTCTCGAAGGCGTCAGGATAGCCTCCCGAGGCAAGTACGACGCACACGGCTGCCTTGTTCGACCACGAGGCTTCATACTCGCGCAGCCGCCCCTGACACAGCGCCCCGCACAGCGCGCCGAAGTCGCTTTCGAGCCGCGGCAGGATCACCTGTCCTTCAGGATCGCCCATGCGCACGTTGAATTCGAGCACGCGCGGCCCTGCCGGCGTCAGCATCAGGCCGGCATAGAGAATGCCTTGGAACGGGGCGTCCTCCGCCCTCATAGCATCGATCACCGGACGCACGATCCGGGAGAGAATCACGTCTTGCATCCCGGGCTCGAGGATATGGTCCGTGGAGTAAGCCCCCATGCCGCCGGTGTTTGGTCCCTGGTCATTGTCGTAGACGGCCTTATGATCCTGGGCTGCAACCGCGGGAACAATGGTGTCGCCGTCGGTGAATACGATGAATGAGGCTTCCGTGCCTTCGAGGAATTCCTCGAGCACGATTTTGTCTCCGGCGGCCCCGAACTGCCGGTCGACCATGATCCGCTCGATGGCAGCCCGCGCCTCTTCGCGACTGCGTGCCACCACCACCCCTTTGCCCGCAGCCAGACCATCGGCCTTGACGACGATGGGGTAGCGGACTTCCGCGGAAGTCAGGCGCGCGAGTGCTTCGGGAATCTGATCATGGACCGTGAAAGCGGCTGTGGGTATGCCGTGGCGTGCCATGAATTCCTTGGCGAAAACCTTGCTGGATTCCAGGCGCGCAGCCGCCCGGCCGGGCCCAAGCACTGCGACTCCGTGCGCGCGCAGATGATCAGCCAGCCCGGCGGCGAGGGGGGCTTCCGGACCGACGACCACGAGGTCGATGCGTTCGCGCCGTACCAACTCGAGAAGCGCGGCATGATCTGCAGGCGACAGCGGGAGGCAGCGCGCTTCGCCCTCGATGCCGCCATTGCCCGGAACGCAGATAACCTCCTGCACGCGCGCACTCCGGCGCAGCTTCCAAACCAGTGCATGTTCCCTGCCGCCGGATCCGACCACCAGCATTCGCATATCTTGGACTCGATTAAGGTTCGTTCAGATTCAGGGATTTCAGATAGGCACGGAATTCAGGGCCGATTTCCACGTTCTTGAGCGCGAACTCCACGGTCGTTTTGAGAAATCCGAGTTTTTCGCCCGCATCATAGCGCTTGCCGCGGAATTTGTAGGCAAGGATGCGCTCTTTCCCGAGGAGATTCTGCAGGCCGTCCGTCAACTGGATTTCACCGCCGGCGCCGCGCTGGGTGTTCTCGAGGACATCGAATATGGCGGGCGTGAGGATGTAGCGCCCGATGATGGCCAGGGTGGATGGGCTGTCCTGTATGCTCGGCTTCTCCACCATGTTCTTCACTTCAAAAACACGGCCGTCACTGCCGGAGAGAGGGAGCCCGTCGATGATGCCGTAGCGGCAAACATCCTCTTTCGGCACTTCCATGATGGCCACAACGCATGCCCGGTGGCGCTCATAGATGTCCATCATTTGCCTGATGCAGGGAATCTCAGCATCGATGATGTCATCCCCGAGCAGAACCGCGAAAGGCTCGCCCCGCACCAGGTCGCGCGCCATCAGGATCGCATGGCCCAGCCCGAGCGCTTCCTTCTGCCGGACATACGCAATATGCACCATATCCGATACGGCACGCACCAGGCTCAGAAGGTCCGATTTGCCTCGATCCTCGAGCATGCGCTCGAGCTCGAAGGAGACATCGAAGTGATCCTCGATAGCGTGTTTGCCCCGGCCCGTGATGATGACGAGGTTCTCCAATCCTGATGCGACCGCTTCCTCAACTGCATATTGGATGATGGGCTTGTCTACCACCACAAGCATCTCTTTCGGCTGAGCTTTGGTGGCGGGAAGGAATCGGGTGCCCAATCCCGCGGCCGGAAAGACTGCCCTTCGGATTCTATCCATGCTCTCCCTCAAGATAACTGCGATCGATGAGTACCATTCAGCGCCAGCCTCATTGAAACAATGCCATTGAACAATGTCAATATGTGAAAAAGATGATGGCTGAAATGCTGACGTTACCCTCAGCTGGTTGACAAGCACTCGTGGTTCGCTGGATCCATGGCCAGGCTGCGCTGGGGGAAAAAGGACATGGTCATCAGCTCGGCTGGCCGAGTCGCCATGTCCCGGCCGCCGGACGGGGTTCGAAGGTCGTTTCCTACTGGATGCCGTCTGGCAGCCGGCGCCTGCTGATGCTTTGAAAATAACTCTTGAGACTGGGCTAAAATCGCGTGCCACTCGTGGCGAAGGGCTTTAGCCCGTCAAAACTGTAAGCCGAATCCCGAAACCGCACACCCTACGGATTTCATGTGCCAAGCAGACGGGCTGAAGCCCTACACCACGAATGTCCGGGCTAAAGCCCTTAAGCGCTAAGATAAGTTCCAATACTTGGACCTCGACCTGG
>CAYGWQ010000006.1:0-50931 GCA_964353465.1 uncultured Acidobacteriota bacterium | reverse complement strand
CAAGTCAGCGATGCCGAAATGACTTAACTTAGCGCTTAAGGGCTAAAGCCCGCCCTCACGTGATTGCAGTAGTTACCGGACGATTCGGCCCTGAAGGCGAGTTTTGCGACGGAGACCAGTTAGACCGTTATGCGGAGCGTAACGGGAATTTTATTCTCGTTGCGTGTTTCAGCTGCTTTTTGCGGGAAATCAAGGGCCCAGCCCTGGCTGGTATCTGTCGCGAAACTCCGTTGCAGAGTGTGCCGTCCGAACCCCGGAGGGGCGGAAAGATAATAGCCGGGGGCGCAAGCCCCCGGCTAGGATATTGCTTTTAACTAGCCCCGGCAGGGGCGAAAGATCTTTGTCCGCAACCATTTTCTACTGCCCCTCCTGGGCTGGGGTAGAGGGCCGCATGAGTTTCGCGACAGATGCTAGTATTGTGCTCATTCAGACTTTCGTGTATTTCGTGGTTGCTGTTTTAGCGGTCGCCGTTCGATTGTCTTTGACAGAGGCGGAATTGTAATGGTATTTATGATTTGCTTGGCCTGATCTTTTTAATTCCGGATTGAGGTGCCCCGGACAGGGGATAAAAGGGAAGTGGGTGCAAATCCCACGCGGTCCCGCCACTGTATTCGGAGAGCCGGCATCTGCGGCCTGTAGAAGTGTCCAGAGTAGCCCGCCACTCGTTGATTCAAGACGGGGAAGGCGCGATGCCCGGCAGTGACCCGAGAGTCAGGAAACCTGCCTCATCCCAGTTTTCAGCCGCTCTTCGCGAGAAAGAGACCTGGAATGCCTCCAGATCATTCCCTTGTCCCCATTTCCTGCCTTAGTCTTCTACTGCTCTCATTGTCGGTTTCCTGCTCTGTCAACCATTCTGCGGATCAAGAGACAGCCGCAGCCCGACCGGAATCCAGCGTTTCCTACACCGACGGCATCGGCAGGCCTGTCATCCTGGCGCGACATCCCATGCGCATTGTCTCGTTGGCGCCGAGCGTGACCGAAGTGCTCTATCTTATTGGAGCCGACGATCGCCTGATCGGGGTTACAACCCATTGCGACTGGCCTGAAGACGCGAAACGCAAGCCGAAGATCGGCAGCCTCCTGAATCCCGGCTATGAGATGATTCTGGCGGCACGACCCGACCTGATCATCGCATCGACCGCGGGGAACGACCAGGCAGCCGTGTACAAGCTGGCGGGACTGGGCCTTCCGGTGTTCGTAACGGCACCCCGGTCTGTGGATGGGATTTTCGAGACAACGCTGGCGATCGGCCGGATCACCGATCGCCCGGCGGAGGCAGAGCGCCTGGTCGCCGCAGCGAAGTTCCGCCTTCAGGAAATCAGGCATCGTCTCGCCGGGCTTCCGCCCGTGCGCGCATTATTCATCACATGGTTCGATCCCTTGCTGGCGCCGGGACGAAGGACTTTCGAAAACGATGTCCTGAGTCTGGCCAACATCCGATCCGTTTCGGCCTCGAGCGACGAATACTACCCGCGCTACAGCCTGGAGCAGGTTGTGGCGCAAAATCCCGAAGTCATCCTTACGGTCGACTACCCCGGCAAACCTCTCCCCGATCTCAGGATAGTGGCTGGCTGGCAAACCCTGGATGCGGTGAAGCAGGGCAGGGTTTACATCCTCAACGAGGTGCTGCAGCATCCATCGCCGCGTTTCGTGGACGGCGTGGAGGAGCTGGCACGCAAAATGCACCCGGAGCGTTTCCGATGAAGCTGCTATCCGGAAGGCGCATTGCCGCGGTAAGTTTCGCTTTGCTGGCAGCATGGGCCTGCGCCGTCGTGCTCGCGCTTGCTGTCGGCAGCGTGACCATTCCTCCCGGGACCTTGCTTCGGTTGCTGGGGCACAAGCTGATTGGTTCTCCAGCAGCCGATAACCCGCTCGCCACCATCCTCTTTTCCATTCGCCTACCGCGCATATTCCTCGGTTCCCTGGTAGGGGCCGCTCTTGCCGCCGCCGGGGCGTCTTTCCAATCTCTGCTGCGCAACCCACTTGCCGACCCGTTTGTCCTGGGAGTTTCGACGGGAGCCTCCCTCGGAACCATCCTGTATTCCATCTTCACCGCATCCTGGGGAGCCGCCGGAGCGGCTGCAGGACTGGCCTATGGCCGCCCGATGGCGGCGTTCGCAGGGGCGGCTTTAGTCATCGGTGCGGTCTACTTCCTCGCAGGGGGCGGCAGCCGGTCCGGTGAGGCTTCCCAGCGCCTCCTGCTGGCGGGGATCGTGCTGGCTTCCTTCATCTCGTCGATCAACGTCGTTTTGCTCACCAGCACGAGCCAAGCCGACCTGCGCGGCATCTTCTATTGGCTCATTGGGGATCTCAGCCGGCCGGTCGATGCTTCGATATACATTGTGACCGGCGTGGTGCTCGCAGGATTTCTGCTTCTTTATCCGCTTTCCCGCAGCCTGAACTTGATATCCATGGGCGAAGAAGACGCGATGATCCTCGGGGTCGAGGTCGCGCGCGTAAAGGTCGCGGTATATCTTCTCGCTTCTCTGATCACCGGAGCCGTGGTTTCCGTCAGCGGTCCCATAGCCTACATCGGGCTGATCTGCCCTCACCTGGGGCGGATGATGTTCGGCAGCGATAACCGCATCCTGCTTCCTGCCGTTTTCATGTTCGGCGCCATCTTCACGTTGCTGGCAGACACTCTGGCACGCACTCTGCTGTCGCCGGCGGAATTGCCGGTGGGCGTCATTACGGCCCTGTTGGGGGCGCCGCTGTTTGTTTACCTGTCCCGGCGGAGGAGCAGCCTATGAGACGGATCGAATCACCTCCGGAACTGGAAGCACGCGATGTGAGTTTCTCCTATCGAAATCCCGTGGTACGCAATCTCACCCTGGAATTGCGGCCCGGCATCGTCACCGGAATCATCGGGCCCAACGGATCGGGCAAGACGACCGTTCTGCGCCTGTTGAGCGGCATCTTGCGGCCGGCGGCGGGAAGCATCCTGTTGAAGGGAACCACACCGCTCACAGCCTTGCCGCGCAGGGAAATCGCCCGGCACATCGCCATGGTTCCCCAGAGCGCAGGCGACGGGTGCCTGCTGAGCGTGCGCCAGTTCGCCATGCAAGGCCGTTCGCCGCACCTGTCCCTGTTCGGATTCGAGAGTATCCGGGATGAGGAAATCACCCTGGAAGCGCTGGCGATGACTCAGCTGACGCCCTACCTCGAAGCGCGCGTCTGCGAACTGTCAGGGGGAGAGAGACAGCGCCTGCTGCTGGCACGCGCGCTTGCACAGCAGCCGAAGATCCTGCTGCTGGATGAACTCACTGCAAATCTGGATATCAACTACCAGGTCGAACTACTGCGCCTTGTCAGCCGCCTCACCCGCGCGCGCGGGCTGGCTACGCTAGTCGTGTCACATGAGATTCACCTCCTGGCCGCTTTCGCCGACCGCCTCGCGCTGATGCGGGAAGGCAGTATCCGCTTTCAGGGCCCGGCATCGGAAGTCATTACCCGTGCAACTCTAAAGCAACTTTTTGGCCTGGACTTCCAGGTGCGGCCGCTGCCCGGCGGCGCCATTGAGGTGTTGCCTTCTATCGAAGAACGGAGACGATCATGAGTTCGAGTCCAAGACTGTATGGGGCACGAAACGAACGCAGCAACCAAGTGTGCATTTTATGTTTTTTAGTTCTGGCGTTATGGATGCCATCGGTCGCATGGCCGCGGCAGGAGGTGTTGCGCAGGATCACAGGCCAGGTTGTCGATCAGAGCGGCGCGCCGGTGCCACGAGTGCTCGTTGAGGTCCGCTCCCCATCAGGGCGCCTCAACACTTCCGTTCTGACCGATTCAGGCGGAAGGTTCGTGATCGAATTGCCGGACGGCACCTACGAGTTGGATGCCACAGCCCCCGGCCTGGCTCCGGTCCGGCGGCAGCCACTGGAGGTGAGCCCGTCCTCTAAGCCGATACACATAACCCTTGCAATACAGTCGATTCAGCAGGAAATCGTTGTAACCGCTACCCGGACAGATGTGGCGCAATCTCAAGTCGGCAGCAGCACAACGGTTATCCGCGGGAGCGAATTGGAGGGCGAGGGGATTCACTCCATGGCGGATGCCCTGCACCGGGTCCCGGGGCTGACCATCTCGCAGAGCGGCGGCACCGGGCAATTGACCTCCCTCTTCACCCGGGGGGGAGAATCGGACTACACCAAGGTGTTGATCGACGGCGTTCCTGTCAATGATCCCGGCGGGAGCTTCAACTTCGCCAACCTTTCCGTGGCAAACATTGATCGCATCGAGATCGTGCGCGGTCCGCAGAGCGCTCTTTTTGGATCCGATGCGATGGCCGGCGTTATCCAGATTTTCACCAGGCAGGGCAGGAGTGAGGGCCTGGAACCCCGCCCGTTCGTCGCACTGGAAGGAGGCAGCCTGGCTACATTCCGTTATGAAGCCGGTATCGAGGGTAAGGGAAACCGGCTCGATTATGCAGCCTCCTTCGCGCGCCTGGACACGGACAACGATGTGCAGAACGGCTCCTTCAACAGGGCAGCCGTCACCGGGAACCTCGGGCTCAACATGTCGGAGAAGAGCCGGTTGCGGGCGATCTTCCGTAGCGAAGCGGGACGCGCCGGCGTGCCCGGCCAGTGGGCGTTTCACCCCCCTGACGCGGACGAGTTTTATCGCCATCGCAACCTGGCAGGCGGGATCACCTTCTCGCATGCCACGACCCCCACCTGGACACAGATGCTCTCCTACACGGTCAGCGACAGCCGGCAATATTCAGAGGATAACGTGGATTCCGGCAGCTTCGTTGCCGCGTATCAAGGCCGGACTTCCGGATTCACATCCTATGACTTCCCCTATCAGACGCTCAACCAGAGCCGGCGCCAGAAGCTCGACTATCACTTCGAGCTCTGCCTTCCCCACGCTCACCTCCTGGCGGCAGGCGCTGAATACGAGCGCGAGGCGGGCACCGTGGGAGATCCCCGCAATCAACCGCTGGTCGCGGTGCGCAACAACTATGCCGGCTTCGTGCAGGATCAGTGGTTTTTGCGCAAACGCCTCTTCCTGGCCGCCGGCGCGCGCTTCGAGCACAACGAGAGCTTCGGCTTCTCCGCTACACCGCGGCTGTCGCTGGCCTGGCACGCACATCAGGGCACACAGGGCGGCTTCCTCGGGCTGACGAAAATCAAAGCCAACTTCGGTCTCGGCATCAAGGAACCCACCCTGGTCGAGTCATTCAGCAAATCCCCCTACTTCCTCGGCAACCCCGACCTCAAGCCCGAAAAATCCACGAGTTTTGACATCGGCATGGAGCAGTCTTTCGCAGATAGCCGGGGAGGCCTGGAGATTGCCTTTTTCCAAAACCGCTACCGCGATCAAATCGGGTTTGTGACCACCAACTTCACGACGTTCGCCGGGACTTTTTTCAACCTCGGCAGGAGCCGCGCTCAAGGCATCGAAACCACTTTCCGGCAAAACCTGGGCGGCAACGTCGAATGCTGGGGAACCTACCTGTTTTTGGATTCCCTCGTGCTCGAGAACACAGCACCGCTCGACCCGGTCTTTGCCCCCGGCCAGGCGCTTTTCCGGCGTCCCCGGCACTCCGGCTCGCTCGACCTGAGGTGGCGTCCCGGGCGCTGGACGTTCGGAGCAACTGCGACCGTCGTGGGCAGCCGGCTCGATTCCGATTTCCTGGGTCTCGATCTGACTCGAAATCCGGGGTACGGCACTCTGGACCTGCTGGTGAGCTTCCGGTTGTTTTCGGGGATCACCATCTTTGCAGTTGTGAATAATGCTCTGGACCGCGACTACATGGAGGCATTCGGCTACCCGGCGCTGCCTGTGCGATTCCGCCTAGGCCTCAGCACAGGCCGCGAACCCTGATGGAACCACAAGGACCTCGAAGACCGCAAAGAAACCGGAGTACCCGGTCCAGGAAAGGATGAAAGCGGTGTTTGATTCTCCGAGGTCCCAGAGGTCCTAGAGGTCCTGGAGGTCTTTGTGGTTTGAGGACGACGCGCAAAGACGTAAAATACAACCTTTATCCGGCGACCCGCCCCGGCCCTCAGGAAGGTACGATGGCGGAGGTCGCAGGTCGGAGGTCGGAATGGCTCGCAACAAGAAGCTCTGGCTCTATATCCTGCTGGTACTGCTGGCGTGCGCCTATTTTTTCTGGTTCTTCTATGTTCGCCCGGACAGCCGGACGGCAGAGCAGGCTGCACAGCCTCCGGATCAAGCTCAGCCGGAAATTGCCAAACCTGTGCCCGAGCCATCTTACATGCCCGTGGGCGAAGCAGTCATCGCAACGAGCACCGAGTATCTGGTGAGCGGCAGGATCACCTCCGAATTGGACGAAGCTCTGCCGGAAGCTGCGGTTTCTCTCCACAGCTCCGCTCCGCGCTGGGCGCCGCCTGCCTTCGAGCAGCCTGCCCCCTTGGACACGCAGACCTGCGACGCGGAAGGTCGCTACCAGTTCCGCCTGAATGCCCCTGCCAACCTGTGGATCAGCATTCGCAAGGAAGGGTACGCCGCTATCTACGCATTCCTGCCGGTTCGGGACACGAAGGCAACCGTCAGAGACTTTCAGCTGCGGCCTGCGCTGGCCACTCTCGTCGGATTCGTTTTTGACAGGCAGGACACGCCGATTTCGGGCGCCTTGGTCATAGTCAATGCTCCGCCCTTCACCCCCATCGCCGACAATGCCATTCTGGCGCCGACGGGACGGCTCACCGATGCTAACGGGAAGTACACCATGGAAGGTCTCCCGGACGGCGATGTGAGCATCATCGCCTCCGCCCGAGGTCACCTCCTGGGAGAAGAGCTGGGTGTCTTGAAAGCCGGGCAGTCCCAGCAGGCCGATTTTCATCTGCCCCCGGCAACCCCTTTATCTTTTTTCGTAAACAACAGCCGGGGCGAAGTTCTTCCCTATGCAACGGCCACGGCGCCAGGACAATTCAAGATTTCCGGCGGCGACAAGCGGGGCGTGATCGAGATTTCCATCCCGCTGGAATGGAGTCCCTTTGAGTGCACTATAGCCGCGGATGGATACAAAACCAGGACGGTGCTGTTCGATCCCAAAGCGCCGCCCGCCGCGGTTACGCTCGAGGACAGGCCAGTGCTCAAAGGTCGGGTCACTGCGGAAACGGGCGGACCGGTCGTGGATGCACTTGTGAGTGTCTGGGGAACGGGCGGCGTTCAGGGCAAGTTCGATAGCGCTGCGTCCACCGATAAGGCGGGACGTTTTTCCCTCCCCCTGTTATACCCCCCGGTGCGTGAGATCAAGGTCACCAGGCTTGGCTACTTCGATCAACGGCTCACTTTCGACAACACAAATCCGGCGGCCCCCGAAGTGTCCATTCGCCTCAAGCGTGTGGAGGCGGGCATCTATGGGCGCGTGATCGATTACCGCGGCATCCCCATAAAACGTTTCGTCGTGCATCTCCGCAATCCCGGCGCCAAGCCCCCCATTCAGGATTACCAACGATCCTTCCTAGATGACCGGGGCGGGTTTACCATCACGGATGCCGCTCCGGGCAACTACACGCTGATCATCCAGTCCGTCCAAAGCTCTACCGCCGATGACGTGCAAATCATTACCCGCGAGAATGTGGAAATCCGGAAAGGATTTCTTTTGGGAGAAATCCTGATGCAGTTTCCACCTCCCCGGTTCAGTAAATAGACATCCGACTTCAGACATCCGACTTCAGACATCCGACCTCAGAATTCCGACTTCAGACCTCCGACCTTTCTTGGAGTTCTCGGAACACCGTGGTAAGGTCGGAAATCGGAGGTCGGAAGTCGGGGGTCGGATGTCGGAGGTCTGAGGTCGGAAATCGGAGGTAGGGCTATGAATCGATTGCAACGCGCCCTTCAAGAGCAAAAGAGCGGTCCCTTGCTTGGAGCTGGAATTTATTTTAACGATCCGATTTTTTTGGAGATTGCCGCCGGTCTGGGTTTCAAGGCCGTTTGGTTCGACATGGAGCATTGTCACATCGCCTTTTCTGAAGCATGTGATCTGTGCCGGATTGCATCAGGACTTGGGCTGCTCACGATGATTCGGATTCCCAATGAGCACCGGGAGAATGTCCTGCGCGCCGCCGAATGCGGGCCTGATATTATCGACATCCCGATGGCGAATTCGCCGGAAATGCTCCACGAGTTCATTCGCTATGCCCGCTTCCGTCCGGAAGGCGAACGCGGGTGTTTTCCTACATCCCGGGCCGTCCGCTACAGCCTGGGGGACAGCTTTGCCGAGCAGCAGCGGGTGAACCGCGACCTTTGCTTGATGGCGCAAATCGAAACCGAAGAAGCGGTGGCACGAGCCGAGGAGCTCTGTGCTGTTCCCGGCATTGACATCCTGATCGGTCCGGCGGACCTGTCTTCAAGCCTTGGAGTTCCTTATCAGACCAGCCACCCCAAGGTCAGGGAGGCAGGGAAAAAGATCATCGGCACGGTGAGGAAACACGGCAAGATTGTGGCGGTCGCCTCAGTAGCCGAGGATTTCGCGTTTTGGATCGGGCAGGGAGTGGATGTCCTGTTTTGCACCAGTGATGTGAGCTGCATGAAAGCGGGGGCTCAGGCAGCCCTCCGGCAGGTCCAATCTGCTCAGAACGCGCTCGGTCGTGGCGACCTTACGGAATAGGAGGTCCCTGCGGACGAACACGGTCCGGATCCGTGGCCTAAAAGCTTTCTGTCATGAGCGACGCCGCGGCGTTATGGGCTTGTTCACGTCGGTCCCAGGCACCGCGGTCGATGAGGACGAAGAACTTCCACAGAGCTTTGTGCTTTTCCTTGAGGACCCGGATTTCCTCGTTGTTGCTGCCGGAAAGAGGCACGATGTTCCCGCTCTCCAGCCTGACAGGGACTTCCGCCTCCGGGAGCGACATGCCGATGGACGGGCAATACACGATGACCTGGTATGGCTGCAGTCCTGCCGCGGCAGCGATGCGACCTTCCAGTTCCTCCCGCGCGCCGGCGTCGTAGTGCAGCCGGTCCGCAATCTCTCTCTGCCGGCTTTCTCCCACGCCCACGGTGAGCACGAAGCATGCGCGGTAGAGCTGCCGCGCTTCGAGGCAGTTGACAATGTAGTCAATAGCCGGATTGTCTCCATGACGGTTGCGGAGAGTCCAGACAAGCGTTTCATCCTTTAGCCTGCGCAAATCTTCGAGCCGCAGGCCGGAATCGATCGCGAGTTCGACCGCTTTGGAAATCATGGCACCCGAAGCTATCTTGGTGTGGTGAAAATATACTCGTTCCGAAAGGGTATACCGGATGCGAAGCAGATTGACCAGCTCGGACAACGCATCGCGCCGCAGCATGCCGTGCTTTTCCAGGTTGACGACAAAACGCCCATCCTCAAGGATGAAGGACTGAAACACTCGTGGATCGTAATACTGGGAGAAACCGACGAAGTATGTGTCCCGTTTCAGATAATCGAGAAGGTCCGCGGTTATTGCCCCGGTCACTATTTCCGAGGCAAATCCGGCCTCGCCGCGCAGGATCCGCAGGACCTGGTCCTGATACCCCGAGTTTCTGAGCCGCTGCGCCAGCGAGGATTCCAATAAAAAGTAGGTAAGTCGCGATTGATCCTTGTCATGACGTGAGAGTACGCGCCGTTCATCCTCGAGGGTATGGCCGAAGGGGATGTGCGAGATGTCATGGAGCAGCGCCGCAACGCGGATGGCCGTCTCCTCGTAGGAGGAAATAGTGCCGGTGCGCCGCAATGCCTCGATCATGCGTCGGGCCATCCAGGAGGTCCCCAGACAGTGCGCAAACCTGGTGTGGGTCGCGGAAGGATAAACCAGGCAGGCAGTTCCCAGCTGCTTGATCCCACGCAGACGCTGGAATTCCGGTGTGTCCATCAATTCCACTTCGAGCGGCTCAAGTTCAATGTCGCCGTGTACTGCATCCCGCAGGATTTTTCCCTTCATGGATTTTGCCTCCGCAACGCCAGTCTATTATACGGCACATCGGCGCCCGCAGAGCTCGGCCAACGCCAGGTTCTGATTCTTTGAGGTCTTGGTGGTTCGATATTTTTCGGCTGCACCCCTGGGAGTAATCGAAAGTGGGACTCACTCCTGGAGAAATCAAAGCAAAAACGCCACGGATTTCACGGATTTCACGGATTTGTTAAAAAATTCTCAATCATGTACTGGGGCAGGTCGTTCCAGTTCAAATGCTAGCCTCACGGAATCTGTGGAATCCGTGGAATCCGTGGCGTTTTTGCTTTTTGGCCCAATTCGCTCTGAAAGCGGCGGCAAGCAACTGAGTCTCACTACCAATTGCACCCGCACCCCTCGCCGGTGGAAGCTTCCGGCTAAAGGGCGGTATAATCGGAGGCGATGATCGAAAGGATCGATGACCTGTCTCGCCCCATCCGGCTCGAAACGCCGGCGCAACGCGTCGTGTGCCTGGTGCCGAGCATCACCGAAACTCTTTTCTCCCTGGGCGCCGATGAACGCATCGTAGGCGTCACCGACTACTGTATCCACCCCGAGATCAAGATCCGCAGCAAGATAAAGGTCGGCGGCACCAAGAACTTCTTTACCCGCAAAATCCTCGCACTCGAGCCCGATCTGGTCGTCGCCAATGCGGAGGAGAACCGGAAGCACCAGATAGAAAAACTGGAACAGGCCGGCCTGAAGGTTTTTGTGACGTTCCCCAGGACGGTAGACGGTTGTTTGAAGATGATCTCCGATGTGGCGGCGCTTACCGGGACCGAATCAGCGGCACAGCCGATGCTGGCCGCCATCGAAGCGGAGCGCACCAAGGCTCTTGCAGCAGCCGTGAAACCACCGCCCCGCGTCCTCTGCCCCATCTGGAAAGGCCCTTACATGACGATCAATCACGATACCTTCGTGGACAGCGTGATTCAAGGCTGCGGCGGGCAAAACGTTTTCCGGGACAGCGCGGAACGTTATCCGCAGTTTACCCTCGAAGAAGCGTCCCACCGGCAGCCCGACGTTGTGCTCCTGCCGACCGAACCCTATCATTTCACGGCGGCCGACATCCCCGGATTTTATGAGATGGGGAAAGAAGTCCCGGCAATCCGCAACCAGCGCATTCATATCGTTGAAGGCGAACTTCTCAGTTGGTACGGCCCCCGGCTTTCCCGCGCGCTTGCCGAAGTATCCGCACTCCTCCGTTCCTCAGTGATGAGTGATGAGTCATCACTTTCATTTGAGAGCGATAAGTCCTAGTTGGACGAGCTTCTCGATAATTTGCAGGACTTCCAATTCGCGGAGTGGGGAGAGCATTACGATGGACTTCACGTCCCAGGCGCCGTTGATGCGCGAAACTACAAAGCCCTCCTGGTGGGTCAGCGCATAGCGGGTAAGGGAGGATTCGTCGACCAGGAAATAGGGGATCTTGCTGCTCTGGATCGAGTCCTTATAGTAGTGCTGGCACAACGACCGCTCGGCGAGTTCGATGAGCTCATCTGCCCTGGCGTTTTGGGGATCGAGCTGCAAAACCTCCTGGCAAACGGCAATGGCTTCCTGATACTTACCGGCCTGCATCAGTTCCTGCGCACGGCCAAGCAGGGAGGTGGGATCGTCCGCAGGCGACGGCATTTCACAGATTTCCTTCACTTCCAGGACATTCATTTCGTAGAGCTTGAACAACTCGAAGTTGACCTGGAAATCCGAGCCATGAAGCTCCAGGATGATCTCGGAAATGGTTTTCCCCTGGCTGGCCAGGAACAGAAGCTTCTTTTGCACGGGGACCAACGCCAGGTTTTTCAGATCGGCCCCCGGCCGGATCCCGAGCCGGACATTGTTGCTGGGGAAAACTTGGCGAATGCGTGCCCACTCATCTTTGCGGCGCACCCCTTCAAAGATGATGGCATTGATATCCAGGTTGATCAGGATCAGCTCATCGAGGTTGAAACCGTGGGCAGTGAAGTTGAAATAGCCTTCCTCCCATAGAAAGAGGTCGTAGATCACCTCCTCGGTCCGGCCGACCAGGGCGCGTTCTGTTTCCTCCTGCGTGACATGCCCTTCCTGAACCAGGATCTTGCCCAGGGCCACCCGGGTCTGAAGCTGGGTTTCCAGCGCCCGCTTGAGCTGGACCTCGTTGATCTTGCCCTGGTACAACAGGTAATGGCCCAACTGTTTGTTGGGCTCGTTGGATCTCGATGAGATGATCTTGCCATCCTTGAAGAAGATGTGGTTCTTGGTCTTGTTGCGGACAAAGGTCAGAGAGCCGGTCTTTCTTCCCAGGGTAACCCATTGAAGAAGTTCGGCAAGGTCCATCGTTTTCAGGTTGCCGGAAAGTGACATTTGCCTGACCCTAAATGATTAGACCGTTATGCGGGATATCAAGGGCGCAGTCCTTGCCCGGTTAGTGACACTCCCAGCGAACGCTCAGCCCAAGAGCCCTGATTTCTTATCGGATCAGGGGCGACTTTTGCTAAGAAGTCAAATGGGGGCTCCGGTCAGGCACACGCATTTTGATGGTGAACGATTCCTCAGAATCTGATATCAATTCCATGAGGAGACTTTTCCGGTGGTGTGGACATACGCAAACCAACTTACGATCCTGCGGATGATTTTCATCCCCTGCTTCGTGCTGCTGATCATTTATGGTCATCCGAAGAGCGCGATGCTGGTCTTTATCCTGGCGGGGATTACCGACGGTTTGGATGGTCTTCTGGCCCGCATGCTGAAGCAAAAAACCGTCTTAGGTTCATTCCTGGATCCGATGGCGGACAAGCTGCTCCTCACCGCAGCCTTTATCACCTTGACCATCCCATCCATGCCGGTCGCATATCATATCCCCATCTGGCTTACCATCACCTCGATCAGCAGGGACCTGCTGATCGCATTGGCATCCCTGATCATCCATCTGCAAACCAGCCACACCGCATTCCCGCCCAGCTTCCTCGGCAAATGCACCACTGTCGCCCAGCTCACCACGGTGGCGGTTGTCATGCTGGCCAATTTTTCATCCATGGTCACACCCTTTCTGGACCCGCTGATCTACGCTACCCTCCTGGTCACCGTAACGTCAGGGCTTCATTACTTTTATCGGTCGGTAGTGCTCATCGGGTCCTATCAGAGTGCGGAATCAGGCAGTGGCAAGAAACGGGATTAGGATCCGCAAGGTCGATCCGGGTTCACCAGCCTGCGCCGCCGGTCTGGTCCCTGGTGACGAGATCCTGGCAATCAATGGGCGCCCGATCCCGGACGAGCTCGCCTTGAAGTTTTATCTCGCGGAAGATGTTATCGAGCTGGAAGTGCTCAAGGCCGGCGGCGAAGAGGAGCGCATCCAGGCAGATCTTTCGGACGGCCAGGGTCTCGGGATCGAGGTCGACGATTTCCGCACCCGAACCTGCAACAATGCCTGTCTATTCTGCTTTATCAACCAACTCCCTCCCCTGGTGCGCAAGGAGCTGAAGGTCAAGGATGACGACTATCGGCTTTCCTTCCTGCATGGAAACTACATCACTCTCACCAACCTGCCGGAGAGTGAGCTGGATCGCATCGTCGAACAGGCCCTGTCACCGCTCTATGTTTCCGTCCATGCGACCGATCCTGACCTGCGAACAGTGATCCTGGGGCGCAAGAAGGTCGATGACCTGGCGCGCAAGATGCGCAAGCTGATCGATGGCGGCATCCGAATTCATGCTCAGATCGTACTTATGCCGAAGGTAAACGACGGCAAACACCTGGCCAGGACGGTTTTTGACCTCTATTCTTACTATCCGGGCGTCAGCTCGGTTGCCATCGTTCCTTTGGGGCTCTCGGATCATGGGGAGGCGCGGAGGCGCCTCACACCGATCACTCCGCATTTCTGCCGCGAGGTCATCCGTCAGGTCACGCCATGGCAGCAGCAGTTCCGGCAGGAGGCGGGCCGAGGCTTCGCCTACCTCGCGGACGAGTTTTATATTCAGGGAGGCTTGCCGATTCCTGAGGCGGGATACTATGACGACTTTGCGCAGATCGAGGACGGCATCGGTATGGTGCGCAGTTTCGCCGACGAGTTCGCATTGAACCTGGCGCGGCGGCGGAAGTCCCGGGCGCACCTGCGCGGCACGCTGGCTACCGGTCGGCTTTTCTACCCTTTCCTGCAGGAGTGTGTTGACCAGCTCAACCGGAAATTGGGGACTGCCCTCATGGCTGTCGCGGTGGAGAATCACTTCATGGGGAAGGACATCACCGTGGCGGGCCTGCTCGCCGCCGGGGATTTCCTCGATGCCCTCGCGGGCCGCGAACTGGGGGATTTCGTCATTATTCCGAATGAATCAGTCTCGCGGATCGACGGCATTTTCGTTGACAACCGGTCGCCCGAAGATCTGGCACGCCTTCTTGCCAAACCCGTATTTCTGAGCGGCCGCACCATGAAGGACTTCTTCAACCTGCTCTGCGAGCACCTCTGACCCGTTTCTTTCGCAAAACTCGCACTGCCCTTTAACAAGGCCCGGAGGGGCGGAAAGAAAATCAGGCTTGTCCAAATTAGCTCTTGAGGATGTGTCCTGGCTCCATGATAGTAGCTCAAGAAGCGGCGGATAATTCGTCTGAGATGAGCTTCGCCGAGCAGGATGACGTGATCGAGGCACTCCCGGCGCAGGGTCCCGATTACTCTCTCCACGTACGGTGACTGCCAGGGACTGGGTGGTGCGGTTGTCCGGCACCTCCCCACTTTCATCTTGTGCTGCCGGCCGAATACAATTATAAGGTGCGTCCCGCACATTTTGCCAGGTCTCATCTTCATAAGCGACCCGGGAATCGGTCGCGGCAGGCAGCAGGAATGGAGTTCAAAAGCGTGAATCAGGACTCGACAATTTCGGTGGGAAATCGGAGGAAGGCGATTCCTGGATATCAGGGCCTGACTCCGGACACCCGGCAGGGAGCAAGGCAGAGCATGATGGGCAAGGAAACGGTGGCAAGAGGCGTGTTGAGGTTGACAGCGCGGACTGGCGTGCTCGCGGTGAGTCTGGCCGGCCTGGTTGCGCACGGTCAGATTACCAAGGATAACTGGGGAAAAGTGGCGGCGCCGGTCTACGGATCGTCGAATCCAGGTTATCCGGGCGCAGAGCTGTTCCCCGGGCCGAGACAGTTCGGCGAGGATTATTATCATGGCGTCTTGCCGAATGGGCGCATCGTCCGGCCTGCCGGCACAAGCGTGCAGATCGGCATGGACCCGCTCGGCGCCTGCCTGTCTCCGGACGGCAAATTTCTCATCACCACCAATAACTCGGATCGAGGCGCCAGCCTGGGATCTCAGAGGGATCGGACAAACGTCGGCGGGTATTCACTCTCCGTGATCGACGTCCGCACCATGACCCTCGTATCCCAGATCAACACCGCGGGCAAGTTGTTCCACGGGCTGCAGGTCACCGGCAGCGGACCCTACACGGTGTGGGCCTCAGGCGGCGGCGACAACAGCATCAAGAAATTCACCGTTTCGACTGGAGGGGCGATCACCCCGGCTGTCAGCATCGCCATTCTCCCCATTACTCCGTCTACTTCAGGCTATGTGTCGAATTACAGGCCGGGCGCCCAGATCAACACGGCGGATGCCGCGGGCAACAAGCCACCGGTGCCCAGCGGTTTCGATCGCAAGGCCGGGGCTGCCATCACATTTCCGGCCGGTTCCGCTCTCAGTCCCGACGGGAGGTTTCTCTATGTCGCCTGCAACGGCGACAACAGCCTGGCCATCATCGACATCGCGCGCTCCACGGTCGTAAAGCAGCTGCCCGTTGGCTATTTCCCGTATGATGTGGCGGTCAGCGCGGATGGGGCTTGGGTCTTAGTCTCCAACTGGGGAGTCACCGAATACAAGTTCGCCAAACCCACCTACGACGCCGCAGGAAAACTGACGGCGATCGCGCGGGCCGGGGCCAACGAGCCGGATGGATATTATGTGCCGAAGACCGACACCGAAGGAGAGAATCCGAGGACCTCATCGGTCTCCATCGTGGCCGTGCCCGGCGGGGACGGCACCCGGGCCTCTCTGCTTAGGTCGATCTTTGTCGGCGAACCGTTGGACGAACTCTACCAGGTCGGCGACACGCATCCCTGCGCCACGGCGCTCCTTGCGGTCAAGGATAAGCAGTACCTCTATGTCACCAAGGCCAACAGCGACCGCGTCGGCATCATCGCCCTGAAAAAGGGATCTGGCAAGAATGCCGGCCAACTGGTCGCCGAAGTCAAAAAAGATCTCGATCTTTCTCCAGTGAAAGTCGGCGGCGTGAAGCCTTCGGTTCACGGCGCTTACCCTAATGCAATTGCGGTCGCAGCAGACAACTTGCGCGCCTATGTGGCGGAGGCAGGCATCAACTCCGTCGCGGTCCTCGACACAAAAAACCCGGAGAAACCGAAACTGATCGGGAGAATCCCGACCGGCTGGTATCCCAGCGCACTGACTCTCAGTCCGGATGGAAAAGTCCTCTACATCCTGAATGCGAAAGGGATTGCGGAAGACCTGGGACCGGCGGGCGGATCGGCGCCGCCGTCGAAGGCGCCGCGGATTGCTGGCGGCCTGAGCAATATCGACGGCAACTACATTTTTGGAACCGCTCAAAAAGTGGATCTGGCGGCAACTTCGATCGACAAAAACCCTGTGCTGGCCAACAATTACACCCTTCTTTCCTCTGTTGATGACGTCGTCGTCCCGGCCGGCGGGCTCAAGGGATCCAGAAAGATCAAACACGTCTTTTTCATCCTGAAGGAGAATAAGACCTTTGATTCGATGCTTGGAAACCTGGCCGAGCTGGCGCCATTCGCCAGCATGAGTTTCAGAGATCCGCTCAACAACCTGTTCACGAATGCGCAATACACAATGGTTTCAAAGAATACGCAACTCCTGGCAAGCAGGTTTGCCGTCGCAGTCAATTATTACACGGACGCGGAGGAGAGCGACGCCGGACACCAGTTTTCCGCATCAGGAACCGCGAGCGATTACACTGAGAAGACGCTGGCGGTCAAGGGCGGGCGCGGATTACTGGTGAACAAGAACATGGACCCGGAGGATTATCCGGAATCCGGCTATATTTTCAATAATGCCGCGCGCCAGGGAGTTTCGTTCAAGGACTATGGGGCGCTCATCCGAATCCTCGGAACCGACACCGGCACGGCTCCGGACACGTTGCTCAACGATCCGCCGAGCGGCAAGGCCGGCTATCCCGTGGTTCCACTTGCGAATCCGCCGGCGACCCAGGGCGATGTGAATTCGCCGGTGCAGGGGCTCGGGCAATCCTATTTCCTGGCAACGCCAATCCTGGCGGTGCTGGGCACCGCCAACGCCAACGGCGAACAGCGGCTGGCCCACAACTATCCGGGGTACAACTTCAACATCTCGGATCAGCGCCGGGCGCAGGAATTCTGCAGGGATTTCGACCGCATGGTCGCTGAAGGAACCCTGCCTCAATTCCTCTATATCTATCAGCCCAACGACCACACGGGGAGTATTCAGGCAAAGAACATTACCGGCACGAGCGCGCCGATGCAAGTCGCCGACGGCGACATAGCCTTGGGAATGGTGGTCGAACACATCATGCGCAGTCCCGTGTACTATAATCCTGCCAATGGCGAAGGGAGCGCGATCTTCGTCACCTGGGATGACGCCCAGTCAACCCTGGACCATATCCATCCGCACCGGGCGCCGCTGCTCGTCATCAGTCCGTATGCCAAGCCGGGTCCCGCGCGACGCCATTACAGCACCGCATCGATCGTCAAAACCGAGGAATTGCTGCTCGGTTTGCCGCCCAACAACCTCGGCGACCTGCTGGCCACCGACTTGCGCGACCTGTTCCAATCCAGCTATAACGGCATCACTCCGGACATTCTGCCGTTCACAAAGGTCTATTCGTACGCGGAATCGGAAGAAGGGCTTAAGATTTGGGCGTTGGTCAAGAACCTCGACACTTCGGGGCCCGATCGCGACAGCCGCAGGCTGGGAACTCTGGCACGCATTTCCATGCTGGCCGACGGCCTTCATGAGGAAGCCGCCAGGGAGAACAGACTGCGGAGTAAAGAATATCTGGATCAGCAAGAGCGCCTCTATCAAATGGCCCTGGCGATTGCCGCCGAGGACGGAGAAGGAAAATAGGCTGGATGGCGCCGGGCCAAGGAATTTTCTGAACCGGAAGATCTGATTGGAAGCCGTCCTCTGGGCATCCTGTCCCTGCCAACGTATAGTCCAAATAAGCTGCGTCTCTTGGGTCCGCAGTGAGAGCACGAGAGCCGGTCCTGGTGCTGATATAAAATATTATGTCAACTTCGGGCTGTTTGGCACGACTCCGGGGAGCCTAAAGTCAGCAACAAGGCCGTCATAATGCAATCCGATTTTGTCCGATACGGAATCTTCAGACAACGAAGTGCGCGAATATTCCATATCCGGCAACATCGTGCTGCAGTAAAATGCCCTTGGTAATCGACCCGGGGCTCCGGGCTGTCGCGGCAGACGGGCCCAAGTTGACATGACAACTCATATCGGAGGCTGAGCCGGCCCTCGGAGCCGAGACGCGATCATAAAAATTGCCGCTTGTTTGGACTACATGAAGATGCCATCGCGGGTTTCGTGGTCCTGGCAGCCGGATGGTTTTCAGGTATAGTACGACGAGGCGTTATGCAGAACATTCCGATCTCATTGGCTGCAGCCGGCATGGTTGTCGCCAGGGAAATCAAAGTGGCGGGGGATGCAGCAGGCAGAGTGCTTTGCGGCAAAGGTGTCCGGTTGACGGATTCGCTGATCAGCAGGTTGCGCCATTTGGGTATCGAATCGGTCGTAGTCGAAGGGCATCCGGTAAAGATGGAAGGCGAAGTGACGTTGGAGCAGATGCTGGAGGCATTGGACCGGCGTTTCAGCCGCCTGACGAACGATCCCCTGATGATGAAGGTAAAGAATATTTACCGGAAGCGCTTGATGGAGTCGATGGGAGAAGAAACCGGTGGATAGGCGGATCGAGATACAACGAATCATCAGGGATACAAAATCCTTGCCTACACTGCCCGGCCTGATCTCCAAGCTGGGCGCCTTGACGAAGGACAACAAGGTTTCGGCTCAGGAAATAGCGCGCGTGGTAAGCATGGACCAGGTGCTGTCCGCAAAGGTCCTGCGCCTGGTGAATTCGGCATTTTACGGCTTCTCGCGCCGCGTCTCCACGGTCTCGAATGCCCTCATCCTGTTGGGCGTGGATGTGGTAAAGAGCCTCGCGATCAGCAGCTCCATTTTCGAAATCATGGAACAGAATGTCGTGGGACTCTGGGAGCACTCCATGGGAGTTGCCGTCGCCGCAAATATCATCTCCAGAGAATTAAAACTGCCGGAACCGGAAGAGACATCAACCGCGGCGCTTCTCCACGACATCGGGAAGGTAATCATCAGGATCAGGCTTCAAGGTGACTACAGCCAGTTAACCGTTCAGATCAAGGAAAAGGGACTCATGATGGTCGAGGCTGAGCGGGAGCTGTTCGGCACCGATCATGCTGAAATTGGCGAATGGATCGCTCGGACGTGGCTGTTGCCCGAAAAATTGATTGAACCTATCGCCTGCCACCACGATGTCGAAAAATCCTCGCTGCAGCGCGCCAAAACCTCGGTCGTGCATATCGCCGATGTCCTGATCAAAGCCTCGGCGTTTGGCTCCAGCGGAGATGATATCGTGCCCCGGATCCAACCGGCAGCGTGGAACAAGCTCGGTCTCACGGAGCCGGTGCTGGAGCAAATCATAGAGAAGGTCGAGGACAAACTCGTAGAGGTAAAACAGTTCAGCCTCGAGGTCCAGTCAGGTGATGAATCCAAAACTCCGAATCGCCCTGCTATCCCATGACGCAACCCTGCATGAGTACATTGGGCTGCGCCTCCAGAGCAAGGGATATCAGGTCGTAACATTACCCGAACCCTCCATGGTGCTTGGATTCATTTACACCGATCCGCCCGACCTCTTCATCATAGACCTCTCGGCACCGGACCAGCAGTTCTATGACATTTTGAGAGATCTGAAGCAGGACAATTATTTCAGCGTCATCCCCGTGATCGGATTGATCGCCGAACCGGCCATAGAATCCTTCGATTGGCCCAAGTACCAGCTCGACGATTTCGTTTCCTTTCCTATCAAGTATCCCGAACTCTTCAGCCGCATAAGGCTCTCCCATCAGCGAATTCAACGGATCTTCGACAACAACCCGCTTACCAAGCTGCCGGGCAATACATCCATCCAGCGGGCGATCGCGGAAGCCCTGGGCCAACCCATGGCCGTCTGCTACATCGACATCAACAACTTCAAACCCTACAACGACACCTTCGGCTTTGCACGTGGCGACGAAGTGCTCCGCATGGTGGCCAGGATCATGGCGAACACAGTGAGAGGAACGAAAGAAGGCAGCTTCGTGGGGCACATCGGTGGGGACGACTTCGTTTTTGTCGTGGCCACTCAATACGCGGAGCCGGCTTGCCAGACGATTATCGCGAACTTCAACATCATCGTGTCTGATTTGTTCGATGATGAAGAAAAGGCCAGGGGATTCTACCTGGCACAGGACCGCAAGGGTGAGGCCGTCAAGGTGCCGCTGCTGGGCATTTCGATCGCCATCGTGCCGACGGATAGTCCTCAAATCCTCCATGCAGGGAAAGTGGCCGAAATCGCCGCTGAGCTCAAGAAACTCGCTAAAAAACAGCCCGAGAGCTGCTACGTAATCCATCGGCGCAAGGGCAATGTAATTGGATCGAGCGCCGGTGAAAGCCATGCCCCTTCCCTTTGATATAATTTCCCCTCATTCCGTCCGCGTCGCCTGCCGATAAGACGAATATCGAGGTATCTATGCCTATCGACTTTTCGGCTTCTGTCCAAGGTGTACGTACGGCTTGGGATAACCTGGGTCGGATCGCCCATCGTGTTGCCGCCGGCAGCGTCAACGCACGCCACGACCGCCCTCCGGGCGTCAGCGGCGATCTTCTGGCGGGCGGGGAACCAGCCTCTTCGACCATGCAGCTCGATATCGCGGGCGAAATGGCCGCCATGAGCCAGGCGAAGATCGAGGCCAAGGCCAACCTGAAGGTCATGTCCGTACTGGACGACCTGGAACGGGAGTCGCTGGATATCCTGGCCTGATCGCTCTGCAGCTCGCCTGCATAACGCTCTTTGCAGTTGTTTTTCAGGGGTATCTCCTGCAAAATATATGGCCTTAGCCGTGGAGGCGATATGGCCAAAACTATCCAAGGAAAGCTGGATGCAGCCGGAAGTCGATTTGCGATCGTTATCAGCCGGTTCAATTCGTTTGTCAGCGACCGTCTGTTGAATGGCGCTCTCGACGCTCTGGAGCGCCATGGCGCGGCTTCGGACGACATAACGACCGTCTGGGTGCCCGGCTCCTTCGAAATCGTTCTGGCAGCCAAAAAATTGGCGCTCTCGAAGAAATACGACGCCGTTATCTGTCTGGGTGCATTGCTGCAGGGAGAGACGCCGCACTTCGAGTACCTTTCGACTACCGTATCCAAGGGGATCGGGAACGTCAGCCTGGAATCAGGCATCCCGGTCATCCACGGCATTCTGACCTGCAATACCCTGGAGCAGGCGATTGATCGCGCCGGGCTCAAGTCGGGGAACCGGGGTTTTGATGCCGCCATGTCGGCGATCGAGATGGTTCAGGTTATGAAGCAGTTGTAGGGCCGCGAAGGCACCAGCTCACTCCAAGTACCGCATCCTGGGATCGCATCATCGGAAATGGGACTCAGAAGAACCGCGCGCGAATGCGCACTTCAAATGCTCTACCAACATGACGTTGGGAAACAAGTCCCTGAGACGATCCTCGAATCGTTCTGGGAGATGAACGAGCAGCCGGAGAGGGTACGCGCGTTCGCCACCGAGTTGTTCCAAGGCACGATCAGCCGCATCAAAGAAATCGACCGGCTCATTCAGGGCCACACGAAAAACTGGCGCCTGAGCCGGATGGCTGCCGTGGACCGCAATGTCTTGCGGCTCGCCGTCTTCGAACTGCTCTCGGATGTCAAGACGCCCGACACGGTCGTTATCAATGAAGCCCTGGAGATCGCCAAGAAGTTTTCCACCAACGAGTCAGCGCAGTTCGTCAACGGCGTCCTGGACAGCATCAAGAACGACCTTCTGCAAGAAAGGCTGAAGCAGTAATGGAGCGCGAAACCAATCCTCTGGTCCAACGCCGGCTGAAGCTCGAGGAATTGAAGCGCCGGGGTTATGATCCCTACCCGCACAAGTTCGACTACCGGCAGACATTGGGGGAAATCCACGGCCGGTTCGACGCCGCAACCGCACAGAAATTGGAGGAGGCCAAGCAGACGGTGCGCGTATGCGGCCGGATCATGGCACTACGCCCGCACGGCAAGGCCGGATTTCTGGACCTTTTTGACGGCGAACACCGGCTGCAGGTCTATGTGCGGCGCGACCGTGTGGGTCCTGAAGTCTTCGAGCTGTTCGAACTCTTCGACCTCGGCGACATAGTGGGAACGGAAGGGACGCTTTTCCGCACGCGCACCAACGAGCTTACCGTCCTGGCCTCTTCGCTGGTTCACCTCGCCAAGAACCTGTTGCCCCTGCCGGAAAAATGGCACGGCCTGACTGATGTGGAGACCCGGTTTCGCCAGCGTTATGTCGACCTGATCGTGAGCCATGAGGTGCGCAGCGCTTTCGTCAAGCGCGGCAGGATCATCCGGGAAATCCGCAGTTTCCTCGACGCGCGCGGATACCTGGAGGTGGAAACGCCGGTGTTGCAGGCCATAGCCGGGGGCGCTTTGGCGCGCCCTTTCAAGACGCACCACAACACCCTGGATCTTGATTTGTATCTGCGCATCGCCCTTGAACTTCATCTCAAGCGGCTGATCGTCGGCGGCATCCCCCGGGTTTATGAGTTGAGCCGCATCTTCCGCAACGAGGGCATATCCACCCAGCACAACCCGGAATTCACCATGCTCGAGTTCTATCAGGCGTACAGCGACTTCCGGGACCTGATGGACCTGACCCAGGAGATGCTCACGCAGATCGCCGAGTCGGTCACCGGCTCGCGCCAGGTCCCCTACCAGGAACACACCCTGGATTTCGACCGGTGGCAGCGATACTCGATGAAAGAGGCGATTCTGCACTTCTGGCCCGGACACATCCCGAAACCTTCGGAAGAGGATCTGTGCTCGGAGGTAAAACTGCGTGACCTGGTCTCCGCTGCGGGCGCGGAGTCTGAAGCAGGCGGCGGGACCGGCAAGCTCCTGGCGGCTCTATTCGAAAAGATCGTTGAGCCCGGCCTGATCCAGCCGACCTTCATTTACGACTACCCGACCGAGGTCTCACCGCTCTCGAAAACCAAGCCCGGCGATCCCGATACTGTGGAGCGCTTCGAGCTGTACATCGCCGGTATGGAGATCGCCAACGCCTACACCGAGCTGAACGACCCCGTCGAGCAGCGGGCGCGCTTCGAGGAGCAGCTTCAGGCTCGAGGCCGGGGAGATGAAGAAGCACATGCAATGGATGAGGATTATATCCGCGCGCTGAGTTACGGCATGCCGCCGACTGCCGGAGAAGGAATCGGCATCGACCGGCTCACCATGGTACTCACTAACTCCCGCTCCATCCGCGATGTGATCCTGTTCCCGTTGTTGCGCCCTGAATCCGGCGGAGAAACCAAGGAATAAAACCACGAAATACAGGAAAGGTTTTCGTGTATTTCGTGGTTGATAACACGGTATAACGAATGCAATGAAATTTGAACTGTTCGTGGCGCTCCGGTACCTCAGGGCCAAACGCAAGCAGACCATGGTGTCGGTGATTTCCGCCATTTCGGTGCTCGGCATTGCTGCCGGTGTTATGGCGCTGGTGATCGCCCTGGCCCTGTCCACGGGATTCCGGGAAGTAATTCAAACCAAGATCGTGGGCGCCACGTCGTACATCAACCTGCTGCACTTGGACAGCACCCACCTGCAAAACTACCAGGAGCTGCTCTCCAGGCTGCGTGGCGTTCCCCACGTTACCGGTGCCGCCCCCGCCATCTTCAAGCAGGTATTCATCGCCAGCGCAACGCGAAACCAGGGTGCGGTGTTCAAAGGAGTCGATCCCGCGAGCGAGCGCGAGATTTCCGATTTTTTCTCCACGGTGAAGGAAGGCGATCCGCACGCCCTCGAGGTAGCAGAGGAGCTGGTTCCCTCGGATCCGGACGCGCCGCCGCCGCCGGCCAATATCATCATCGGCAAAGAGATGGCCCGGGCCTTGGGTGTGAAGCTCGGAGACACGATGAGGATCTTCTTCCCGAGCGGCCGACTGACGCCCTTGTTCGGCCTGGCGCCTTCGTGGAAGACATTTCGCATCGCAGGCATCTTTGAATCGGGGCTATGGGATTACGACGCCAACTGGGCTTATGCCAACATGGCGACCGCGCGTCGGTTGTTTTCAATGCCGGCAGGATCAGCCAGCGTGCTGCAGTTCAAAACCGACGATCTGGAGGAGGTCGAACAGGTCGCCGGTGCCATCCGTACTGCCGCCGGACCCGGTTTTCTCACGACCACATGGATCGACCTCAACAAACCTCTCTTCTCCGCTCTGAAGCTGGAGAAAATCGCTCTGTTTCTCACCATCAGCCTGATCGTCTTTGTCGCCGCTCTGAACATCGTCACGACACTGATCATGATGGTACTGGAAAAACAACGGGATATTGCGATCCTCACCGCCATGGGAGCAGCCCAGAAAACCATCATGTGGGTCTTCATGCTCCAGGGATTGATCATCGGCCTCATTGGGACGACTCTTGGAGCGGTGCTCGGAATCGGGACCAGCCAGGTCTTGGACCATTACCAGTTGATCCGGCTCCAGGCCGAGGTTTACAGCATCTCGTACGTCCCGTTCCATGTGAAGGTCTGGGATGTCGTGCTGATTTGCTCAACAGCGCTCTTGATCAGCTTCGTGGCCACCCTTTATCCGGCGCGCAGCGCTTCGCGTCTGGACCCGGTGGAGGTCCTGCGTTATGAGTGATCTTCTGCAGGTCCGCGGCCTGTTCAAGAGTTTCCGGTCAGGAGACGAACGCCTTGATGTGCTGGTGGATCTGAGTCTCAGCCTGGCGGAAGGCGAGATGATGGCCATCACCGGGGTTTCGGGGTCCGGCAAGAGCACCCTGCTGCACATCCTGGGCGGCATGGATCGGGCGGATCAAGGATCGATCGTCATTCAAGGCACCGAAATCACCTTACTGGGCCTTCAAGAATTGTCGCGCTTTCGCAACCAGACCGTAGGTTTCGTTTTCCAGTTTCACCATCTTCTGCCGGAGTTCACAGCCCTCGAAAACGTCATGATGCCGCTCCTGCTGCGCGGGAATTCTCCGGCACAGGCTAAGGAACATGCCCATGCGGCGCTCGCGGACGTCCGGATGGAGGCGCGTGTCCATCACCGTCCCGGTGAGCTCTCCGGCGGCGAACAGCAGCGGGTTGCCGTGGCCAGAGCCCTGGTGGGAAGACCGAAACTCCTGCTCGCGGACGAGCCCACCGGCAACCTGGATATGCATACGGGTGGAGCTATCAGCGAGCTGCTGCGCACTTTGCATACCCGGCACGGCCTCACTTCGATCGTTGTGACTCACAACGAGAAGCTGGCCGCAATCTGCACGCACAGCTGCCGTCTCGAGGATGGGCAGCTCATTGCCCGTTAGAAACAGACTTCCGTCCTCAAACTCCCGACCTCCGACTCCCGACCTCCGACCTCAGGGTTTGGACCACCGACCTACGATAGGAAATCGCCGAGGAAAGTCTCTGCTGAAAGAAGGTCCGAGGTCGGTGGTCGGTGGTCGGTGGTCGGATGGCCGTGATCGGAGATCGGTTTTCCCCGCCAACCGTCCGCGTATCGGGTATACTTTGCGAGTGACGCTCTGGATCGCTGGCCTGTTTATCTTTGTCCTGAACCTCCCATTCGGTTACTGGCGTGCCCGGGTGCAGAGGTTTTCAGCCCAATGGATACTGGCAATCCACCTTCCGGTCCCAATTGTGGTGGCCTGCCGCGTCTTCTCCGGATTGGGCTGGCATGTCACCACGTTCCCGGTAATGATCGGCGCGTTTTTTCTCGGCCAATTTGTAGGTGGCAAGCTCGTAGGAAATCAATAAATACAAATAAAATAAGGATTTAAGCCCAGAAGGGGCGGGGGAGGAAAGCCCAGGGCGCAGGCATATCGGGGCAGGCGCATCCCCTGGGACTCCTTTTGACCTTTACAGCATTTCCGGCCAATCCGTATAATAATCATTAGCCATGATTCATAGAGTGTTGTCCTATGTTTGAAAAGTACACGGAAAAGGCGCGCCGGGTTATTTTTTTCGCTCGCTATGAAGCCAGCCAATTCGGCAGTCCATATATAGAAACCGAGCATCTGCTGCTGGGTTTGATACGTGAGGACAAGAACCTGACAAACCGGTTCTTTCCGAAGGCCAACGCCTCTATAGACAGCATTCGAAAGGAGATAGAGGGACGAACCTCCGTCCGTGAAAAGGTGTCGACATCCGTCGATCTTCCCTTCTCCGACGAAAGCAAGCGCGCCCTGAACGCTGCAGCCGAGGAATCAGAGCGCCTTTCCCACAAGCATATCGGGACTGAACATATGCTTCTGGGGCTACTTCGCGAGGAGAGATCGGTGGCAGCCGAGATCCTGCGCGAACGCGGCCTGCGGATATCCATGATCCGCGAAGAGCTTGGGCGCAGCGTTTCCGAAAGGCACAATCAGGCACGGCCGAAGGAAGCCCTGAGTCTGGCCGAGTTTTCGCGCGATCTGACCGAGTCGGCAGCCAATGATGCTCTGGATCCGCTGGTTGGCAGAAACAACGAGATCGAGCGCATGATCCAGATCCTCTGCCGCAGGACCAAGAACAATCCCGTGCTCATCGGCGAGCCCGGCGTGGGCAAGACGGCAATTGTCGAGGGATTGGCGCAGCGGATCGTGAATGGCCAGGTGCCTCCGCCTTTGATGGATAAAAGGATCCTGGCCCTCGACATCTCCCTGATTGTCGCCGGCACCAAGTACCGGGGCCAGTTTGAAGAGCGGCTGAAGATGATCATGAAGGAACTGGTCGAAAACCGGAACCTGGTGGTCTACATCGACGAACTGCACACGCTGGTCGGCGCCGGCTCGGCGGAGGGCTCACTGGACGCAGCCAATATCCTGAAGCCGGCCCTGTCGCGGGGAGAGATCCAATGCATCGGGTCCACAACCCCATACGAGTATCGGCGTTCGATCGAAAAAGACCGGTCGCTCGAGCGCCGTTTCCAGTCGATCAAGGTCCCGGCGCCCACGGAAGCCGAAAGCATCCAGATCCTGCAAGGCATCAAGGAAAAGTACGAGAGCTTCCACCAGCTGAAGTACACGGACGAGGCCCTGGAAAGCGCCGTCTATCTTTCGAACCGCTACATTTCTGACCGCTTTCTCCCCGACAAGGCGATCGATCTCATTGATGAGGCCGGCGCCCATGTCAAGCTGCGGTCCATTTCGGTGCCGGAAGAACTGATCAACATACAGAGGCGCATCCGCTTCATAGACGGCCGGATCGAAAGCGCGATTTCAGCACAAGAGTTCGAGAAAGCGGCCCGATACCGGCTCGAAGAAGACCTCGAGCAGGAGAACCTCCAGGTGGTCAAGGAACGCTGGCGGCTCAAGAGCACGATCCCATTGAAGGTGACGCGTGAGGACATTGAAGAAGTGATCGCCAAGTGGACCGGCATCCCCGTCTCCTCGATCCATGAGGAGGAAAAAATAAAGCTGCTGCGCATGGAAGAAGAGCTTCACAAGAGAATCATCAGCCAGGACAAGGCCATTTCCGCCCTTAGCAAGGCGATCCGCCGCTCTCGCGCCGGATTAAAGTCCCCGAAGCGACCGGTCGGTTCTTTTCTCTTTCTGGGTCCGACGGGAGTCGGCAAGACGGAAATGGCCAGATCCCTCGCTGCTTTCCTTTTTGGCAGCGAGAACGCCATGATCCGGCTCGACATGTCGGAGTACATGGAAAAACACTCGGTTTCAAAGCTCATCGGTTCGCCTCCAGGGTATGTGGGGCACGAGGAAGGCGGCCAGCTGACTGAGAAGGTGAAGCGCAACCCCTATTCGGTCCTGTTGCTGGACGAGATCGAGAAGGCTCACCCCGACGTTTATAACATCCTGCTTCAAGTCTTTGAGGATGGACAGCTTACCGATTCGCTGGGCAATACCATCGATTTCAAGAATTGCCTCATCATCATGACCTCCAATCTGGGAGCGCGTTTGCTGGAAAAGCGCGGCCATCTGGGCTTCCGCACGACCTCCGAGTCCGATGCCAGAAAGACGGAGGAAATGATCCTTACGGAAGTCAAGCGGGTGTTTAACCCCGAGTTTCTCAACCGGTTGGACGAGATCATCCTCTTTGATGCTCTCACCGTCGATGACCTGGAACAGATCGTAGACTTGCTGATTGGCCAGGGAAACGAAGTGCTCCGGCAGAAAAAGATCACCATCCGGCTCCGCCACGAGGCCCGCAAATGGATTGTGGACAAGACTTGCGCGGACCGCTCCTATGGCGCCCGTCCTTTGCGCCGTGCCATCCAGAAATACATCGAGGATCCGCTCTCGGAAGCTCTGATCAAGAACCAATTCAGGACGGATACTCTTCTGGAGATTTACCTCGACGGGGATACCCTGTATTACCTGCCCGCCGGAGAAACCGTTGAGAGCGGGGTGAGGCTGAGCTTTTAGCGCCGCAGGACGGCATGCGGCAAAAAATGCAACCTTCGAGCGCACCGCGGAGTATAGTACGTCGAATGTCTTGCTGGATTTAGGCTCCTGTTTCATCTAACATTACCCTTTGGCCTAACCTGCTGCAAAGGCAATGGATTAACTTGCCATAGGCAGCTGCATCAAGTTGGAGGACGGATGTCGAAGTCGGTCAAACCGGGAATCTGGTATCTGGCGGGATTCCTGCTGACAGGTAGCTCCTCATTTGCCCAGCAATCTGTCCAGCCCACCAAGCCGGAAATCACCATCGAGAGGATTGACATCCGAGGGAACCGCCGGATCAAGGAAGAAGATGTCCGATTCTATATTCAGGCGCGTCCCGGGGATCCCTATGACGAGGAACGCCTGCAGCTCGACTTGAGAGCGCTCTACAAAGAGGCGAAGTGGTTTGAAAAGATCCAGATCACTTCCATGGACGGCGACACCGGGAAGATCGTCACTTTCCTGCTCGAGGAGAAGCCCCTGATCCGCGAGATCAAGTACGTAGGCAATAAGTCATTCACCGAATCCAACATCCTGGACCATTTCAAGGAACGTAAAGTCGGCATTACGGTAGACTCGGTGTATGAGCCTTCCAAAGCCCGGGCAGCGGAACGCGCCCTGAGAGAATTGCTGCTTCAGAACGGGAAACCTCTCGGCACGGTCCGCACGGAGCTTGAAAACGTGCCGCCCAGCAGCGTGCGCCTGAGATTCATCGTCGACGAGGGGCCGAAGGTGCGCATCGGGGACATCCGGTTTGTCGGCACCACGGTTTTCCCGGAAGCGGATCTGAAGAAAGCCTTGAAACTCACGAAAGAACGCGGCCTGATGACGGTTTTCAAGGGGACCGACAAGTACCATCGTGAGAAGCTGGAGTATGACCTCGAGACCAACCTCCGCGCTTATTACCAGGAACGCGGGTACATGCAGGCGCAGATCGGAGAGCCGCTCACCCGGATCTTCGAAGGGCCACGCGGCAAAATCCCCATGTTCCGAAAGACCAAAGAGCAGTTCCTGGTCGAAATCCCGATCGAAGCCGGCGATCAATACCACATTGGGGAACTGAAACTGAACAACTGCGGGATCTTCAACTGTGAAGCGCTCCTCAGGATGTTCGACCTTAACAAGGGGGACATTCTCAACTACAAGAAGGTCAAGTCCGCTGTCGAGAACATCAAAAAGCTTTACGGCGACTACGGTTTTATCGATGTCGAGTTGCTCCAGGACTTCACGCCGCAGCCCAACACCAAGATGGTGGATATTTCTTTTGATGTGAATCCCGGCAAGCAGTTCCTGGTCCACCGCATCGACTTTGACGGAAACACCAAGACCCGCGATAAGGTCATGCGGCGCGAGTTCAACCTCGAGGAAGGGAGAGTTTTCAGCAGCCGGTTGCTCGATGTCTCCGTCCAGCGCCTCAACATGCTGGGCTATTTTGAGAAGATCGAAGAGAAGGATTACACCGTCATGCCGGATCAAAAAACGTCGATGGTGGATGTGAATGTCAAAGTGAAGGAGAAGAGCCAGCAGTCCATCGGGCTCACCGGAGGAATCAGCGGCATTTCCGGCAGTTTCATCGGCCTCAATTATCAGACCAACAACTTCATGGGGCGGGGCGAGAGCCTGGAATTCGCCCTGACCGCCGGCACTCGACAGACCGACTTTGTCGTATCTTTCACGGAGCCGTATCTTTTGGATACCCGCTGGAACATGGGAGTCTCGGTGTTCAACTCGCGCAACCGGTTCGACACTTACAGCGTGTACGGCTATACGGACTATGTCACGGGCAAGCCCAGCGAGCTTTTTACGCAGCGCACTACCGGCATCACGTTGAGTTTCAGTCGGCCCCTCTGGCTGTCATGGTGGCGACTCGGGGCTTCGTATACCTATCAGAATATCTCCGTGTCCGATATTGCTCCCGGCTACGAAGCGTTTGCTCTGGGACAGTTTGCGGGCGTGGCGCCCGGCGGGGACGCAAAGGCTGCCCTGGCGGGCATCATCCGCAGCGAGTTCACCCCCTCTCTCTCCTATAACTCCACGAATGCGTATTTCAATCCCACGCGGGGCACAAGCGTCAGCCTGTCGGTGGGCATCGCAGGCGGCGTGCTGGGAGGAGACTTCAACCTGGTCCGGCCGACCGTGGAATACCGCCACTTCCTGCCGGACAAGTGGATAAGCAACCGGCGCAATACCATCGGCATCCGGCTGGTGGGTCAATATGTGAAGACTTTCAAGAACTCCACCGTACCGTTCTTTGACCGTTTCTTCATCGGCGGTGAGACGACCATCCGCGGGTTCGACATCCGTTCGATCAGCCCGCTGGCTCTCACTACGACGCGAGTTTTGGACGCGCAAGGAAATCCGATCATCGACCTCAACAGCGGTTTGGCGCGCGTCGATCGCAGCATCAACCCGATCGGCGGCGATATCACCGGCCTGCTCAACGCGGAATATCGCATCCCGATTGCCGGGCCGCTGACCATTGCGGCATTCTTTGACATTGGCATGACGAGCGTCACCGACCAAAGCGTCCTCGGGGTTTTCGGCAACACCACCACCAATACCCTGATCAAGGGATCAAACTATGTGCCGCGCAGCTCGACAGGGGTTGAGATATCGTTCATGCTGCCGATGGTCAATGCCCCGTTCCGTCTGATCTTCGCCTACAACCCGCAGGTCTTCGACAAGACGGTCATGGTGGGGACAGTTCCGTTCGGGATCAGGGAACCGCGCAGGGACATCAAGTTTACGGTCGGACGCAGCTTCTAATTCCGTTTGGCTAAACCATGTGAGATATAGTAAATTTTCAGGTTTGTGCGCCTGCAATCCGCCCATTTCGCAAAGATGCACCGTCGCATGGATCGCTTGCAGGCCCGGCATCCAAGAAAGCAAAGGAGAGCACACGTAATGAAGCAACGACTGATTTTACTTGCGGCTGCAGCACTGTCCCTGGCGATTCTGGGTATGGCACAGAATCCCCCGACCACCCCCCCCGCGGCCCCCGCGCAGGCCGCTGCCCCGGCGGCGATCGGGCCCGTAAAAGTGGCCTTCGCGAATATTCAGCAGATCATCTTCACTTGCGATGAAGGAAAACGTGAAGCCGCGGTCCTGCAGCAGCACATCGACGCCAAAAACGCTGAACTCCAAAAAATGCAGAAGGAGCTCGAGGGCTTGAGGACACAGCTCGAAGTGCAGGGCTCGAAGCTGACGGACGAAGCGCGCGCCGACATGGTCGAAACCATCGACATCAAGGACACGAATTTCCAGCGTTTCCAGCAGGATACGCAGAAGGATATCGACAGCAGGAGGGGCAAGCTCCAGAATGTGATTGCGCGCAAAATGCTGCCGATCATTGAGAAGTTGGCCAAAGAGAAAGGCCTGCAAGTCGTGCAGTTTCTGGACACTTCCAATATCTACGCCTATGTCGATCCTACCTTGGTCATCAGCGAGGAAATCATCAAGGCGTACAATGCTGCCTATCCAGTGGCGGCACCGGCTGCAGCGCCCGTCAAGAAGTAGAGCCTGAGCGCAATCCTGCGGTATTGCCGCAGCCGTGTTGACAAGGCATTGCGCAATTGTTGACTCGATCCCGGGGGTGGCCGGCGCGGGCGCCATCCCCTTTTTCTTTCTCCCCGTCAAAAGGCTCCCGAGGGATCATGGAGAGCAGCTTCTCGTCACTGAAGATCAACGACATCCTGGGGATGATGCCTCACCGATACCCTTTTCTTCTGGTGGATCGCATCATTGAATTCGACGGCCATGCCCGCATGGTCGGCATCAAGAATGTCACGTACAACGAAGCCTTCTTCCAGGGTCATTTCCCCGAGCACCCGGTCATGCCGGGAGTCATGGTCATAGAAGCCCTGGCTCAGGTCGGCGTGATCCTCTTCTTCAGCACAGCCGAAACCCGCGACGCCAAACTGGTGTACTTCTCGGGGATCGACCGGTGCCGCTTTCGCCACCCCGTAATTCCAGGCGATCAGATACGCCTGGAGGTCACCGCGATCGCCCGCCGCGGCAACTTTTACAAGATGAAGGGTGCAGCCCTGGTCGACGGCAAACTCGTGGCGGAGGCAGAGTTGTCCTGCGCCATCGTGGATCGGACATAATCCAGGCGCGGAAATTTCATGGTGCTATGAGCATTCATCCAACGGCGATTATTGACAGGAGTGCGGAAATCGGATCGAATGCGATTGTCGGCCCCTACTGCGTGGTCGGTGCCGATGTCCGGATTGGTGACGGGACGGAGTTGGGCCCTTATGTAATCATACAAGGCGGGACCCGGATCGGCGAGTTCTGCCGCTTTTGCGGTCACAGCGCGGTCGGCACCGATCCTCAGGACCTCAAGTACAAAGGCGAGCCGACTCGTCTTCAGATCGGCAACCGCAACGTAGTTCGCGAATTTGTCACCATCAGCCGCGGCACGCCGCACGGCGGAGGGATGACTCTCATCGGAGATGATGCTCTGTTCATGGCCTACAGCCACGTGGGACACGACGCGCAAGTCGGCAATTGCGTTATCTTCGCCAATGCCGCCACCCTGGCGGGGCATGTCGAAGTCGCCGATCATGCGCAGATCGGAGCCTTCAGCGCGGTGCACCAGTTCTGCCGCGTAGGGCCGCACGCTTTCATCGGGGGCTTCTCAGTGGTCACTCGCGATGCCCTCCCCTATATAAGGACTGTGGGGAATCGCGGTGACGCCAGGATTTACGGCATTAACACGATCGGATTGCAGCGCAAAGGCGTCCCGGCCGGATCCATCGAGGAGCTGAAACAGCTTTATCGCATCCTGTTCCGCTCACAGCTCAATACCCGGGATGCCCTTGCCAAGGCAAGGGAAAGAAGGTGGACGGTGCCGGAGGTCGACATTCTGATCCGGTTTATCGAAACCTCCAAAAGAGGGTTCATGGGGTGAGCGTGGAAGGCATCAGGTACGGATTAATCGCCGGAAACGGCCGATTCCCCTTCATGGTCCTGGAATCGGCGCGTGCGCGTCAACTGGACATGGTCGTCGCCGCCATCAGGGAGGAAACCCTTCCGGAAATCGAATCTTGCGGATATCCTGTTCATTGGCTTGGATTGGGGCAGCTCGGCAAGCTCATCCGGGTATTCGCGCAGGCCGGTGTCGCAAAAGCGATCATGGCTGGCCAGGTCAAACACGCGCAGATCTTCGGCTCTTCCCTGCCCGATCTAACGATGATCCGAATCCTCGCGAGCCTGAAGCACAAGAGCACGGATGCGCTCATCGGAGCCGTGGCCCGAGCGCTCGAAGAAGCGGGGATTACGCTGATCGATTCCACCGAGTTTCTGCGGCCGCACCTGGCCACGGAAGGGATACTGACCCGGCGGATTCTCAACTCTCGGGAAAAGGCCGACGTGGAATTCGGCCGGCCCATAGCGCATCGCATCGCGCTCATGGATATCGGGCAGACGATTGTCGTGCGCGACCGGGCGGTCGTGGCTGTGGAGGCCATGGAGGGTACGGATGCGACGATTCTCAGGGCCGGCGCGCTGGCCGGCCGGAAAGATCTTACGGTAATCAAGGTTAGCAAACCCGGGCAGGACATGCGTTTCGACGTGCCGGTGGTCGGCCCGCCAACGATTCAGCACATGGTTGACGCGGGTGCAACGGCTCTGGTGCTCGATGCTCAGCGGACGCTTTTGGTCGACCGCGAGCAGCTGATCGGGTCGGCCGATCGCAGCAGCATCGCCATTGAGGCGCTGATCCCGATCGCGTAGGAAACAGAGAAGGAGTTGTTGTGGATAAGATCCGTGTCGGCGTAGTCGGAGTGGGAGCCCTGGGACAGCACCATGCCCGAGTCTATGCCTCTCTGCCCGATGCGACCCTTGTGGGCGTGGCAGATACGCGGCCGGGCCGCCCCGAGGAGATTGCCGGGCCGCTCGGCACGCGAGCTTTTTCGGACCACCGTCGGCTGCTCGGCAAGGTCGACGCCGTCAGCATCGCGACTCCTACGATCCTGCATGCCGAGATCGGCGAGCAGTTCCTGAACGAGGGCGTGCACGTGCTGGTGGAGAAACCCATCAGCCACACTCTGGCCGACGCCGACCGGCTCATCCGCGCGGCGCAGGCCAACAAACGTGTGCTGCAGGTAGGACACCTGGAACGTTTCAACCCGGCGATCCAGGCCGTGCGCGAGATCGTCAACCGGCCGCGTTTTTTTGAGGCCCACCGCATGGGCCTGTTCACGCCGCGCAGCCTCGATATCGATGTCGTCCTGGATCTTATGATCCACGACCTGGATATCATCTCTCTGCTCGTTGCCGCACCTCCGGTGCACATTGAGGCAGTGGGCATTGCCATCCTGACCAAGCGCATCGACATCGCCAATGCGCGCATCCAATTCGCCGGCGGCTGCGTGGCCAACGTGACCGCCAGCCGGGTTTCCATGGAAAAGATCCGTAAGCTGCGCTTTTTCCAGGCCCGGGAGTATATCTCCCTGGATTACACGAGGCAGGATGTGGCGATTTACCGCCTCGATGGGACGCCTAGCGGCGCTCCCCAGATTGTCAGCCGGAAACTCACGCCGCCGCGGCAGGAACCGCTCATGGCGGAACTGACTGCCTTCCTCGGCGCTGTCCAGGGACGCACCCCGGTGGCCTGTACCGGGGCAGAGGGGAGGAAGACCCTCGATGTGGCTCTCCAGATTCTGGAGCAGGCGGAGAGAGCGCAAGCGCAAGCTCTTGAAATTGACAGGACTTAGTGCGCTTTTCTATACTTTGTTAGCCTTTTGGGGCAGAGAGCAGTACTTCACGGCTATGAAAGCAGGGGATCGGGATGCCGCTCCCCCGGACCTCACACGCTGCTGCCTTCACGGACCGGCCGAGCATCATGTTTGAATATGCGATCGCGCAGCACCAGAATCATCCCCCGAGCAAGCGGTTGCTCGTCTCCTGGGTCATCAGCTGCTTCGGCCATGCGGCCCTCGTGCTGATCCTGATCGAGTACCCGCAATTGCTGCGCGGCGGCTTGAACCGATGGTTCCGGTCACCCGGAGGGATCACTTCCTCGGTTCCCCCCAAAAAAGAATATCGCAGCGTGATGGTCCTGGGCGCCAACATGGAGATGCCGCCGGCTGAAGAGCTTAAAAAATACCTTTACGACTGGGACCAGGCCAAAAAGAAGGGATCGCCGGCGCGCCCCATAATTGTGCAACTGCCGCGCGCATTGTTGGATGACGTTCCTGAGCCGCTGCCCAAACCGCGCCAGGATCCGCCCGCGCCTGCCAAATCGCAGCCTGTCGTGCCGGCGGGAACAGCCGGCGCTGCCGCGCCCCCTTCGACTGCCTCCGCCGGCGATGCCAGGAGTGCGACGACTGCCGGCCAACCGCCGCCTCCTGTTACCGAGCCGAAGCAGATCCCCAAGGGGATTTTAGCCACCCCGCCCCCCGGATCTGCCGCAACAGGATCAGCAACATCCAACACTGCCTCCAAAGCTCCGACTCGACCTTCGTCTGCCGGGAGCGCCGAGACGAAGGCTGCCGGGCAACAGACCGGCGTTCGCCTGCAGGGCGACGTCCTGTTTGACACCAAGGGATTCAATCTCGATGAATACGCGCGCATGGTAAAAGACCGGTGCGAGGAACACTGGCTGATCCCGTCCAATTTGCGCACATTCCAGGGGAGCGTCACGATCGTCTTTTACATCACGAAAGAAGGCCAGGTTACGGGAGCGAAACGCGAGGGGACTTCGGGTAATGACTCCCTCGACATCTCAGCGCTCTCTGCCGTATGGGAATCGAGCCCATTCCCTCCCTTGCCCCGAGGCTTCCCGGCCGAACGGGTGGGAGCCAGATTGGTTTTTGCTTATAACGAACGTTGATGGCGGCCGGCGGAGAGTGTTCCTCTACCCTTTCGCTGCTGCCCCGGGGGCGGCAGGCTGACCGTTTGTAGCGGGGATTCATGCGAGGAGCAACAGGTCATTCATTCCGGTTCCACACCCGCGTTCCCTTGCTCCTGTTGGCATTTCTGGCCGCGGCGTGCGGACACAAAAACGCTGTCGTAGCACCTCCGGCTGCACCGCCGGTATCGCAACCCCCTAAGACAAATCCTCCTCCGCGTCAGGAAGCGCCATCATTGCCGGTAACTCCAGGCGGAAGCCGCGTAAGGGCCGATCGCCCCCCCACAGCGCCGCTTACCCCGGCCGGCGCATCCATCCCCGGGCCTCTCATCCGGATCGGCCTCAGTGTCCAGGCGGAGGAGTTGCGCATTTCAGCCGCAGGCGAGTTCTATCTGGTTGAGAAAACCCCGGAAGCGCCGCGACGAGCTCTGAGGGGCGAGGTACTGGTGCGCCTGGAACGGCCGTCCTACGAATCCGGTGAGACCTATCGGGTCCAAGTCGCCTCGTTGTCCAATCAGGAGGCCGCCGAAAATCTCAGCCGGCGACTTGGCAAACAATTCTCAGTGCCGACAGTGGTTCACAAGAACGCCGCGGCTGGAACAAACCAGGTGCGCATCGGCAGGTTTGCCTCCCGCAGCGAAGCGCAGGAGTTCGCAGCCGGGCCGCTGGCTGCAGCCGGCTACCGCGAGTTTTTGATTGTTCGAGAGGACGGCGAACCGGTCCGGGGGGAGCCCGTGCTGGCATTGCGCGGCCCGGAGAATCTCTACCGGGTGAGCAGCGCAGGATACCTGCTTCTCGCAGGCTCGAACGCCGATTTCCTCCGTCTGAACGGGAAGCCTTATCGGGGCTCGCTGGATTTCAGCCTGAGCAGCAGCGGCCGCGTGACAGTAGTGAACCAACTGGGCGTCGAGGAATACCTCCTCGGTGTGGTGCCGGCGGAATTAAGTCCGGTTACCTACCCGGAGGCTGCCGCGCTGGCCGCCCAGGCGATTGCCGCGCGGACGTATGCACTGAAAAATATGGGGAGGTTCCGTGCCGAAGGTTTCGACCTGACGGACGATATCAGAACCCAGGTTTATGGCGGAGTCTCTCTTGAAAGAGAAGCCTCCACTGATGCCGTGCGGCAGACCTCGGGAATCGCGATCTATTACAACGGCAGTCTGATCGAAGCCATGTATACATCCACCTGCGGCGGCCGGACTGAGGATATTGCCAATGTTTTCGACACTCCGCCGGTGCCGTATCTGACGAGCGTGGCCTGCACCGTCGAGAGCTCCCCTGCGGAAATGCCGGGAGCGATTGTGGAGGGGAATCACGACCTGGGCCATGTGCACTTTTCCGACGAAGGCATTCCGGTAAATCGCGAGCTGGAGCTTGCACGCGTCTTGGGCCTGACCGGCCCAGCCACGCTTACTCAGGATTTTCTGGACGGTGTGCCTGGTGAAGCCGAAGTCAAAGGCTGGATCGAGAAAGCCCGCCTCCTCGCTGGCAAGACCGACTCGGAGGTGGCAGTGCCGGAAACCAGGCTATCCGAACGTGCCGGATTTATCCGCTACGCAGCGGAACGGTTCTTCGGCGTCCGCGAGATCGAGCGGCGCGTAGCCGCCGCCGATGCTGCATATTATGCGCACAATTTCAGCGATGGGCCCGCAGTTCCGGCCGCCGTCCAGCGCGTGCTCGCCTATCTGGTCCAACGGAGGCTCTGGCAGCCGTTCCCGGACAATAGCGTCCGTCCCGACCAGCCGATCCGGCGCGGTGATGCACTCGCCCTGCTGATCCGCTGGATTACGACCGCACGCCCCGAGATTCTCAAAACCGGGGTGTGCGCGGAAACCGGCTATGACATCGGCGGCACTCAGGGCAAGAGCTCGCTCGCCATCAAGCGCGGCAGCCGCACGGAGCGGCTGGCTCTCGCCCAGGACCTGCGCCTGTTCAAAACCGCCGGCGGCAGGAGCATGCCCGTATCCCGGTTGCGCGTCATCGGCAACGAGAAACTGGCCTTCCACCAGGCGCCGAATGGGGAAATCGATTTTCTCGAAGTGGAACTCAGCCTGACGGGTGCCTCCAGCGACCGGTTCTCTCCCGTGGCCACCTGGCAGGTAACGCTCACGAAGACCGTCATCGCGCAGAAACTGCGTTCACTCGCGGCGAATGCCGGGGAAATCCGCGACCTGAAACCCGCGCGCCTTGGCAATTCCGGCCGCGTGGTCCAACTGGAAATCATCGGGAGCCGCGGATCGGTGGTCGTCAACGGCTATCGGGTGCGCGGCGCTTTAGGCCTGAAGGATACGCTGTACACCCTATCGCGCACCATGGCGGACGATGGAAGCGTGGCCGGCTTTACCTTTGACGGTCGCGGCTGGGGTCACGGCATCGGACTCTGCCAGACGGGGGCCGTCGGCATGGCGCGCGCCGGCCGCAGCGCCGAGGAAATTCTGAAAACCTATTATCAAGGTGTCGAACTTCGCAGGGCTTACTAGCCACAAGATGATCGATCGTCAGCGGTCACAGCTCCTGGGACTCGTTGTTTTGGCAATAATCGCATTGCTCGTGGCTTGCATCCGCTATTGCTTCAAGCTCTTCTAGCCGCTCACCGCGTGAATTGCAGCGGACCCGTCTCATAGGTTTCGCGGCTGCCAGAGGAGAGGCTGCAGCTTCAGTCCAGGTTGAATGTTTGATGTCGGAGGTCGGAAGACGGAGGTCGGAAGTCGGATGTCAGAGGTTGGGGGCTCGGAATTCCCGGCCATCGCTGTCATTGGTCCCACCGCGTCGGGAAAAACTGTCCTGGGAGAAGCGCTCGCCGAGCGCTTCCATGGCGAGATTGTGACCTGTGATGCCTTGCAGGTCTACCGGCACATGGACATCGGCACGGCAAAACCCTCCGCGCACGAGCGTGAAAAGATACCTCATCACATGCTCGACCTGCGCGATCCTTGCGATGAATTTTCGGCGGGGGATTATCAGCGCCTCGGCCGCGATGTGCTTCGCACCATGGCGGCGCCGGGGCGCATCCCGTTTGTCGTCGGCGGCACCGGCTTCTATCTCCGCGCCCTGATCGACGGACTTTTCGAAGGGCCGGGAAGGTCGGAGGAGTTGAGAGCCCGGATGCGCAAGATTATCGCCGGACGAGGCGCGGCGAGCCTTCACCATGCTCTGGGCCGCGTCGATCCGGAGATTGCCGCACGACTCGCCCCTGCAGATGCCGAACGCATCATCCGCGCCTATGAAATCTACCTGCTGTCCGGGCGGACGATGAGCTGGTGGCAAAGCCGGCCAAAGAACAGGCTGGCCGGATTTCGCTGGCTGAAACTTGGCATCCGATGGCCGCGGAAGGAGCTGTACGCGAGGATCGGCCGGCGCGTCGAGGAGATGTTTGAACGCGGCTTCGTTGCAGAGGTGCAGGCTCTGATGGGCCGGTTCCCCCGGGACTGTCATGCCTTCAGGGCCATTGGCTACAGGCAAATCATCGCGCACCTTGAAGGAAGGAGCAGTCTGGAACAGGCCATCGAGGATACCCAGCGCGAGAGCCGCCGCTACGCCAAGAGACAGCTCACCTGGTTTCATACCGATCCCGAGGTCTTGTGGCTGGATGCAACCCCAGGCCCGGACGCCCTTCTGGACCAGGCGGCCGTCCTGGTCGCCCGGTTCCTCGCATGATCATCAGGAGAGCACTGCCGGGGACCGCATGGCCCACGCCGCACATGCCGCTGGTTTCCCTCGAACCCCTTTACCCCTCAGCGCCGCGGAATCAGCAGTGCTCCCATGATACCGGTCTTAATGCAGGCCTCGTGCCAGATTCTGTCCCGGCAGCCGTTGTTCTCATCCACATGCATCCCATGGGTTTCGAGCTCACCCGCCAGGATCCGGCGCCTGCAGAGACAAAGGGAAGTGAGCTTTTCGACTCACTTTTTTCGACCTCCGACTTCCGACTTCCGACATCCGACCCCAGACCTTTGCGTTAGTGGAGTAGGTTTGGGACAAAGGATCGAAATGCCCGGCGGTTCTTGCCGACAACTTGAGGCCAGAGGACGGAGGTCTGAGGTCGGAGGTCGGAAGACCGAGGTCGGAGGTCGGAGGTCGGAAGACGGAGGTCGGTAGACGGAGGCCGGAAAACGGAGGTCGGAGAAGGGACACCTCGCTGCAGCAACGCCGGTGCCTTTTGTTATAATGCTGAAATTACCCAAGAGGCCAGGAGGCCCGGATGGAATTTCAGCCTGTGATCGGACTTGAAGTGCATGCACAGCTGCTCACGCGCAGCAAGCTCTTCTGCGGATGCAGCACACAGTTCGGCGCTCCCCCCAACTCGCTGACCTGTCCGGTATGCCTGGGACTGCCGGGCGCGCTTCCCGTGCTGAATCGTGAGGCGGTGGGCATGGCCGTGCGCGCTTCCCTCGCGTTGGGGTGCGGCATCAATCTTCTGTCTGTCTTCGCGCGCAAGAACTACTTCTATCCCGACCTGCCGAAGGGATATCAGATCTCGCAGTTCGACCTCCCCCTGGCGGTGCACGGCGCGGTGCAGGTGCTCTCGGGTGAGAGAACCGAAGATGGACACATCGTAAACCGGCGCGAGAAGGTCTTTGGCATTACCCGGCTGCACCTGGAGGAGGATGCGGGCAAATCGCTCCACGAGGGCATGCCGGGAACAGATACAAAATCCTATGTCGACCTGAACCGCAGCGGCATCCCCCTGATCGAGATCGTGAGCGAACCCGATTTCCGGAGCAGCCAGGAGGCCTACGATTATCTCACCCACTTGCGCAAAACCCTCCTCTACCTGAGCGTGTGTGACGGCAATATGGAAGAGGGGAGCCTGCGCTGCGATGCCAACGTTTCGATCCGGCCCGCGGGATCGGCTGCGTTCGGCACCAAGGTTGAGATCAAGAATCTCAATTCGTTCCGGTTCCTGCAGCGCGCGCTCGACTACGAGATCGAGCGCCAGACGCGGATTGTGACCGAAGGCGGCAAGATCATCCAGGAGACGCGCCTGTGGGATGAATCGCAGGGCTGCACCGCCCCGATGCGGAGCAAGGAAGAAGCCCACGATTACCGCTACTTCCCGGAACCCGATCTGCCTCCTCTCCGGCTTGAACCGGCGTGGGTCGCTGCACTCAGTTCTTCGCTTCCCGAGCTCCCCCACCGGAAAACGCTGCGGTTCGCCGCCGAGTATTCGTTGTCCAACGATGAAGCCCTGTTGCTCACATCCAGCCCCGCCCTGGCGGAGTACTTCGAGAAGTGCGCCGGGGCGTCGGGAAACCCGCGGAGCGCACTCCACTGGATCACAGGGGACCTGGCGTTCGCCCTGAAAAATTCCGGGAAGGATATCGAATCCTGCCCGCTGCCGCCCGCACGGCTGGCAGCGTTGATCCGCATGATCGATGCTGCGGAGATTTCAGGGAAAATCGCCAAGACCGTGTTCGAGGAGATCTATTCCACGCAGGAAGAGCCGGCCGCCGTTGTCCACCGTCTCGGGCTGGTTCAGATCAGCGATGAAGCCACGCTGGCGGCAATCATCGAACAGGTCAAGAACGCAAATCCAAAGCAGCTGGCTGAATATCGGGCAGGCAAGGAGAAGTTGTTTGGCTATTTCGCCGGGCAGGTCATGAAGGAAACCAAGGGGCAGGCCAATCCCCAGATTCTCAATGACCTGCTCAAACGGAAACTCAGAGAGTAGACGCCAGAAAACCGACCTCAGCCTTCCGACCTCCGACCTCAGAACTTTTCGATTAAGTTCGGTCGGAGGTCGGAGGTCGGACGTCGGAGGTCGGACGTCGGAGGTCGGAGCCATGGGTAATTCCGAATCTCGCAGAAAAGCGACCTTGCAGCGCCGGGGGCAGATACGCTCGAAGCCTTCCATTCCCCAATCGGATGACCTCCCGCCGGCGTTTGTGGCCGATGTCATGCTGGGGCGCCTGGCCAAGTGGCTCCGTATCGCCGGATTTGATGTTCTGTACTCGAACCGGTTTTCCGATGACGAACTGGTGGCCCTTTCACGCCAGCAAGGACGTATCCTGCTCTCCCGCGATACCCGTCTCCTGGTGCGGAAGGCGGTACGAAACTTCATTTTCCTTGAGAGCGAGTCCATCCAGTCACAGCTCCGGCAGGTATTTGAGGTCGCCCGTATTGCCGGACTGCCGGAGGTTTTGACCCGCTGCCTCTCCTGCAACAATGTCCTGGTAGAGATCACTCGTGAGCGGGTGCGCGAAAGAGTTCCTCCCTTTGTGTTCGCGACTCAGCCTTCGTTCAAGTCCTGCCCCAGCTGCGAAAAGGTCTATTGGGCCGGCACCCACCGCCAATCCGTTTTGCGTACGCTCGAGAAGCTCATCAAATAACCGAAATCAGACCTCCGGCTTCCGACCACCGACCACCGACATCCGACCTGTATCATTGTGTTCGGTCTGAGGTCGAATGGCGCTTAGATGGCACCTGTCGCGAAACTCGTTGTTCGACCTGTAGCGCCGTCTGGATGGAAGTCAAACGTGGGGGCGGGCTTTAGCCCGCGCATTAAAGATAACAACCACGATACGGTTAATTTCATGAGCGTAATTCATTTTTTATTAAGGCGCTGTGTGGATAGAAGCACCGATCCCTCAGTCAGGCACACCGGGCACGGGCTAAAGCCCGCCCGCACATGATCGCTCTGATTGACGGACGAGTCCGCCCCAAACGTGAGTTTCGCGACAGAAACTGAACAATCCTCGCCTTGAAGGCGAGGGGTTCATAGGATGTCGACTCGAAGTCGACTGAAAAGCAGATGGCGAAAGGCGTCAATAATTTCGGAACCGCCGCGACGCCCAGTCTGCTGTTTCTTTATGTCGAAAACCAGGCTCGTCGACCTTCGTCGACATCGCCAACCTTTTCTTCGCCTGAAGGCGAGGGGTTTCAACCATCCCCGGAGGGGACACTAACCAGGCGCCATTCGTCTGAAGTCGGAGGTCTGAAGGCGGGGGTCGGAGGTCTGTGGTCGGGAGCCGAAGCCTGCGGCCGGTGCATGGTATGATTGCCCGGGGAGGCTGCATTGCTTACAGTGTCGCAGAAGCAGGAGGTATTGAAGTACGTTCGCGGGCCGGACAGCCGGGCGTTCACGTTTCGCGACGTGGTGCGATTCCTGGATCTGGACAGCGACGACCGGCGCAGCCTCCAGCGCTATCTTGACGAGCTCGACTCGCAAGGTGTGATCCACCGCATCAAGAGGGGCCGTTATGCGCTCCCCGCCAGGGAGTCGCTGGTTTCCGGCATCCTGAGCTGCCACCGCGACGGCTATGGATTCGTGAAGCCTGACGATCGATCGGTCTGCAGTCAGGACGTCTTTGTTCCGGCGCGGAACATGGAGGAAGCACTGCACGGGGATCGCGTGTTGATCAAGATAGCCAGAAAAAAACTGCCCTCCCGGCCGCGCCGTCGTGCGCATCCAGCGGCGGGGGATCGTGAGGAACGGATCGAAGGCACGGTTCTCCGTGTGTTGGAACGAAAGTACCCAAGCATCGTGGGACGATACTATGAACACCCGCGATTCCCCATGGTGGTCCCCCTCGATGCGCGCATGTTTCAGGACATTATCATCCCGTACCAGCACAACAAGGGCGCCAGGAACGGCCAGATCGTATCCGTCGCGCTTATCGTGCCGCCGGGCCGGCACCAGACTCCTCAGGGCCGGGTGCTGGAAATCCTGGGCTTCCCGGGCGACCCGGGCATTGAATACAGGATCGTGGAACATAAGTTCGGCCTGCCCGTTGACTTCGATCCGAAGGCACTGGAGGAAGCGGACGCAATTCCGGACCATGCCCCGGAGGAAGATTGCCGGGGACGCGAGGATTTCCGCGATGAGCAGGCAGTCACCATGGACGGGGAGACTGCGCGCGACTTTGATGATGCCGTCACTCTGGAAAAGCTGCCGTCCGGCAACTATCTTCTCGGCGTGCACATCTCGGATGTCTCCCACTATGTGCGCGAGGGCACCGCTCTCGATGCCGACGCCTTCGCCCGGGGCACTTCGGTCTATTTCCCCGATCGCTCGATCCCGATGCTCCCGCCGAAGCTCTCGAACGGGATCTGCTGCCTGAAGCCCGAGGTGGATCGGCTCGTGTTCTCGGCGATCATGGAAGTCGATGGGCACGGACAGGTCGTCAGGAAACGCTTCACGGAAGCCGTGATTCGCAGTCGCGCCCGCATGACTTACACATCCGTGGCTCGGATCCTCCGGGACAAAGATCGCGAAGAACGCAGCCGATATGCCGGATTTGTTTCGCTCTTTGAGACCATGGAGGAGCTTTGCCTCATTCTGGCCAGAAAGAGGTACCGTCGCGGCGCCGTCGATTTCGATTTGCCCGAGGCGGAAATCGAACTGGACCGGACCGGGCGTGTGATCAGCATTCTTCCCGCAGAACGCAACATCGCCCACCGCATTATCGAGGAGTTCATGCTGCTTGCCAATGAGACCGTCGCCGGGCAGCTGACCGCATCAGGCGGCTCGGCCCTTTACCGGGTGCATGAGGAGCCGGACGCTCAAAAGGTGGCTGACTTTGCGGAGTTTGCCGGCGCGCTCGGCTACGCCCTCGAAAGCCGCGACGGCGCGTATCGCCCCCGGGACTTTCAGAAATTCGTCGCCAAGCTCGAAGGCAAAAAAGAAGGGCGTTTCCTTGCGTACCTGATGTTGCGCTCCTTTATGCAGGCGCGGTACTCTGCGGAAAACCTGGGTCATTTCGGGCTGGCGACACCCGAGTACACCCACTTCACTTCCCCCATCCGGCGCTACCCCGACCTGGTAGTGCACCGGCTCCTGAAAAGGAGCCTGACGCCGGATCCTTCGCAAACCTGGAGGGAAGAAATGGCAGCCCGGCTGCCGGAGATCGCCGCCCACACCTCGGCACGCGAACGCAATGCGGACGAAGCGGAACGGGAGATTGAAAAAATCAAAAAGGTCCAATTCATGGCGGACAAGGTCGGCGATGAATTCGAGGCCATCGTTTTCTCCATTATGCGCCAGGGATTCTTCGTGGAGTTGCTGGACCACTACGTAGAAGGCTTCGTGCCTGCAGCCACACTCATTGATGACAGTTACTTCTATAAGGAGAAATCGCATTCCTTCGTCGGCGAGCGCCACCGCCGCCACTTCAAGCTGGGGTCCAAGGTGGTGGTGCGCCTGGACAGTGCCGACCAGGATACTTTCCGGCTCACCTTCTCCATAGTCCGGCTGCTGGAGTGAGAGCCTGCCCCGCATTTGTCATGAACGTCGTTCGCAAACGGCTGAAAAACAATTCATGGGTCGGGATTCGTTCATGACAGAGGGCTCTCAGGACACGGAAAAGCACAGCGCGGCATACCCGCAACCAGAGAAACCTCACCGCCAAGGCACGGCAAAAGGGAGCCTCGAAGAGGCGGCAGACAATAGCCCCGGCCGTGAGGCCGGGGTTTGCAGGCCATTGGCATGAGCGCCGAAGGTGCGGCACACGTTCTCTGAGCCGGTCCTTCGGACCTCCATTCTTTGTCTCCCTCAGCCCCGCCCTCACGGGCGGGGCTATTCTCTACCGGCGCTTCGCGCCTCCCGGCTCTGCATCTCGTGGGTGCCAATCCTTTCCTTCGTGCAGAGGATTTGCATGTAGATAGTACAGACCCGGTCCGTGTTAGTCCGCGTCCCTCCGTGTCCGAGATGTCTTGCGACCGTTTCTTCATGAATAATGCGTGTTCCCGCCGTTCCGGAATTCGGCTGCAGGCTGTTTCACACCCTTGACAGAATGCGCTCCTCAAAATAGAGTCCTATCCGGCTTAAGCCAGGAGGTGATTCATGAAGAGGACGACCGCGCCTATCCTTGCAGTTCTTGCCATCGTCGCCACAGCCCTGGCCCAGCAGATCTACTGGGGCGATTCTGTCCCCAAGGGGTGGAACGGGAACTGGGCCGCCAATTATCTGACTGTCCCGGAAAAGACCCAGTACGAGCGGACCGCCACTTCTCTGGAAATCCTCGAGTTCATCGACGTCCTGCGCTGGAACAGCGACAAGGTTCATGTATTTTCCGTATACACCAGCCCGCAGCGCAGGATCTGCCCGGCCATCGTCCTTGCCAGTCCGCGGATCACTACGCCGGATGAGGCGGCAAAATCCGGAAAGACTGTCGTCTACCTCCAGGGGAACATACACCCCTATGAGCCGGAAGGCAAAGAGGCGCTGCTGATGCTGGTGCGCGAGATCCTCTTCGGCCGGATGACTCATCTCCTCGACAACCTGATCATCATTGTCTGCCCGAGTTTCAATATCGACGGCAACGACACTCTGAACTTCGGCGAAGGCACGCCCCACTTCGTCGGGACCGGAAATAATTCCCAGAACCTCAACCTCAACCGCGACGCAATCCGGGTGGATACGGTCGAAGTCGCCGGGCTCTACCGGACGATTTTCAACCGCTGGGATCCCATTCTGCTCTTTGACGCGCACATGATGGGCCGTGTCCAGCACGGCTATGCCAATGGTTACGCCACCTGCACGGTTCCGGCCGCGCACCCCGGGCCGCGCGGCTACGTGTTCGACACCCTCTTTCCGGCCGTCCGGGAAGAAACCCGCAAGAACTTCGGCCTCGAGGTTTTCACCCATTGCGGATTCGACAATCAATGGCCGCCGACGGTCTGGGGTCATGATCAGGCCATCTGGTCAAACGAAGCCAAGTTCATCGCCAATACCTACGGCCTGAGGAGCCGGATGGCCATCCTCGCGGAGACGCCGGGCCACGAATCCTTTGAGCGCAGGATCTATGCCCATTACGCGCTGATCGCCGAAGTCCTGAAATTCGCCGCCGCTCACGGCAAGGAGATGCAGGAGATCTGCCGCCGGGCCGACGCGGAAATCGTGGAGGCCGTGAAAACCAGGGCTGAATCCGGCGAACTCATGAATTTCCTGGCCGGCAAGTATGAATCGTGGGGAAAGGTGGATGTACTGGCCTACCGGCAGAGAAACATCTCCGAACTCCTCCCGGGCACGAGCGTTCGCGGCAAGATCCCTGCGCATATGCTCGCCGCGCCCGAACTGGTCAAGGGAGTGGAGTTCATGACAAAGCCTGTCGGAACAGCCTCGGCGGCCATGCCCCGTGGCTACCTGATACCGGCTGAACTGGGTTTTATCGCCGACAAACTGCGAATCCACAACGTCAGGATCGAGGTTCTGAATAAGCCGATCAAAGTTTCGGGGGAGGAATTTTTCATCGACCGAATCGGCCAGGGCCACGGCAATGGTTACAACATGGTCAAGCTCGACGGCGGATTTGAAAAGTCCCCGGCCAGGGAATTCCCGGCAGGAACATTCCGTGTAGACATGGCCCAGCCGGCAGCCAACGTGGCTTTCTATTGTCTGGAACCGCAAGCTGCCGACGGCTTCGTGGGCTCCGGCGTCTTCGATGCCTACTTCAAATCCATAGGTGCAGACAAAGGCCGCGTTGCCTATCCGATCTTCAAGTACTACCGTGTCCTCGACTGATTCCGGTGACAGGAGCCATGATTTTTAAATCTCCATGCCACCTGCAGGGCGTGTGGCGTAACAGAGCCAGTTGCGTTTTGCCGGTTGGATTTTTCTATGTGAATTCTTGAATAATATTAACTAATTCTGGGGTATGATCCGCTTGCCAAGGCCGGGAGGTGACTGCGCCTCGATGCGGCAATCGGCTTCGGCAATCCCGGAGTCTCAATCGAACCAATGACTGCTGAAAGAAAGAGAATCTTATGAACCTTCGGTCCTCCACATTCTTTCTTGCGCTTCAAAACACCACAACCGGTTCGCACATCACACCGATCGACTGGTTAATGATTGCGCTCTATTTCAGCATTTTGTTGTGCGTCGCATGGTGGGTAGTCCGCAAGGGCAAAGATACCGCTGCCGATTACTTTCTCGCCGGCCGCAATCTCGGCTGGTGGGTCATCGGCGCGTCCATCTTTGCTTCGAATATCGGATCCGAGCACATCGTTGGGCTGGCGGGTTCCGGAGCCGTGGACGGCGTGGCCATGGCCCATTATGAATTGCATGCCTGGTGCCTGCTGGTGCTGGCGTGGGTGTTTGTCCCCTTCTACGCCCGGTCGCTGGTCTTCACCATGCCGGAGTTCCTCGAAAAACGGTTTTCCACGGGCTCCCGCTACATCCTGTCGGTAGTCTCCCTGATCACTTTTGTCGTGTCGAAGATTGCCGTAGGCATCTTCGCGGGCGGTGTGGTGTTCGCCACGCTCCTGCCGGAAATGCGCATCCAGGCCGGAGGCTACGAGATCGACAGCTTTTGGATCGGTTCCGTGCTGGTCATCGTCCTGACCGGCCTGTACACGATGCTGGGCGGCATGCGCGCCGTGGCATATAACGACGCCGTGCAGGTGACGGTCCTGATCCTCGGCTCCGGCCTGCTGACCGTTTACGGGCTTTACAAGCTGGGCGGCTGGAACGAACTGCGCTATTGGTGCGGATCCGACATGTTCAACCTCTGGAAACCGCTCATTCCGCCAGGCGTCGAGGGCACGTGGGATCCGGTCATGGTCAAGGATTCCGTCGGGAACATTGTGAAACAGGCCTGGTACTTCAACGGCCACTATCCTTGGTTGGGCATGCTGTTCTGTGCGCCGATCATCGGCCTCTGGTACTGGTGCACCGACCAGTATATCGTGCAGCGCGCCTTGGGAGCGCCGAATGAAACGGTGGCGCGCCGCGGCAGCATCTTCGCCGGCTTCCTCAAGCTGTTTCCGGTGTATCTGTTCATCATTCCCGGCATGATCTGCTTCGCATTAGCCAAGAGCGGCAAGATCCCCGAACTCCAGAGCATCCTGATCGGAGCCAACGGCCAGGCAACCAGAGAGGCGCAGGGAGCGTTTCCCTTAATGGTGCAGTACCTCCTGCCGCCGGGGCTGCGCGGCATTGTCGTGGCAGGCTTGCTTTCCGCGTTGATGGGATCCCTCGCGGGGGTGTTCAACGCCTGCTCCACACTGTTCACCGTCGACCTTTACGAGAAATGGAGACCCAAAGCCACACAGCACCAGCTGGTGCGCACCGGGCGCATCGCTACCGGCATCATGGTGTTGATTGCCCTCGCCTGGATCCCGGTCATCAAGGGCGCGGCCGGACTTTACAACTATCTGCAGTCCGTTCAGGGTTATCTGGCGCCGCCGATTTTCGTGGTGTTTTTCTTCGGTGTGTTCTTCAAGCGCCTCAATGCCAAGGGATGTCTGTGGGCCATGGTAGTGGGCTTTGTGATGGGCCTGTTCCGCATGCTGGTGGATACGCCGGTTACCATGGGCCTCAAGGGATTTGAGACCGGCTACACGACCGGCACGTTCCTCTGGATCATCAACAACATCTATTTCCAGTATTGGAGCGTTCTGATCACGGTGGTTTCGGCGGTGGTCATGGTCGTGGTCAGCTATGTGACTTCCGAACCGGACTACGTGAGAATCAAGAGTCTGACCTACGGCACGGTCACGCATGAAGACCGCACGCGCACCCGCGCCAGCTGGACCTGGCAGGATGTCGCGGCTTCCGCGTTTGTCTTCGCCTGCATCCTCGGCGCGTACCTTTATTTCACGGGATAAACTTCTAAACCACGAAATACACGAAACACACGAAAATTAGTTTCGTGTATTTCATGGTTTAAATATTTTCAGCGGATCAGCCTCAGGATACCGAATTTCTCCGGATGGTGCGGATTCCAGACGCCGGGCGGCTGCCAGGCGAGAAAGATGCGATCCGGAGGCGCTCCATCCTGGCGGTACAGGTTGATCCGCATCTCATGGCCCGCCTGTGCCGGGCGGCTGTCCACAGCGGCGATCGGGATCCGCATTTCGCCAAACCAGATTTTTTTCTTCTCGTCGATACGGGCCTTGACCTTCATGCCGGCGTTCCAGTCGTTTTCGCCATTGAATCCCGGCTTGGTTCTCGTGGAATCGATATCCAGGTCGAGAAACTCCCCTTGGGGGGACATCTGGAATTCACGGTAGCGGTTGATGTGTTCAAAATCGGCGCCCAGGTACACCTCGAAACAATCCTTCTCCCAAAGGCGGTACGTTTCTTTGGCTGTGTCGGGACTCGAGTTCAGGATGAGCTTCTGGTAGGGTCCGATGAACAAAAAATAAACATATTCGCTGGTCCACCGGGACCGGACCTCGGCGCGATACATGGGCATAGCCGGCCCAAGGACGCTTTTGTCGATGACTACACCCTGAATCCCCTGCCAAAATGCTGAGTCCGGATCCGCTGTCGGCTCCACGGCTTTGTCCGCATAATAAGATAGGAATATGCCTTTATCCTGAGCCTGGCTCATCGACATACAAAACAGCATCAAACAAATCAATGATCTCACGGTCTTCACTCCCTATGCTTTCTCATGATTCACGGAACCGGGTTTGTCTCTTCGTATCAGACTATAAGTCTTCTTGTCGATTGCCGCAACCATCAAGGGTGCAATTGGAAGTGGGACTCAGTTGCTTGCCGCCGCTTTCAGAGCGAATTGG